>CAZMGO010000247.1:0-1521 GCA_964565845.1 uncultured Oscillospiraceae bacterium | reverse complement strand
ACCGAGCGCGGCATCACCGAGCCCACCCCCACCTTCTCCGCCTGCTTCGGCCAGGCCTTCCTGGAGCTGCATCCCACCAAGTACGGTGAGGAGCTGGTCAAGAAGATGGAAGCCAACGGCGCCAAGGCCTATCTGGTCAACACCGGCTGGAACGGCACCGGCAAGCGCATCACCATCAAGGATACCCGCGGCATCATCGACGCGATCCTGAACGGCGACATCCTGAACGCGCCCACCAAGAAGATTCCCTACTTCGGCTTCGAGGTTCCCACCGAGCTGAACGGCGTGGACTCCAAGATTCTCGACCCGCGCGGCACCTACGCCGATCCCTCCGAGTGGGACAAGAAGGCGCAGGACCTCGCCTCCCGCTTCATCAAGAACTTCGCCAAGTACGAGGGCAACGAAGCCGGCAAGGCGCTGGTTGCCGCCGGCCCCCAGCTGTAATCCGACGATAACCGTTCGCCGCCGCCATCGTGAAAACGAAAGCGGCGGCGTTTCTCATTGCATTTTGAACAGGAGGTCATTTTATGCGCATTACCTTCCTCGGAACCAGCCACGGCGTGCCGGAGGCGCATCGCCGCTGCTCCTGCTCCCTGATTACCCTCGGAACCGGTGAAAACGCCCGGCGCTACTTTATCGACATGGGTCTGAACGCCATCGACGAGCTGCGCACCCGCGATTTCCCGATCGACTCCGTGAAGGCCGTTTTCATCACTCATATGCACGGCGATCATGTGGACGGGCTCGTGCCGTTCGTCGATCTGTGCAGCTGGTACTTCAAAACCGCAAACCCCGCGATTTTCCTTCCCGAGCTTGAATGCGTCGAGCCTCTGAAGGGCTGGCTGCACGCGCTCGACGTAACGCTGCGCGAGGAAATCCGCTTTGAACCGGTTTCCGAGGGCGTCGTGTATGACGACGGCTTCCTGAGGGTCACCGCCGCGCGCACCCGCCACTGCCGCACCTCCTATGCCTACCTGCTCGAGGCAGAGGGAAAGCGCGTGCTGTTCTCCGGCGACCTGTCGCGCGAGCCGGCAAACGACTTCCCGGCGCACTTCGCCAAGGACGAGCCGCTCGACCTCGCCGTGTGCGAATGCGCGCACTTTGAGGCCGCGAAATACCTGCCCGTGCTCGAGGGCTGCCAAATTCGCTCCCTCGTGTTCAACCACTATGTGACCAAGCATATCGGCGGCATCGTCGAGGTATCGAAGGCGCTGAGTCCCCTGCCCGTCGCCATCTCCAACGACGGCATGGAAATCGAGCTGTAGCCTTCTCTCCGCAAAGGCGGGGGAGCGTCGCTCCCCCGCACCCCCTCAAGCAGCCAAGCGCGTGCTCGGCCTCGCGGTCGCTCGCGGCTCTCTGCCCCAATACGGACTTCGGTTATTGAGTGTCGGTAGAATAAACCTTTGATATAGACGAATGTATAGCTGACTCTGCAAGTCCGTGCAGGAAGAGTTTCGTCGAACCTCGAAATACAACTTGATACGTCGCCTGAAAAATGGTATACTAATCATGGAAGATTGT
>CAZMGO010000246.1:0-1533 GCA_964565845.1 uncultured Oscillospiraceae bacterium | reverse complement strand
GGAACAAATGAAAACGGAGGCGGAGTACATGAAAACAGGCGGAGCCGTAATTCTGTCCGCAAGCGACGCGGGAATTCGCGTTTCGGCGGCGTCGGCGCGCATTTCCACCACGGAGGGCAACGCGCTGAGCGCCTTTGAAAAGGGCGACGGCGCAGAAAAGGATCTGAAGCTCATTCGAAAGGTGCTCGCCTCCGGTCATCGAACCGTCGTGGAGCACCAGAGCTACACCATTGCCTTTCATGACGTGAGCGTGCTGGCAGAGCAGCTGCTGATTGAATGCCGTCTGGCGTCCTACACGGTCAAGTCCCGGCGCTACGTCAATTTTTCCGGCGCGGGCTATGTCGTGCCGGAGGAGCTGTCCGAATCGCAGGAGGCTGCCTTCCGCGCGAATATGGATGCACGCTTCAAGGCCTATGAGCAGCTGCTTTCGCTGGGCATTCCCCGCGAGGACGCGCGCTTCGTGCTGCCCTATTGCTTTAAGAGCAATTTTTACATGACGCTCAACGCCCGGGAGCTTGCGCATGTTGTCGCGTCGATGCTGAACGGGCGAATGAGTCTTTATCCCGAAATGCGCAGGCTGGGCGAATCGCTGAAGGCGCAGTTGGACGCGCGCTTTCCCGGCGTGCTTGACGCGGAGCTGAGGGGCGCGCCGACTTATCGCTGCGCCGCCCCGGCTTCGGAAGCCGTACCGCCGCACATCGTGCATTCGTCGGTCGACATGCGCCCCACCCCCGGCGCAAGGGAGGCGCTGAATCAAGCGCTGCGCTTCTCCGGACGGTTTGAAGCGGAGGATTACGCTTCTCTCGTGCGGGACGCGCGCCCGCGTGAGCTGGAAACCATTTCCTATGCCTTCACGGTGCGGAACGTCTCGCTGGCCTGCATAACCCACTTTGCCCGCCACCGCATGCAGACGCTGCTGGTGCCCGACGTGGAGACCGCGCTTCTTGACGGCGGCTATGTGCTTCCGGATACGATTGCGGCCAATGCCGACGCGCGGCTTCTTTACACCCGCGCGTTCGAGGAAAACGCCCGCGCCGCGCGGAAGCTGATGGACGGCGGCGCGCCGCGCGAGCTGCTGGCATATTATGCCTTGGCAGGGTGCACGACGGACATCATGACCGTCATGAACGCCCGCGAGCTTTTGCATTTTCTCAAGCTTCGCACCTGCTCCCGCGCCCAGTGGGAAATTCGCCGTGCGGCGGAAAGCATGCTTGCCCGGCTTCAGGATGATTTCCCGCAGCTGTTCAGGCTGTACGGCCCCGGCTGCGCCGTGACCGGGCGATGCCCGGAGGGACGCCTGAGCTGCGGACGAATTCGAAAAACGGAGGAATAAACCATGGAACGTAAACCGCTCATCGGCGTTACGCCCTATAAACGCAAGGAAGAACCCTTTGATCTGTACATTCCCGCAGGCATTACCGCTGCCGTGGAACGCCTTGGCGGCGAGGTGCGTCTGCTCGATTACGAAAAGCTGCGCGCCTACGAGCTGATCGGCGAGGTCGTGCAGCTGGACGGCGTCATCTTCGCCGGCGG
>CAZMGO010000245.1:0-1553 GCA_964565845.1 uncultured Oscillospiraceae bacterium | reverse complement strand
ACAGGAAGCGCTTGAGCCGTTCGATGGAGTCCTGCTCGTTTTTGAGGAATTCGTTCGCCAGCCGATGCGCGTCGGGGTCGGCCTCCGGGCAGCGTGCGCGTGCGCGCGTCAGGTCGATTACGCCCATCGTGGAGCCCTGAATCAGCGTGTCCGCCAGATGCGAGGGCGAACGGTCGCGCAGGGTCTCCATTTGAATGCCCAGCCACGCGCCTGCTTGCGCCAGCGGATGCACCGGCCCGTGCTTCCCGCAGGTCTCATACAGCATGCGCTTCGCCTTGGCCTCGGACGCGGCGTACTCCGTCATTTCGCGCAGAAGTTCGCGGCGCATCGGCGCGTCGTCGGTCTTTTTCATCAGCATGGACACGCTGTCCTTTCCCATTTTTGCCGCCCGTGCCAGCTCGCACAGCAGCGTTTCATTTTGCTTCATTTGCGAAAACCTCCCTTTCCCGGTTCAGTATGCGTCCGCGCGGGCATACAATACTGGGAAGTTTTTTATGTGGGGTGAGCGCATGCAATCGGGCATTCGATGCTTTGCGGGCGCGAATACGGCGCGCGGCTTCGTTTCGGGCTTTGAAGGCGTGTTTTCCGGGCGCAGACGGGTATTCTATATCAAGGGCGCGCCCGGCGTGGGGAAGAGCGGGCTGATGCGCCGCGTCGCCGGGCGGCAGAGCGCCGCGGGGCACGCGGTGAGCGTGTTTTCCTGCTCGTCCGACCCGGACAGCCTGGACGGCATCGTGGACGAGACGCTGGACGTCGCCATGCTGGACGCGACCAGCCCGCACGCGTATGATCCGCTGCTGCCCGGCGCGCGGGACATCCTGCTGAATCTGGGCGAGTTTCTGGACTGCCGCGCGCTGTCCGGCGACGTTTCGCGGCTGGAGGCGCTGCGCGCTCGAACGGCGGAGTGCTTCCGAAATGCCTATGCCTATCTGACCGCTGCCGAGGCGATTCGCTCGGCGGCGCGTACGGAGGGTGATTTTCGGAAGCCCGAAAACGACCTGAAGGCGCTTCTGCCGGACGAGGTGCGTCCCGGCGGGCGCGAGAGGCGGTTTTTCTTAGGCGCGCACACGTGCAAGGGCTATGTGAGCTTTGCCAGTGATTTTGCGCGCGAGATTACCGTGCGGGTGGCCTGTCCGTTCGGCGGCAGTCTGGATGCGCTTTTGCGCGCGCTGGGTACGGAGGCGCAGGCGCGGGGGCTGGACGCGGTATATTTTCTGGATCCGCTTTCGCCGGAGACGTATGCGCAGCTGTATATTCCCCAGCTGCCGCTGTTTATAACCGGCGAGCGGGTGCCTGCGGCGAGGGTGTATGACGGATTGTTTGCCGATTCGCCGTGTACGCCGCCGGAATACGAGGCCGTGCTGAACCGTGCCTACGGCTGTCTGCGTGCCGCAAAGGCCCTGCACGACGAAATGGAGGCGCGCTACATACCGCGGATGGATTTTTCGGCGCTGGTGGATGTGGAGTCGAGGGTGTATGGGGAGATGGACGCGCTGGAGCGTGCGGGCGGGGGAGCAAGCTCCCCCGCCGCCGGGCCTTGCGGCCCTGCCACC
>CAZMGO010000244.1:0-1567 GCA_964565845.1 uncultured Oscillospiraceae bacterium | reverse complement strand
GGAGAAACCTTGCAAACGAGCGCATGATCGGCCGGGGGCGCACGGATGTATTCGTGATTCCGGCTGACGAGGAGCGCGTGGTCGCGGAAAACGCATGGAGGCTGCTGAACAAGCAGGGCTAATGCGGCTTACATCGAATCGAGGAACAGCAGATTCGAGCTGTCGTGTCTTCCGATGTCAAAGGACGGCGTGGACAGGGAAAGATGCAGCCCCTGATCGATGGTAGCGGCAAACACCTTGTCCATGTCGTTCAGATGAGGCTGGCTCATGTTGATGCCGTTTAGTCCCTCGAGCTTTGCAAGCCGATCGATGAAATGGTCGCCGCGGCCGCAGAAATGCATGATGCCGCCATATCTGCGCAGAAGCCGGCCGTCGTAGGGCGCGATAAACTCGCTGAAGAAATCGGGGGAAAGATTCATGGCGCTGTCGTCACGCAGGGCGATTGCGCCCCTTTCAACATGGCGGAAATAGCTGGCAATACCGCGCTCGTTCGGGCAGCGGCGCAGCCATTCATCCATTGCGGATTCGATCAGCACGGTGATGCGTTCAAGCAGCACGTGAATCGTGTCCGGGTCATCGTACAGGGCGTAGAAGACGGAGCTGCCCCAGAGAAGCTCCAGATTGTCCATCGGTCCCTGCAGATCGGGCTGCTCCAAGCGAACGAAGGAGCCGAACTTCGGATATGTGCGTCCAATTTCCATAAACCGGTCGTAAATGCGCAGGATCTTCGGGAAATTTCCGCACGAAAGGTTGGGAGCCGGGCGGTCAAGCAGCGCATACATGGCTTCCTCGCCGAAGGGGCGGACGTTTGGCAGTGTGTCCGTCTCGCGGGGCATTACGAACAGCTCCGGGCCAAAGGCGGAGGCCACGTTGCCCACGCCGTAATTCGCGCGAACGCGCAGAATGTGGCAGGAGCCCTCGGAAAGCCGCTGGTTTACGCCCTCAAGCTCGCGATAGATGGCGAGGTCATCGTTTTCCAGCGTGTCGTTAATGTTCACGTGCGGCCAGCTTAGTGTGCTCGGCCTTGGTGTGCGTGGTCTCGGCGAAAAGGGCTTTGTGCCGTTCTCGTGGCGCGTCCAGCCGAGCCATTCGTTCCAGAGCCGTGCCTCCTCCGCTGCGTCAAGGCGGCTTTCAATATCCTCAAGATAGGGAGTCAGGTTGATCTGCATGGCGGAAAAACTCCTTTCCGTGATACCATGGGTATTCGAGCCGAAGGCAAGCTTTTCCTTCCTGTATCCGAGAAAGGGCGAAAAAAAGCTTGACGCTTCTGTGATTTTATAGCACGAAAAGGAAAAACTGCCGATTGCATTGACTGCGCTGCTGGTGACGGGATCCTTTGCTGAATTTGAGGTTGAGGACGAGGCGCGCGTGGTGAACTGCAAGGAATATGTCACGCTTCGCGAGGAAATATGCTTTGCGTACTGAGACCGGTTTTCGCTTGAATGTAAAAAATCGCGTCAGGTATTGCGTTTTAAGCCATGATGTGGTATTATATAACACGCTTGAGCGTGGTTTGCGGTAGTAGCTCAGTTGGTAGAGCGCCACCTTGCCAAGGTGGAGGTCGCGA
>CAZMGO010000243.1:0-1593 GCA_964565845.1 uncultured Oscillospiraceae bacterium | reverse complement strand
GTTCATTTCCGCGGTCGGCTCTTTGAATTTTCTGAACCCAGCCCTGCGTATCCCTTTTCCACGTAAATCATCGTTGGGATGAACGCAGTCACCCATTTATCTCCCCCGAAGCGCAGGCCGAACCGCAGCGCCCATGGCAGGCATATGCATACGCCCCTCTCTCATACCATTGTCTTACGAAAAGGAGGGCGTACGCATGCCAATACCATGGGCGCTTGTCGTGTGTTTTCTATTGGGCTTGCTGTTGATTGCGCTGGTCGGACGTCTTCTAATCGTCCCCGGACGTTTTTTCTGGCGGCTTCTCCTCAGCGGCGTCGCCGGTGCGCTGATCCTCGCCGCCTTTAACCTGCTGACGCCGCTCACGCATCAGTCCGTTCATGTCAACCCGTTTACCGCGCTGTCCGTCGGCTTTCTCGGCATTCCCGGCGCGCTCCTGCTGATTGCGCTCAACCTGTTCCTGTAGAGTGCGCGCTCATTGACAGCAAGCCAGCGAAGACCGCTCCAATCTCCGCCGGCTTGTTTTATTTCGTATATTCCTCTTCAAACGCGCGCCACGGAATCTCTGCGGCCGGCTTGCCATGGTTAATAACGTCGTCGCAATGCAGAAGCAGCGGGAAATCCGCAGCGTCCAGCTCTCCCCTCTCGATGCGCGCGCGAATTGCCTGCGCCGCTCGCGAGGCGATGACAATCGACTCCAGCGTCACGCCCTTCAGCGCTTCCTTCGCCGCCTCAAACGTCATGCCGCGCCCAAGCAGCGTGCCCATCATTCGCGTGCGTCCGCCATATACGGTCACATACAGGTCGCCCGCGCCAAAGATGATGTTGTCATCCGAAACGCCAACCGCCTTCAAAATGCGCCGCATTTCCTTTACACCCTGCCCGAACAGCGCCGCCTGCGAATTGTAATGCAGCTTGCCCTCCACGCCCTCGCGCTTCTCCGCCATGCCAACAGCCAGCGTCACGCCCAGCGCATAAGCGTTCTTCAGCGCCACCGCGCATTCCAGACCCATCACGTCCGTCGATACGCTGATATGATAGTAATCGGTGCGGAACATTTCGCGCAGCTTCTTCAGAAGCGCCATATCGTCTCCGCAGAAGCATACCGTCGTGGGATCGCGATCTGCCAGCTCGTAGGCCGTGCAGGGGCCGCCCACGGCGTTCAGCGACAGCCTGCGGTTCGGCAGCCTTCTGCGATATAGCTCCGGATAGGAAATCAGCGTGCCGTCCGGAAGATTCACAAGCCCCTTGGTGATGCTGAGCACGGGCAGCGTCTCCGGAATCACCGGCAGCACATTTTCCGAAAACCAGTCCACTCCGAAGCTGCTCACGCCGCCGATCATCAGGTCTGCGCCCTTCAGCGCCTCGCTCATTTCCTCAAACGGATAAAATTTCACGCCCTCCGGAAGCGTGCGCTTCAGGTTCAGGTGATACCCGTCCACCTTCAGGCGTTCGATGATTTCGCGGTCCAGCGGCGTACCGACAATGCGCACCTCGTGACCGTTCGTACGCGCCGGGAAGCTCATGGCCGAGCCCATCTGCCCGGCGCCGACAATTGTAATCACACTCATCTATCGTCCCTCATTTTCATGCAAT
>CAZMGO010000242.1:0-1733 GCA_964565845.1 uncultured Oscillospiraceae bacterium | reverse complement strand
GAAAATGGGCGGCATCATCACCGAAAAGCGCGCCAAGGCCACGAAGGCGGGCGGCATGATGGCGATTCTGACGCTGGAGGATTTGTACGGCTCCACCGAGGTGCTCGCGTTCCCGAAGGTGTACGAGCGGCTTTCGAGCCAGCTGGAGGCCGGCACGGTGGCGATATTGTCCGGCCGGCTGTCGGCGCGGGAGGATGAGCGTCCCAAGCTGATTTTGGATGCCGTGACGCCGATGCGCACCGACCGCGAGCTTGCGTCCATGCCGAAGCCCGCGCCCGCCGTAAAGGCGGCACCTTCGGCAAAGCTGTATCTGCGCATGCAGCGGGCGCAGCTGGACGCGGTTTCGTTCATCCTCGAAACCACGCCGGGAGACATGCGCGTGTATTTCTATTTCATCGACGAGAAGAAAACCTTCCTCGCGCCCGGCAGCCTGTGGGTGGGCGCGGATTTCGACCGGAGGGGACTGGAGGCGCTGCTCGGGGCGGGCAGCGTGGTGCTGAAGCAGTGAAAGGAGAGAAGTATGACAAGCAAGCCTGCGCGGTTATACGTGGTCGTACCCTGCTATAATGAGGAGGCCGTGCTGCCGGAAACGTCAAAGCGGCTGGGCGCGTTTCTGGACGCGCTGATTGCGGAGGGCGAAATTGCGCCGGATAGCCGCATCCTATGGGTGGACGACGGCAGCCGCGACCGCACATGGGCGCTGATTGACGCGCTGTGCGACGAAAGCGAGCGCTTCGAGGGGCTGAAGCTGGCGCACAACGCCGGGCACCAGAACGCGCTGTGGGCGGGCATGACCGAGGCGGCGGACAAATGCGACGCGCTGGTTTCCATCGACGCCGATTTGCAGGACGACATAAACGCCATGCGTGGCTTCCTGAAGGAATACTACGCGGGCGCGGACATCGTGTACGGCGTGCGCAGCCGGCGCGAGAAGGATACGTTCTTCAAGCGCTTTACCGCCGAGACGTTCTATAAGGGCATGGCAAGGATGGGCGTGGAGACGGTGTTCAACCACGCGGACTACCGGCTTTTATCCCGCCGCGCGCTGAACGAGCTTCTGAAATACACCGAGGTCAACCTGTTCCTGCGCGGCATGGTGCCCACGCTGGGCTTCAAAACCGCAAGGGTTTCCTATGAGCGCGGCGAACGGCTGGCGGGCGAAAGCAAGTACCCGCTCAAGAAGATGCTGGCCTTCGCCGTGCAGGGCATAACGTCGTTCTCCATCAAGCCCATTCGCATGGTGGCGGTGGTGGGCTTCGTGTTTGCCGCCGCGGCCATCGTCGCCGCGCTGTATGCCCTGATTTCCCATATCGCCGGGCATGCCGTCGCGGGCTGGACGAGCACCATGCTCTCCATCTGGCTCATCGGCGGCGTGCAGCTGATGGCGCTGGGCATGATCGGCGAATACATCGGCAAAATCTACATGGAGGTCAAGCGCCGCCCGCGGTTCATCGTGGAGACCTACAAAACCCAAACCCCGGCGGAGGATTCCGACCGGTAAAGTCGGATGCGGCTCGGAAGGGATCGAAGCGCAGTCTCCTCCGCATCGCCCACATGCAGCGAAAAAGCCGGTCATAGAAAACACAGACGCCGCCCCGTTGGTTGACGTCTGTGTGCTATGTCGGCAAACGATATGCGTCATTTGCGGATGTTGTAGGTGAGCTCGTTTCCGTCGATTGTAATCACCATGCGCAGCGGCTTTTTGCTGTTGACAACCGCGTTGGGCAGGGTGC
>CAZMGO010000241.1:0-1786 GCA_964565845.1 uncultured Oscillospiraceae bacterium | reverse complement strand
GCGCCGGCTGCCTGACTCATGGCGAGAAAAATAAGGCAGAGGTTGACAAATACGGTCGAGAGGCGCTCGAGAAGACGATCGCTGACGCCGTTTCGGTGCTTTCGTAAAGGCAAAGTGCAGCCGTCGCTCCGTATCGGTGCGGCGGCTGCTTTTATGTCGGCGCATGCGGGGAAACGCATTCGCGGGGAGCCTACGGTTCCGTGTCAGGCCTCCGGAATAAAAGACCGAGCCGGAAGGATGAAAATGCGTCCTTCCGGCTCGGTCTTAGAAATTTCAAGGGTGGTGCAGGCCGTATCCGGCGGCATACCGCACGCCGTACAGAAGAGGGTTTGCTTAACCGCAAGGCTTTAGCCGCCCGGTTTCGGAGCCTGCAAATCAGAAATGATCTGCGCCGTAGAGGAACAGCGGCAGCGGGAACCAGTCCACGGGACAGGCGACGTCGGGCGCGGCAAAGCGGTTGGATGCGAAGAGCAGCTGCTGCATTTCCAGCCGGGGCAGGTGAATGTCGGGTGCGGTGTCTGCTTCCTGCACGGTGAGAAAGCCGTCCTTCACGCGCGCGAGCACGGGCGTTTCGTCATCCATTTGCAAAGTAATTTCGCCGTCGGAAAGCGTGCCCGTGCGCATTTTCAGCGTCAGGCATGCGCGAAGCACGTTTGCGAGATTTACGATGCGCGCCTGTGTGCAGTTGCTCATCTGATAGCCTTCTGCAAACGCGGCAAGAACGCGGTTCAATGCCGTGTCGATCGTGGGCGCGGCGAAGCTCATCCGCTTGAGACCGTTTGCGGCAAACCAGCCCTTGATCAGCGCGGGGACAAGGCTCATATCGGACACGATCAGCTCGGATACAGAATCCACATCGCTCATGACCATGTAGCCCACAACCTCCGTTCCGCGCAGAAGCAGATACGGCTCCGCGCGCCACGTGCGCAGGATCAGCTCGAAATCCTCGCGGCTGCGCGCGCCGGTGATGGGCTGCTGCTGATACAGGCGGTACGCCTCGTCAATCTCCGTCTCGGCTGCGTCCGCGAAGCGCTTCCAGTGAATCACAGCCGCATCGACGCCTTTAAGCGCGTGGCGAACGTTTGCGGCGACGACGCGATAGGTATACTGGCAGCCCACGGGGCTGTAGCCGTAGTATTCATAGCGCTGACGCAGACCGCCCAGCAGCATGACGTCGATGCCGGCTTCCTTTGCGTGTGCGGCCTGCATTTCCATCAGCTTAATCATGTAGCCGCTGCCGCGCGCGTAGGGATGCGTGGATACGGAGCCGATATAGCCGATTTCCAGCGGTGCGCCGCCGAAGGAGGCGTGAATCGGATACTGTCCCACAACGCCCTTCACTCGGCCGTCATCCAGCACGATGGCGTGAATGGTGTCATAGCCGCGTCCGTCGGCGTAGACCTTCGGAATCAGCGTTTTAAAATCGTGGGGAACCGTGGTCTGGGAGAATACGTAATTGATGAAGTCGATGATGTCGGCACGGTGCTCCGGCGCGGCAAAGCGGTATTCGATCATGAATGAACCATCCCTTCTGTGTTCGTTTATAAAACGGTGACAAGTCCCTCGCGCACCGGATGCGCGTCCTTGCCTGCGGCGGGGTGACCGATGCCGATGGCAACGGCAAATTCGCTGCCTGCGGGCGCGTGAAGCGTTTCATACCAATAGGCTGCGCGCTCTCCGGTAAATGCCTCGCGGGGCATGCCCAGTATGACGCTGCCAAGCCCCAGATCATGCGCGGCCAGCGCGAGGTTTTCAACGGCAATGCCTGCGTCGATGGGCGTGAATA
>CAZMGO010000240.1:0-1903 GCA_964565845.1 uncultured Oscillospiraceae bacterium | reverse complement strand
CGGCATTGGCGGCGGTCGGCGGCGCTGGCAGCCCTTGCGGCGTCGGTGCTCTGGCTTGCCGTGCCGCTGCGCCTGCGCCGAATCGCGAAGGGGCGAGAGCCGGTTCGCAAAGTCCCACGCGCCGAAGAACGCAAAAACGGGTGACAACGCGGGCAGGGTGTGGTATACTATATAGGGAAGCTTCGGAAACGGGAGGGTACGTCTATGGATGAGGGCACGCTGTATCTTCTGATTCTCGGCGCGCTGGCGCTGTCGATGCTGGCGCAGGTGCTGGTGTACCGCCGCTTTGAGCGCTATCAAGAGCTGCCCACCGTGTCCGGGATGACCGGCGGAGAGGCGGCGCGCAGGCTCTTGGACGATGCGGGGCTGCAGGACGTGCGCATCGAGCGCGTATCCGGGCATTTGAGCGACCATTACGACCCGCGGGCGAGAGTGCTTCGGCTGTCGCCGGAAACGATGGACGGCGCGAACGTTTCCGCGCTGGGTGTGGCGGCGCACGAGGCCGGACATGCCATGCAGGAGGCCGATGCGTACGTGCCGCTTCGGCTGCGCACGGCGTGCGTTCACACGGCCGGAATCGGCTCGCAGGCGGCATGGCCGCTGTTCCTTGTCGGAATGCTTCTCAATTTTCGCCCGCTGGTGTACATCGGCATTGCGCTGTATGCGGCCATGGTCGCGTTTACGTTGGTCACTCTGCCGGTGGAGCTGAATGCGTCCCGCCGCGCGCTGACGCTGCTTGAGAGCGGCGGATACTTGGCGCGCAGTGAGCTTCCCGGCGCGCGCAGCGTGCTGTCCGCTGCGGCGCTGACCTATGTGGCGTCCGCGCTGATGGCGATTTTGCAGCTTCTGCGGCTGATTGCCCTTGCGGGAGGCCGTCGCCGCCGCGACTGATGCGCAGCGCGCGGGCACGGTAAACGAGGGATAATACGGAGGAAAGAAATATGAATCATTTTCGCATGCGGTTTCCCGGCGGCCTTGGCAAGGCCTTTACGATGAGCTATGACGACGGCGTGGAGCAGGACGTTCGGCTGATTCGGATCATGCGCGAAAACGGCGTCAAGGGCACGTTCAACCTGAATTCCGGCCTGTATGCGCCGGAGGGGAGCGTGTATCCTGCGGGGCAGGTGCATCGCCGTATGACGGAAAAGCAGTGCCTTGCGGCCTATGCCGGAGACGACCTTGAGGTGGCCGTGCATGCGTCCACGCACGCGTTCCTTGAGGCGGTGCCCACGGCGACGGCCATGATGGAGGTCATTTCCGACCGCGCGAGGCTGGAAAAGGAATTTGGACGCATCGTTCGCGGCATGGCCTATCCGTATGGCACGCTGTCGGATGACGTGGCGGAGCTTCTGCGCCTTGCGGGCATTGCCTACAGCCGCACCACCGCCGCCAGCCTGCGCTTTGACGTACCCGCGGACTGGCTGCGGCTGGCCTCAACCTGTCACCACGACAACCCGGCGCTGAACGAGCTGGCCGAACGGTTCACGCGCGACGTGCCGAACCGCGAGCCGTGGCTGTTCTACCTGTGGGGACATGCCTATGAATTCGAGGGACACGACAACTGGCACGTGATTGAGCGCTTCCTGAAGACCGTCGGTCACAGGGACGACGTGTGGTATGCCACAAACATCGAAATCTACGATTACGTTCAGGCCTTCCGCGCGCTGCGCCTTTCGGTGGACGGCACCATGGTGCAGAATCCCACGGCGACGGACGTATGGGCGCTGCGCGACGGCGCGGTCGTTCACGTTCCCGCGGGCGCGGCGGTTCGGCTGTAACCGAAAATCGATACAAAGGAGAACGCAACTATGGCAATCAAGCTCTTCAGCAAGCTATTCTCCCGAAAAAAACGCATCGCCATGACCAGCGACGAGGCCTTTCTGAGCGACGAGCCGGAGGACGC
>CAZMGO010000239.1:0-2192 GCA_964565845.1 uncultured Oscillospiraceae bacterium | reverse complement strand
TCCATATGTTCCTATGCAATATGAAGATCAGTAAACAATCGCAGCTTTGTCGTTTAAAACCGGCAGGCACGCCGCGCGGGAAAGCGCCTGTGATGCAAAAAAGCCGCGCCGCCCTCCGTTTCACCGTTTACGGAAGGGAAGCGCGGCGCGTCCTCGACGGGGCTATTCCGGAAGCTCGACCTTATCGGCGTCGTCAATCTCCACGCCGTCGATATGAATGGCGCGGTATTCCGCACCGTCCGATTTCAGACACTTCATGCAGTTGTCGCAGAGCTTGCTCGGATCCAAATCGCAGCGATCGCATTCGCCGCAATTGTCGCACGCCTTGGTTTCGTCCAGTACACACATGCGCTTGTCGCTCATCGGTATCCCTCCAAATCGAAAGTATTATACCGCCCGCCGCGGCAAAAGGCAAGAGCCGCGGACGAAAAAGGAGCCGAAAATGAAGGAAGAAAAACGCTGTCCATGGTGCCTGTCCAGCCCCGAAATGCTTCGCTATCACGACGAGGAATGGGGCGTTCGTCAATGCCATGACGATCGGGAACTTTTTGAACTTCTGACGCTTGAAATGATGCAGTGCGGCCTTTCGTGGGCAACCGTGCTTGCAAAGCGGGAGGCCATGCGCGCCGCCTTTGACAATTTTGAGCCTGCCGCGATTGCTGCCTATTCGGAGGAACGGCTTGCCGCGCTGATGCAGGCTCCCGGAATCATTCATTCCGCGCGCAAGCTTTCGGGGATGGTTCGCAATGCGCGCGGCTTCATCCGCATTCAGGCGCACGAGGGCGCCTTTGATCGCTGGTTCTGGTCGTTTACCGAAGGGCAAACCGTGCGTTATCTCGCTCATGCCGTCAGACCGGCAGCGAAAACCGCGCTGTCCGAGCGGATCAGCGCGGCGTTCAAGAACGAGGGCTTTTGCTTCATGGGGCCCATCGTCGTATACAGCTTCATGCAGGCAGTGGGCATGGTGAACGACCATGCGCCGGACTGCTTTGTTTCAGGTCGCCTCACCGGCCCGGCGATCGAGGATCAGGACACTCTTTTGTGATGAGCGTGCTTCTCACGGAACGCGGGCAGCGCCGCTTGTCCCTGCGGAGTGACGGGCTTAATCCATTTTCCCGAATACAGATGCCGGTGCATCAGCACAAAGCGAATTGGCTCGTCGATATAGCAGCAGGCGAAAATGAGCAGGAACGGCGAATGCCATACGCGGCCGGTCAGATACACCAACGGCAGAACCATGACATACATGAACACGATTTCGAGAATCGTGCCATATGCGGCGTCTCCTGCGGCACGGAAGGTATCGTTCTGCGTCCAGTTGCACATGCGTACCGTCGCCGCAACGCAATACACGATCAGCATGCCGGTTCCGATGGACAGGGATTCGCCGGAAAGGCTCATGGCCTTCAGAATCGGCGTGTTCACGGCCAACAGAAGAAGGCATACCGCCAGTATGAAGCCTCCGCAGAGATATACCAACCGCCATGCGCGTTCGTAGGCCTCATCCAGCTTGCCCGCGCCGATTCCGTTGCCAACAAGCACGGCAGACGCATTGGAAAAACCGGAAAAGAAGCCGATAACGAGTCCCTCCAGCGTGCGGAATACAGCCGTAGCGGCAATCGCCTGCTCGCTCTGTCGACCGAGCACCATATTGATGACCATGTTGCCCACGCCGATCAGAATTTCGTTCATAAGAATTGGGAAGCACTTGTGGAAATACGACTTCACAGCTGTGCGATTCCAATTGAAATGACGGCGCAGCTTGAAAAGATAGGGATGCTTTACGGCTCCGGACAAAATGAGAATCGTAAGCACGTTCACGGCTGCCGAAATGACCGTTGCCAGCGCCGCGCCGCGGACGCCCATTTCCGGAAAGCCGAGCTTTCCGTGAATCAGCACCCAGTTCAAAAACGCGTTTGTCGCCACGGACGCAATCGCGCCGAACATCGGAATGCGCACGCGTCGCGTCGAACGCAAAAGCGCGCACATCGCCATGGAGAAAATCTGAAGCGGATAGGCGAAGCCGACGATGGCAAGGTATTCCTCGCCGGGCTTTTGAATGACCGGTTTATCCGTGTAAATGCGCATAACCGTGCCCGGGAAGGCGACGGCGAGCGTCATGAAAATCAGGGCGACGACCATCATGCAGCTGAGCGTCAGGCCGTAGGCACGGTTTACGCCGTCATCGTCCT
>CAZMGO010000238.1:0-2196 GCA_964565845.1 uncultured Oscillospiraceae bacterium | reverse complement strand
GACAGACTCTCCGCAGCGGAAATTCTTCGGGACGCCGACCCGGACGAGGATTTCATTCTCATGATCGACCACCAGCCCGCCGAGCTGCAGGCCTGTGCCGACGCGGGCTGCGGCCTGCACGTCTCCGGTCATACCCATAACGGCCAGATTTGGCCCATGAATTGGATTGCCCGGCTGCTTCGCGTCAATGAGGTGGAATACGGACGAGAGATCCTCGGCGGCATGACCGCCATCGTGTCCTCCGGCGTCGGCGGCTGGAAGTTTACCTTCCGCACGGCGGGACACAGCGAGTACGTGATGATAACCATTCAAGGAGCGAGTAAGAATTAACAAAAAACCTTGCGTAAGCGAGGCCGTTAAATGGTATAATTCAGTCGGTAAATTTCAATAAAACCCCTGCTTTCCGGCCTGACGCAATGCAGCCGCGGCTGCCTTGCGTTCCGGCTCGTTATACCTGTACATTCACATAGAAGGAGGAGTCCAGCCATGGAAATGGGCGAAAAGCGCGCAGCGAACTTCATCGAAGACTATATCGAGGAGGATCTTCGGCAGGGACGCTTTGACCACGTGAAAACCCGCTTTCCGCCGGAGCCGAACGGGTATCTGCATATCGGCCACGTAAAGGCGCTGTGCATTGATTTTGGCATTGCAAAAAAATACGGCGGCACCTGCAACCTTCGCTTCGACGACACCAATCCCGCCAAGGAAGATACCGTATTTGTGGAGGGCATTCAGCGCGACATCGAATGGCTGGGCTTTCACTGGGCGGAGCTGCATTTTGCCAGCGATTTCTTCCCGCGCCTGTATGAAATTGCCTGCGGCATGATTAAAAAGGGTCTTGCCTACGTGGACGATCAGTCGCCCGAGGAAATGCGCAAAAACCGCGGCACGCTCACCGAGCCGGGCGTGAACAGCCCGTACCGCGACCGCGGCGTGGAGGAGAACCTTGACCTGTTCGAGCGCATGAAGAACGGCGAATTCCCGGACGGCAGCCGCGTGCTGCGCGCGAAGATTGACATGGCCTCGCCGAACGTGCTGATGCGCGACCCGACGATGTACCGCATCAAGCGCTGCCATCATCACCGTACCGGCGACGACTGGTGCATTTACCCGATGTACGACTTCCAGCACCCGATTCAGGACGCCATCGAGGGCATCACGCACTCGCTGTGCTCGCTGGAATACGAAATCCATCGCCCGCTGTATGACTGGATGGTGCAGCATGCCGACTTTGAGCAGCCGCCCCGCCAGATCGAATTTGCGCGCCTGAACATCACGCGCACCGTCATGTCCAAGCGCTACCTCCGCCGGCTGGTGGAGGAAGGCTACGTGGCAGGCTGGGACGATCCCCGCATGCCCACACTGGTCGGCATGCGCCGAAGGGGCTATCCGGTGGAGGCGATTCACGACTTCCTTGCCCGCGTCGGCGTGGCCAAGGCGGATTCCACCGTGGACGGCGCGCTGCTGGAGGCCTGTGTCCGTGAGGCGCTGGGCAACACCGCGCCGCGCGCAATGGCCGTGCTTCATCCGCTCAAGATTACCTTCTCCAACTGGGACGAGGGCAGGGTGGAGGAGATCGAGCTTGAAAATCATCCCGATCATCCCGAAATGGGTACGCGCAGGCTGCATTTTACCAAAACCTGCTTTATCGAGCAGGAGGACTTTATGCTTGACCCGCCCAAGAAGTTCTTCCGCCTTGCGCCCGGCCGCGAGGTGCGCCTGAAGGGTGCGTATATCATCCGCTGCGACGAGGCGAAGACGGACGAGAACGGCAATGTCGTCGAGCTGATCTGCACGGTCGATCTCGATTCCAAGTCCGGCAGCGAGGGCGCGAACCGCAAGGTCAAGGGCACGCTGCACTGGCTGAGCGACATGGACGCCATTCCCGCCGAGGCGCGCCTGTATGAGCCGATTTTGAAGGACGAGGCCGCCGCCGAGGAGACCGAGACGGAGGACGCCGACGAGGCCGAGACCGCCGCGCCGAAGGACTTTATCGAGCTTCTGAATCCCGACAGCCTGACTACGCTTACCGGCTGTTTGGTTGAGCCTGCGATTGCCGAATCGAGCGTGGGCGACCGCTTCCAGTTCCTGCGCATGGGCTATTTCTGCAAGGATCCGGATTCTACGCCCGACAAGCCTGTGTTCAACCGCGTGGTTGCGCTGAAGGATAGCTGGGCGAAGGCGAAGAAAAACTAA
>CAZMGO010000237.1:0-2207 GCA_964565845.1 uncultured Oscillospiraceae bacterium | reverse complement strand
TTTGTGCGGAAAAGCCGTTGACAGATGACGCGATTTATGATACGATGCTGCCAACGCTTGAGGAAAGGAAATGGCTCACATGAAGAAGACCAACGCGATGCTGTCCATGATGATGTACATGTGCCGCATGTGCATGCGTTGCTGTGTCTGCTTCGATGGGCTTTCCGCATAAAGGGTGAACGTATTCCGATACGGCTGCATCCAATAGGAAGAGGGAGCTTCATCGAAGGCTCCCTCTTTTGTTTATCCGCACTCAGGCGAAAGGAGGCTGTCCCCATGAAGACGGCTGCAAGGTATCCGGCGACGGTCAATCGGGAAAGCCGGCGAATGTGAGGCGCACCGCTGCATTTCACATTTCCAATAAAAACCACCCGATTGAAAAGGAGAAAATGAGTATGAAAAAGGTTCTTTCCGCTGTTCTGATTGCAATCTTGGTTCTGTGCTCCACCGCAGCTCTGGCGGATTCCATCCAGATCGCCGTTCCGAATGATGCAACGAACGAGGGCCGCGCCCTGCTGCTTCTGCAGTCCAACGGCATTATCAAGCTGAGTGAGGACGCCGGCATCACCGCGACCGCCGCGGACATCGTGGAAAATCCGCTGAACCTTGAGTTCGTCGAGGTAGAGGCCGCCATGGTTCCCAACGTGCTGGCGGATGTTGATTACGCCATCATCAACAACAACTACGCGCTGGACGCGGGTCTGAACCCCGTGGAGCAGTCGCTGCTGATTGAAAACGCCGATTCTCCCTATGGCAACGTGCTGTCCGTGAAGGAGGGCAGCGAGGAGCTGCCCGAGGTCAAGGCACTGGTTGCCGCGCTGACCAGCCAGAAGGTTGCCGACTACATCAACGAGACCTACGCCGGCGCGGCCATCTCCGTGGTAGCCGAGCCTACCAACGGCTTCGACGCGGCCGTGGACTACGACGCGCTGTCCGGCAAGACCATCACCGTGGCCGCCTCTCCCACCCCGCACGCCCAGATTCTGGCCGTAGCCGCCGAGATTCTGGCCGAGAAGAACATCACCCTGAACGTGATCGAGTTCACCGACTACATCATTCCCAACGAGGTTGTGGAAAGCGGCGAGGCGCTGGCGAACTACTTCGCGCATGATCCCTATCAGCAGAATTTCAACGAGGAAAACGGCACTCATCTGGTGACGGTGGCCGTGCTCCACGTGGAGCCCATGGGCCTGTACGGCGGCAAGCAGGCCGACCTGACCGCGCTGACCGTCAAGTAAGCAGCCGCATGGACACACCGGCCGTTTTACCGCGGCCGGTGTGTTCGTGCGTCTCCGGGAGGAATACCAATGATCGAGCTAAAGAACCTGACGAAAACCTTCATCACGACCGACGGCCCCATGGACGCGCTGAGGCACGTGAATCTGACCATTCATGACGGCGACGTGTACGGCATCATCGGC
Source organism: uncultured Oscillospiraceae bacterium (assembly GCA_964565845.1). Taxonomy (GTDB): domain Bacteria; phylum Bacillota; class Clostridia; order Christensenellales; family Aristaeellaceae; genus SFHK01. Next base: position 786 of record CAZMGO010000237.1, on the reverse strand, counting down.
ATGAGCGGCGCGGGCAAGTCTACGCTGGTGCGCTGCATCAACATGCTGGAGCATCCCACGGACGGCACGGTGCTGCTGGACGGTCAGAATCTGGGCACGATGACCAAAAAGGAGCTTCGGGACGTTCGTCATCGCATTACGATGATCTTTCAGGGCTTCAACCTGCTGATGCAGCGCACGTGCCTGAAGAACGTCATGCTTCCCATGCGTCTCTCCGGCGTGAAAAAGGCCGAGGCGGAGAAGCGAGCCAGGGAGCTGCTGACCGTGGTTGGCCTTCCGGACAAAGCCAATGCCTACCCCGCGCAGCTTTCCGGCGGACAGCAGCAGCGCGTGGCCATCGCCCGTGCACTGGCCACGAACCCGCAGGTGCTGCTGTGCGACGAGGCCACCAGCGCGCTGGATCCCAAGACGACGCACGCCATTCTGGGGCTGATTCGGGACATCAACCGCGAGCTGGGCATCACGGTGATCATCATCACCCATCAGATCAGCGTGGTGCAGGAAATCTGCAACCGGGTGGCGGTGCTGGAGCACGGCGAGGTTGTGGAGGAGGGCGAGGTTTCGCAGGTGTTCTCCAATCCCCGCGCCGAGGCGACCCGCAATCTGGTCTATCCGGAAATGGCGGACAGCGTGATTTCCGACCGGCATGGCCAGCGCGTGCGCATCATCTTTAATGGCGCCGTCTCCGCAAGGGAGCCGCTGCTGGCGAAGATGGCCATTCGCTGCGGCATCGCGGCCAGCATCCTGAGCGCTTCCACGCGCAGCGTGGGCGATAAGGCCTACGGC
>CAZMGO010000236.1:0-2224 GCA_964565845.1 uncultured Oscillospiraceae bacterium | reverse complement strand
ATCGTGCCGATGTTTACGTGCGGCTTATTGCGCTCAAATTTTGCCTTGCCCATTTTCGTCAGTCCTCCCAAATGATCTTAGTTTTTGTGGAGCGGGTGATGGGAATCGAACCCACGTGATCAGCTTGGGAAGCTGGAGCTCTGCCATTGAGCTACACCCGCGAACCCATGCCTAATCGATATTCATTTTACTAAAAGCGTCAACATTTGTCAACGGGTATTCTGCGTATCCGACCGTCAAATATGTGTTATTTTCTCAATAATCCCTTTACTTTTCGTCCAGATACCGCTGCAGCTTCCGTTTCACGCGCTGAAGCGCGTTGTCGATGCTCTTCAAATGCCGACCCGTCTCGGCGCTGATTTCCTGATAGCTCTTTCCCTCCATATAGTTGATAAGCACGTCCAGCTCAAGCTCCGACAAAAGCGAACCAATTTTCCCCTTGATGGCGCCGACGTCCTCCTTGGAGATAATCATCGATTCGGGGTTGGAGAAGCTGTCCTCGGTAATTACGTCCAACAGCGTCCGGTCGCTTTCCTCATCGTAAATGGGCTTATTGAGCGACACATAGCTATTGAGCGGGATATGCTTTTGGCGCGTCGCGGTCTTGATGGCGGTGATGATCTGACGCGTGATGCACAGCTCGGCAAACGCGCGGAAGGAGGCCTGCTTGTCCGTTCGGTAATCGCGAATGGCCTTATACAGGCCGATCATTCCCTCCTGCACGATGTCCTCGTGGTCGGCGCCAATCAGAAAATAGCTGCGCGCCTTGGAGCGCACAAAATTTTTGTATTTGTTCAGCAAATACTCCAGCGCCTCATTGTTGTCGCCTTCCTGCGCCAGACGGACGAGCTCCTCATCCGTCATGCTTTCGAATTTCTCGTACATCGCATTCCTCCGCGCCTTTGTTTCTTCCCGTCCTCAGCCGTTTCGCGCCCTCGATGCCTGAAACAGCATGATTCCGGCTGCTACCGATGCGTTCAGCGAGTTGATGTGTCCCTTCATGGGAATCGACAGCGTCTTGTCGCAATTTTTCAGCACCAGCTGGGAAACGCCCTCTCCCTCGGCGCCGATGACGATGGCGACTGCGCCGGTCAGATCTGCCTCATAGACGCTTTCGCCGTCCATATCCGCCGCATACACCCACACGCCGCGTTCCTTGATTTCCTCAATGGCGCGGCATAGATTGCTCACGCGCGCCACCTTCATATATTCCACCGCACCTGCCGCCGCCTTCACGCATGCCGGGTTCAGGCCTGCGCTGCGCCGCTCGGGAATCACGACGCCGTGCGCGCCCGCGCATTCCGCCGAGCGGATGATCGCGCCCAGATTGTGCGGGTCGGTAACGCCGTCCAACAGGATGAGAAACGGCGCCTCCCCCCGCTCCTCGGCGCAGGCAAAAATCTCGTCCAGCGTGCTGTAGGACGCACTGGAGGCATACGCCAGCAGCCCCTGATGATTGGGGTATACCTGATCGAGCCTTGCGCGCTCAACCTCCTGCACAACAACGCCCGCATCCCGTGCCATGCGCACAATATCGCGCGCCGCACCGGAAAGGTCGCCCTTCATCACCAGCAGCTTCTCAAGCGGTCTCCCCGCGCGCAGCGCCTCCCTTATGGGATTGCGTCCCACAAGCAGGTTCTCGGGTGCCTCGCTCTCCCGCTCGCGCGGAAGCGCCTCCTCGCCCATTCGCTTCTTCGGATCAACCGTCATCCGGCGGGACGCGCCGTAGTTGCGCTGCGCCGTTCCCGTCCAGCCAGACGGGCCGCCATCCGGCCGCCTGCCGTTGTGATTGCCATGGTATCCGCGGCGCTCCTCGCCGCCTGAAAAACGATCGTATGGCATCGCTACTCCTGTCCCTCCGTCTGCATGCAAATTCCCAGAAGCTCCTCCATGCGGCCGCGCTGCTCCGTCAGATACAGATAGCCAATCAGCGCCTCCAACGCCGTCGCACGATGGTATTCCCGCGCATCGGCATTCTTCGTGGGGGTTTGGCGGGCGTTTCTCGCGCGCCGCACGACACCCGCCTCCTCCTCGGTCAGAAGCGGCTCCACGCGCGCAAGTGCCTGCGACTGCGCGTGCGCATTCACATATCGCACTGCTGCCAGATGCACCTCGCGCATGTGTCCGCCGCCTGCCGCCACCAAATGGGAGCGGACATACAGGTCATATACGCTGTCGCCCACAAACGCCAGCTCCAGCGCGCCGGGCAGCTGCCCGTGCGCAA
>CAZMGO010000235.1:0-2271 GCA_964565845.1 uncultured Oscillospiraceae bacterium | reverse complement strand
CCTATCAGTTTCTGGTGCGCGTGCGCATTGAAAACGCGCGGAAGCTGCTTTTGAATTGCGATGATACGCTTTATACCATCGCTGAGCAGTGCGGCTTCGGGGATACGAGCTCGTTCATCCGGCAGTTTAAGCGAATCACCGGTCAGACGCCCGGCGAGCTGCGCACGCAGCACAGAAAATGGCTCGGCAAGGAGTAGGATTACGGGCGATAGTCGACGTTTGCTTTTCGCGCCTGCGCAAGCTGCAGGCGATGGGACGGGAGAAGATAGGTTTTTCCATCCTTTTTGAAATTTGCCCCGGTTTGGTGAAAGGTGAAGGAGACCCCGGCGGCTTCGCATTGGCGGCGCAGGGAGAGAATCCATTCGAAATCGCATGGGCGCGCGCCCTCATAGGCTTCGCCGCCCGCGGAGACCCATTGAATTTGCCCGGAGGCGAGATAGCGCTCCAGATGAAGCGCCTCCAGAAGCGGGGAGGCTGCGACGCCGCGCGCGGCGGCGGGAAAGTCCAGCAAGAGCGGGATGCGCTCGTCTGCGCGGCGCTGATTTTCGACACTGACGGAAAGCCGCACGTTCGGATAGCCGCTGCCCCAGTCGAGCGGCAGCAGGGCGCGGGCGCGCTCAATGCGCTTGGTGAAGATTTCAAACGTGCAGTCCGACCGGGCACGAATGATGCGGAAGGCGTCGCCGCGCCATTCGTCCGCATCCTCCAGAAAGAAATCGGACGTGAAGCAGGTGAGAAAGGTCGTTCCGGAGGGATAGCGGAATTCGCCGCTGCGCCTGCGCGAAAGCGGCTTGGAGAAGCCCGACGCGTTTTTGTGAATGGCGGTTTCCACGCCGCGCAGGCGGTCGAGCGCGAACACATAGCAGTGCGCGCAGCCCTCGCTGATGCGTCGGCAGCCGTGCCACGGGTTCCAGAATTCAGCCATGCGGGTCTCCTTTGGAAAAAGAATGCGGGAGGGCGGATGCCCTCCCGGCTGCGTTTAACCGATTCGCGCCTTCAGGAAATCGACGGCCTTGCGGATGTCCGCCTCGGGACTGTCGCCGACCTCGCGCTCAATCGTGAGGAAGCCCTTGTAGCCGATGTCATCCAGCGCCGCGAGATATTTGTCAAACGGCACGCCGCCCTCGCCCAGCGGAACCTCCAAGAATGCCGCGTCGGTAACCAGCGCGTCCTCGCGCACAAGGCCGTATACGGCCTCCGGATTCGACTCGCGCAGCTTCACGCCGTCCTTGGCGTGGGTGTGAACGATGTAATCCTTCAGGTTGTAGACGGCCTGCACGGGATCGTCGCCGGTGACCATCACGAGGTTCGCGGGGTCGAGATTGACGGCCACGCCGGTGGAATGCAGGCTGTCAAGGAAGTGCTTGAGCGTCAGGCTGGTTTCGGGGCCGGTCTCGATGGCAAAATGCGCGTCGAGGCTGTCGGCATAGGCGGCCAGCTCGCCGCATGCATCCTGCAGAATGCGGAAGCGCGGGTGATCCTCGCTTGCGGGCACCACGCCGATGTGCGTGGTGACGACGTTGGTTTCCAAATCCTTCGCCAGATCCAGAATGCGCTTGGAGCGCTCAATCAGCTCGGGGTTCTTCTCGGGATTGTAGAAGCCATGGCCGAGGTCGCCGCACAGCGCGGAGATTACGAGCCCGCGATCCTTTACGGCGTTTAGAAAATCGCGGCGCTTCTGGCCGGTCAGGTTTTCGGGAGACATTTCGCCGCGCGTGGCGTACACCTGCACGCCCTGCGCGCCCAGATTGCGCGTGATGTCCAGCGCCTCGGGGAAGGGCTTCCGGAAGGAATCCAGAATGATGCCAATCGGGAACTTGTACATGCTTTTCACCTCATACCTTGTTTTTTCCATTGAAACCATTGTACAACATTCGGCGCAGAATTGCAAGGGGAAATGGAAATATATAGCAATATAACAAAAATGATTGACGCGGGCGTGCCGCCGGGGTAAAATGGGGATGCATTCCGGAAATGCAAAAGAACGGTAAGGAAGTGAAAATTATGAAAATGAAACGGTACAAGGTATGGCTGGCGGCATTTTTTGCCGCGGCGCTTCTGTTTACATCCGGCGCGCTGGCGGCCTCCTGCGGTCTAAGCTCGCAGAAAACGGAGAAGGGCGCACTGATTACGTGGAACGGCAGCTGCTGCCGCTCGTCCTGTACGCTGACGCTGTATCGGGACGGCTGGCCGGTCAAGTGCGCCTCCGTTTCCGGCCAGGGCTTACGCATGAATTGAAAGCATAACTTTTTTGAAATACTCCTCATCATA
>CAZMGO010000234.1:0-2274 GCA_964565845.1 uncultured Oscillospiraceae bacterium | reverse complement strand
TTCCCTCCATCATGCCCACGATCATCATTATGCTCATCCTGCGCTGCGGCTCCATTATGTCTGTTGGCTTTGAAAAAGCCTTCCTGATGCAGAACAGCCTGAACGTGTCCGTGTCTGAGGTGATTTCCACCTACAACTACAAGCAGGGTCTGACCGGCATGAAGTACAGCTATGGCGCGGCCATTGGCCTGTTCAACAATGTAGTCAATTTCCTGTTTCTGACCATCGTCAACTATGTTTCCGGAAGGCTCTCGGAAACCAGCCTGTGGTAAGGGAGGCGCGGCAGTATGAAAAGAATTTCCCGAGGCGATCGAATTACGGATGTCCTTTCCTATATCGTGCTTTCCGTTATCGTGCTCCTATGTCTGTATCCGGTGTATTTCGTTATTGTCGCCAGCTTCTCGCATCCGACGGCAGTCAACTCCGGAAGAATGCTTTTGTGGCCGGAGGGCTTTAATCTGGATGGGTATAAATATGTGTTCAATGATCAGCGCATCTGGCGGGGATACGGCAACACAATTCTGTACGTTATCCTCGGCACGCTGCTGGGTCTGTTTGCCTGTCTTTCCGGCGGCTACGCACTTTCCCGCAGGGATCTGCCGGGACGGAAGCTTATCATGGGGCTGTATGTATTCACCATGTACTTTTCCGGCGGTCTGATTCCAAGCTATCTGGTGGTCAAGTCGCTGGGGCTGCTGAATACCCGTGCGATACTGGTTATTTTGGGCAGCGTATCAGTGTACAACATTATCCTGATCCGCACCTTTTTCCAGTCGAATCTGCCGGAGGAGCTGCATGAGTCTGCCTTTATTGACGGCTGCGGTAATCTGCGCTTCTTTGTACAGTTTGCGCTGCCGCTGAGCAAGGCCATTATTGCGGTCATTGCGCTGTATCTGGCGGTCGGCTACTGGAACAGCTATTTCAACGCGCTGATCTATACGACGGATGCGCAGAAGCACCCGCTGCAGCTGGTGCTTCGTCAGATGCTCTTGACGGACACGGGCGTTGAGGTGGGCGATCCCGAATCCGCCGCGGAGCTGGGGCGTATTATGCAGGTCATCAAATACGCGATTATTGTGGTTTCTACTTTGCCTGTAATGTGCGTATACCCATTCCTGCAGAAATACTTTGTGCAGGGCGTTATGATCGGCTCGCTGAAGGGCTGATGCAGAACTGAGCTCAGAGGGAGACCATTCCCTTTGAAAATAAACCGAAAGGTGGGAAAACCCATGAAAAAAGCCTCGATCCCGTGCCTGCTTCTTGCGATGCTGATGCTCGTTATCGGCATTCCCGCGTCGGCGGAAGCCGCTCCCGTGGAGCTGACCATCGTCGTGACGACCTCTCAGAACGACACGCTGGAAAGCTTCGAAGAAAAGCATTGGGTTGCCGCAGCCGAGGAGGCCACCGGCGTTCACGTCAACTGGATCGCCCTGAAGGAGGGCTCCCATTCCGAGCAGCTGGCTCTGCTGCTCGCCGGAGATCTTCCAGACGCCTTCTTCATCGGCTACAACATGAGCGACAGCATGATTGTGCAGAACACCAGCCTGTTCGTGCCCCTCAACGACCTGATTGAAGAATACGCGCCCAACATTTACGAGCTGTACGAGACCAGCGTTCCCGGCTGGCGCGAATTTCTGACCTACCCTGACGGAAACATCTATGGCCTGATGAGCGGCGCCATGAGCGCGGACACCCACAAGGTGCAGGGCACCCAGTGGATTAACACCCAGTGGCTGGACAACCTTGGTCTGGACATGCCCACCACGCTGGAGGAGTTCCATGATGTGCTGGTTGCGTTCCGCGACGAAGACGCGGACGGAGACGGTGACCCCACCAACGAGATTCCGCTGGACTTCTGCAACAATCACTACGCCGCCAACATCACCAACTACGCCGCCGCCTTCGGTCTTCCCATTCAGGACGGCTGCTTCTTCAAGGTGGAGGACGGCGAGGTGGTCGCCGCCGTGAACACGCCCGAGTTCCGCCTGTTCCTGGAAACCATGCATCAGTGGGGACAGGAGGGTCTTATCAACATCGAGGGCCTCAGCCAGACGCAGGATCAGTACTATGCGAATCTGGATGCCATGAAGGTCGGCACCTTTTATGGCTGGGCGCCCTACACCTACATCAACAGCGGCGACAAGCTGCAGTATGATTCCGTGACGCCCTATGCCGCGGAGGGCTATACGCCCTGCATCAAGGGCAACGCGCCCATCCGTGCCAACCGCAACGGCTTCGTCATTACCACCGCGTGCAAGGATGTGGAGGCCGCGC
>CAZMGO010000233.1:0-2321 GCA_964565845.1 uncultured Oscillospiraceae bacterium | reverse complement strand
ACAGTATACCATATTCCCGCCCGAATTGGAAGGGCGTTTCCATCGATTTTTGCCGTGGTTTTTTATTTCGCGGGCGTTGAACATTTGGCGATTATCTGCTATACTGGAACGCGAACGAAACGCATGAAAGGCAGGCTTTATGAAAAGGGTGCTTCTGGCACTTGTGTGCCTTCTGTCGCTGCTCTGCGCCGCGCGCGCGGAGGCGGCCTATACAATCGGCGTGGACCTTGAAAACCAGATTGTCACCGTGTACCGCGCGGACGACGACAGCGAGGACGGCATCGTGCGGCAGATGATCTGCTCCACCGGCCGGTCAAACAGTACGCCTCGGGGCACGTTCAAGCTGTTCACCCGCAAGAAGGTCGATCGCAAGGAATGGTATTATATCAGCAAGTTCCGCTGCTATGTGCAGTATCCCACGCGCATTTACAACGACATTCTGTTCCATTCGCTGCCCTACAGCGCGAAGGATTTGACCACGCTCGATCAAACGGCGCTGGCGCAGCTGGGCGAGGCCGCCTCGCACGGCTGCATTCGCCTGTACAGCGAGGACGCAAAATGGATTGCGGAAAACTGCGCGGACGGCACCGTGTGCCGCATTTACGCGGGCGGCACGCGCGATGACGAGCTGCGCGCGCGGCTGCTGGTAAACACCTACACCGCGGACGGCCCATGGGAAAGCTACCGCGAATTTCTCGGCTGGGGCGAGGGCGGCGTGAGCCGCGCGTCCGAAGCGGAGGAAATTCTGGCGCTTCAGTCGCTTTTGAAGGCCTATGGCTATTACGGCGGCGCGCTCGACGGCGTGTATTCCGCGCAGACGATTGCCGCCGTAGGCGCGGCGCAGGAGGCGCTGGGTGAGGAGGCAAACGGGCTGGCGAATGATGCGCTGCTTCTCGCAATGGAGCAGGAGACCCTGCCGCCCTCCACGCGCATCACGCTTGAGCCGGGCATGACGGGGCCGGCCGTGCAGGCGCTTCAGGAGGCGCTGAGCCGCATCGGCTACTTTACCGGCGCGGTGGACGGCGAATATTCCGATACGCTCGCGCAGGCCGTGCGGCTGTTCCGGCTGGCGCATGAGCTGGATGACGCGGGAGACGCCGATACCCAAACGCAGAACGCGGCGCTGGCCGCCGCCGAAGCATACAGCCATCCGGAGGGAACGCGGCTCGTGCTTTCCATGACCACCACGCCCGTGGCCACGCTGACCGGCGCGAAATCGCTTCAGCTTCGCGCGCGCGGAACCTCCGCCTCCGCGGCGCTGAACTGCTATTTCAAGCGCGGCGAAACGGCGGACGTGCTCGAAAAAGGCGAAACGTGGAGCCGCATTTCGGTGGACGGCACGGAGGGCTACGTGAAAAACTATTATCTCACCTTCGGCACGCGAATCCGCTACATTGAGCAATACATCGAGCCTTGATGTTTCCAAATTCATTCGGAAGGGGAAGATTCCCATGGCAAAGCTTTACTACCGATACGGCGCGATGGGCTCGTCGAAGACGGCGAACGCCATCATGGTGCAATACAACTATACGGAGCGCGGACAGCGGGCGCTGATTCTGAAGCCCCGGCTGGACACGCGCGACGGGCTGCGCGTCGTGGCCTCGCGCAGCGGACTTCGGGCGGACTGCCTGTATGTGGAGGAGCTGGACGCCGTAAACCCCGCCGACTACGATTGCCTGATTGTGGACGAGGCGCAGTTTCTCACCCGCGCGCAGGTAGAGCGGCTGGTGACCATCGTGGACGAAATGAACGTGCCGGTGATCTGCTACGGTCTGCGCGCCGACTTTCAGGGCAACCTGTTTGAGGGCAGCCGCTGGCTGCTGGCGTGGGCGGATACCATTGAGGAAATCAAAACCGTTTGCTGGTGCGGCCGCAAGGCGACCTGCAACGCCCGCATTTCAAACGGACGCGTGGTCAAGGCCGGCGAGCAGATCATGCTTGGCGGAAACGAAAGCTATGTCGCCCTGTGCCGGAAGCACTGGGCGGAGGGAAAGCTTGGAAACGAGGGAAGGGAGCGCTGACCAATGGAAAAACGATTTGAGGATTTTTTGACGCAGGTGGAAACTGCGGTGCGCGAAAAGCAGATTCCTGGCGCGGTCGCGGCGATTGGGCGCGGCGGCGAGCTGTATGCGCTGAGAGCCTACGGAAACGCCATCATCACGCCCGTCGTGGAGCCGATGACCGAGGATACGCTGTTTGACGTGGCGTCGCTGAGCAAGCTGGTGGGCGTGTGGTCGGGCATCGTGCAGTATCTGGCGAATGGGCAGCTTTCGCTGGACACGACGCTTCCCGAGGCCATCGGCCGTCATACGCATGAAAAG
>CAZMGO010000232.1:0-2324 GCA_964565845.1 uncultured Oscillospiraceae bacterium | reverse complement strand
GGAAAATTTGGCGATTATGCTTGACAGGGTACCTTTCGGGGCATTATAATAGCATAAAAGGCAATGACGGAGTGAGTACCGCGAGAGTTGCGCGTGCAGAGAGCCGGGGCAGGTGAAATCCGGCGGCGCGGCGCGCGGGAACATGGCTTCGGAGGCTCTGCGCGCAAGCGGATGTGAGCGCGCGGCGGGGCGTCCCGTTACAGGCGCAGCCGATGTTTGTCGGCGCAAAGGCCCGCGAAGGCGGGCAAAGCAGGGTGGTACCGCGTAGCATCTACGCCCCTCGCGTTGGCGAGGGGCGTTTTTACATGAAAGGGAGCGATGCATTCATGGAGAAACCGAAGTTTTATATCACGACGCCGATCTATTATCCGTCCGGCAACATGACCATCGGTCATACCTATACGACCGTGGCGGCGGACAGCATGACCCGCTTCAAGAAGATGACCGGCTATGACGCCTATTTCCTCACCGGAACCGACGAGCACGGTCAGAAGATCGAGCGCAAGGCCGAGGAGGCCGGCGTAACGCCGAAGCAGTTTGTGGACAAAATCGTCGCCGAGACCAAGGATCTGTGGAAGCTGATGAACATTCAGTATGACGATTTCATCCGCACCACCGACGAAAGGCACGAGAAGGTCGTTCAGAAAATCTTCAAGAAATTCTACGATCAGGGCGACATTTACAAGGGCGCGTACGAGGGCTATTACTGCACGCCGTGCGAAAGCTTCTGGACGGTGACGCAGCTCAAGGAGAAGGACGGTCAGAAGGTCTGCCCGGACTGCGGCCGCCCCGTGGAGCTGTCCCGCGAGGAATGCTATTTCTTCAAGATGAGCAAGTATCAGGATTGGATTATCGACTACATCGAGACCCATCCGGACTTCATTCAGCCGCCGTCGCGCGCCAATGAGATGCTCAACAACTTCCTGCGCCCCGGCCTTCAGGATCTGTGCGTCAGCCGCACCAGCTTCAAGTGGGGCGTGCCGGTGGACTTCGATCCCGGTCACGTGGTGTATGTGTGGATCGACGCGCTGAGCAACTATATTTCCGCCTTGGGCTACCTGTCGGACGATGACAGCCTCTATAAGAAGTATTGGCCCGCGGACATTCATCTGCTGGGCAAGGAAATCGTGCGCTTCCACACCATCTACTGGCCCATCATGCTGCACGCGCTGGGTCTGCCGCTGCCCAAGCAGGTGTTCGGACACGGCTGGCTTCTGTTCGGCGGTGACAAGATGAGCAAATCCAAGGGCAACGTGGAGTATCCCGCGCCCATCGTGAAGCGCTACGGAACCGACGTTCTGCGCTACTATCTGATGCGCGAGATGCCCTTCGGCGCGGACGGCAACTATACCAACGAGGCGCTTTTGAGCCGCATGAACAGCGACCTGTGCAACGATCTGGGCAATCTGGTATCGCGCACGGTGGCGATGATCGAGAAGTATTTCGGCGGCCGCGTGCCCGAGCCCGGCGCGTATGAGGACGTGGACAGGCACATCATCGAGCTGTTCGAGGCGCTTCCCGCGCAGGTGGAAAAGCAGATGAACGCGCTTCAGTTCTCGCTGGCGCTCACGGAAATTTGGAGGCTGATCGGCGAACTGAACCGCTATATCGACCTCACGCAGCCGTGGGTGCTGGGCAAGAGCGAGGAGGGTCTGCCGCGGCTTCGCACGGTCATGTACGTGCTGGCGGAGTCCGTGCGCGGCGTGGCCGTGCAGCTCGCGCCCGTGATGCCGGAGACGCCCGCGCGCATTTACGCGCAGCTGGGCGTGCAGGATGACGCGCTGAAGACGTGGGAATCCGTTCAGCGCTTCGGCGCGCTGCCCGCAGGAACGGTTGTCACGAAGGGCGAGGCGCTGTTCCCGCGCGTGGACGTAAAGAAGGAGCTGGAGGCGCTCGCCGCCGAAAAGCAGGCGAACGCGCCGAAGGCCGAGCCGAAGCCGGAGGAAAAGAAGCCCGAGGCAAAGAAGCCCGAGGCGCCCAAGGCGGATGACGGCTATGTGACCATCGACGAATTCTTTAAAACCAAGCTGGTCGCCGCGCGGATTCTCGCCTGCGAGAAGGTGGAAAAGAGCGACAAGCTGCTCAAGTCCACGCTGGACATTGGCGGCGGCGAAACCCGCACGGTGCTTTCCGGCATCGCGAAGTGGTATAATCCCGAGGATATGCCCGGACGCACGGTGGTGCTGGTGAAGAACCTGCCCCCGCGCAAGATGCGCGGCATTGTCTCCGAGGGCATGCTGCTGTGCGCCTCCGATGACGAGGGCAACCTGAAGCTGCTGACCGTGGACGGCGGCGAATTCAAGCCCGGCGCCGAAATCGGCTGA
>CAZMGO010000231.1:0-2434 GCA_964565845.1 uncultured Oscillospiraceae bacterium | reverse complement strand
CATAGGATGGACGGAAACGAGAGGGAGGGATTCGATGACGTGGGCTATCGCGAAAACGGACGCGCGGTTTTCGTATCTCGCGGAGATGCTGGCGGAGGCGGGCTACGCCGTTTCCAAGGCGGGAGAGGATGCGCCGGCGGACGGTCTGATTGCCCGGTATCCGTTCTCGCCGGAGGCGGAGGAAGCGCTGAAGGCGCTGAAGCCGGGCGCGCCGCTTCTGCTGCTGGCGGGCGTGCGTCCGCCGGAAACGCTTAAGAACCTGTATGACGTGCGCCTGCTTTTGGACGACCCCATCTTCGTAAACGAAAACGCGGTGCTGACCGCCGAGGGCGCGCTGTGCGCCGCGATGCGCGACACGCCGTTTGCGCTTGTGGGCGAGCGCGTGATGGTTGTGGGCTACGGGCGCATCGGGCGCGCGCTGACGGAACGGCTGGTTGGGCTGAACGCCGACGTCACGGTCGTGTCCCGCCGCGAGGAGGGACGATTGCAGGCGCTGGCACGCGGCGCGAGGGCGGCGTCGCCGGAGGGCATGCGCGCGCTTCTTTCGGAAATGCGCGTGATCCTCGTTACGTCGCCCGACCGCATGCTGGGGGCGGAGGAGTTGAGCCGCGTGTCCCGGAACGCCGTGGTGCTCGACCTGTCCGGCGCGCCCTATGGGCTGGATCTGGAGGCGGCGAAGCGGCTCGGCCTGAACGCGCGCCGCGAGAGCGCACTGCCCGGGCGCTACGCGCCCGAAACCGCGGCGCGCTGCCTGTATCGCGCCGTAATCCGCGCATGGAACGGAGGGGATGAGGCATGAAGGGCGTTCGCATCGGCTGCGCCATGACCGGGTCGTTCTGCACGTTTGAAAAGGCGTTCGAGGCGTGGCGCGCGCTGCGCGAGACGGGCGCAGAGCTGATTCCGATCATGTCCGAAAACGCATATGCGCTGAACACGCGCTTTTATTCCGCCGAGGACGCGCGCCGAATTTTCCGCGAAATCGCCGGGCGCGAAATTCTGACCAAGATTGAGCAGGCGGAGCCGTTTGGGCCGAAAAAGCTTGTGGATATGACGATTGTCGCGCCGTGCACGGGCAACACGCTTTCGAAAATCGCAAACGGAATCGTGGATACGCCGGTGGCGATGGCGGTGAAGTCCACGCTGCGCAACCGCCGCCCGGTGCTGCTGGCCGTCTCCACCAACGACGGGCTGGGCATCGGCGCAAGGAACCTCGGCGCGCTGATGGCCATGCGCGGAATCTATTTCGTGCCCTTCGGGCAGGATGATCCCGTAAAAAAGCCGCAGAGCCTCGTGGCGCATTTCGAGCTTCTTGTGCAGGCGGCGCGCGCCGCGCTGAACGGGGAGCAGCTTCAGCCGCTGCTTGTCTGAGAATTGACAAAATGCCCTCACGTACATTATAATAATGGCGCAACGATGGCGTGGGGGTGTTGATTTATGTGCAGAAGAATTCTTGCGGCGGTTCTGTGCTTCATGCTTTTGTGCGCGCCGGCATTCGCGGATGCGCTTGTGCAGAGCTGGCCCGAGACGGGCGAGCCGTTCGGCGAGGATGCGGAAACGATGCGCGTGATCGTGCTGGGCATCGGCGCGAAGGACAGCTTTCTCATTCAGTGCGGCGGCGAAAGCATGCTCATCGACAGCGGTACCTATTCCGCGGGCGAGAAGGTATACCAGCGGCTCATGGCGCTGGGCGTGGAGCATCTGGACTACGCCGTGAATACGCATCCGCACGATGACCATATCGACGGCTTTCTCTACCTATATGAAAAGGGCATCACGATCGACAAATTCTACACCGCCTTCCCGCTGGACTACGACGAGCGGCAGATTCGGGTACTGAAAACCGTTCGCGCGCACGGCACGGAAATCATTTCCATTAAAAAGGATACCGACCTGTCCTTCGGCGGAAATCAGATTACGTGGTTCCAGTACGCAAGCTCAAACACCAACCACCACTCGCTGATTACCCGTGTGGCGTTCGGCGACCGCGCAATCATCATGCTTTCCGACGTCGGCCGCGGCGTGCATGACTGGCTGGTGAAGGAGCATAAATCGGAAATCGGCGCGGAAATTGTGAAGCTGCCGCACCATGGCATCTACCAGCCTAAGAAGGCCATGATTCAGGCGATTAACCCCGAGCTGTGCATCATCACAAACGGCGAAAACAAGGATACGGAAAAGACCGTAAAATACGTAAAAAGCTGGAAGCTGCCCATGCTCTTTACTACCCGCGGCGACATTGAAATGGTAACCGACGGCCAGACGTGGTATATGAGACAGTATGACATCGTAAGCACAGAGAATGTTAAGAAATAAGTTTTTTCCAAAACCCTATTGACAAAAGGGTCTTGGAGTGATAATATAAACAAGCTGTCCGCGAGGAACGGGCGGCGGGATCCTTGAAAACGATACAGAGAATGAGAAGCAAGAGAACAGT
>CAZMGO010000230.1:0-2533 GCA_964565845.1 uncultured Oscillospiraceae bacterium | reverse complement strand
CTTCTTAAACAGGCCTTTTTGTGGAGAATGCTTGCCCATAGGAAGGGCTTCTAAGGACTATTTGGATTGAAGATGTGTTAAACAAATGAACTTAACGTCCGTGCAACGGAAATGTTCACAATTTCACTTGACAAAACAATCTGCTTTCTGTATAGTGATGATGGTAGTATTTTATGTGTGTTATTAATGGATAAGGACGAATGAGGTGAAGGTATGGCAAGACAGCCTCAAAGAGGAGCGGCCTCGCGTCGCTTCGGAATACCGTACATCAGCGACGAGGTATCCGAAATTCTTGCTCAGATCGAAAAGGATACTTCGGATTCTCAGCTGGCGCAAAGTTTGCAGTTCAGTCCCACCGCATTGACCCATATCAAGAGGCTTGTGGCGGCGGGCGGCACGATTCTCGTTGATACGCAGCTGATGACTGCGGATATCGACTATTCGGCACTGGAGGGTACAAACACCCGTGTAAAATGCTTTATCGATGAGCCTGAGGTGCTGCAGCTGGCGGAAATCCGCCATACGACGCGCGCGGAAGTCGCAGTCGATATCGGCCTTGCGGTTCCCGGCCCAAAGCTGCTGGTGATTGGTTCGGCACCCTCGGCGCTGAATCGCGTGCTGGTTCGCCGTCAGCATGAACCGCTCAGCGAGGTTTGCGTGCTGGCTGCGCCCACCGGCTTCGCAAACGTGGTACAGCTGAAGGAGAAGCTTCGCGACAGCGATATGGCGTATATCGTGGCGCGCGGCAAAAAGGGCGGCAGCGTCGTAACGGCGGCCATTTTGAATGCCATTCTTCGCGCGATTCGCCCGGTGGAGACGGTCTGAGGCCTGCATGACGGAAGGAAACGACGCACCCTCGAATCATACGGTAATTTGACGTTGGACGAAAGAGCCTGCTGCAGAAGCAAAATTCTGCGGCAGGCTTTTGTGGTTGAGCGCCGCGTGCCGTTTGGCTGCATTCATGGATAGCTTTCAAAGGAGAATCGGAAACGCGGTTGCTTGGTACGTAAAAATGTGGTATGATAACCATACGACGGATAGCCGTTTGAAGGAGGATTCCGCATGAAATCGATACTGGAGGCGTTTCGAGCGCCCGATGCCGAGTTTTCGCCGTTTCCCTTCTGGTTTTTAAATGGAGATCTGAATGATAGGGAGCTTGAAAGACAGCTGAATGATTTTCTTTCAAAGGGTATTCGCGCGGTGGTTCTGCATCCGCGCATTGGCGTTCCCGATTCTCTGCGCTATCTTTCGGATGCGTTTATGGATCGCATGGAGACCATTGTTTCCTTCGCGGCGGCGCATGGCATGCGCGTGCTTCTGTATGACGAGGGCATGTATCCCTCCGGCTCGGCGCATGGTATGGTGGTTCGGGAAAATCCTGCCTATGCCGCGCGCGGCCTGTGTCTGCGCACGCCGGGCGATGAACTGGAGTCGGACGACCGCGTGCTGGCGCGAGTGGCGCTTGTAAGGCGGGAGGATGGGTATGCACCCGGCAGCGTACGCGCGCTGGAGAAGACAGAGGTGCCATCGACTGATGAAACGGAGTATTGGCTGGTCGCCGGCTTTACGCGCGGCACAATTCGAGGCATTCATGAAAACGAGGATGACGGGCAGGCAAACGCGCCCGCGGCAGCCGATCTTTTGAATGCCGAGGCCATGCGGGCCTTCATTCGGCTGACGCATCAGCGCTATTACGATCGGCTGAAGCCGTATTTCGGCGAAACGATTATCGGCTTTTTTACCGATGAGCCCAGTCCTACCGGACGCGCCGGTCGAAGGGGAATGTGCCCATGGACGGAGGGCTTCGAAAGAGAGCTGGCAGAAAACGGGTTTCCGGTTACCGACCTGCCTGCGTTGTTTCTGTCCTGCGGCGGCGCGGAAAGGAAAATTCGCGCGCGATTCGGTCGCCTTGTGGACGAGCGCATGACGCGAACCTATTATAAGCCCATTTCCGAATGGTGCGCTTCGCACGGAATCGCACTGTGCGGTCATCCGCATGGGCCGCAGAACAGCAAGCTGCTGGAAAGCTTCGGCATTCCGGGGCAGGACATCGTGTGGCGCTGGGTGGCTCCGGAAAACGATCTGGCGCTGGGCAGCGCGGAGAGCGCGCAGGCGAAGTGCGCGTCGGACACGGCGCGGCATATCGGCGCGCGGCGCAATCTGAACGAATGCTTCGGCTGCTGCGGCCCGAACGGGGAAATGTGGGCGTTCAACGTGGACGACATGCGCTGGTATCTGAATTGGCTGTTTGCGCGCGGCTGCAATCTCATTATACCGCATGCGTTCTATTATGAATTGGCGAGGCCGGTGCAGATGGATCGTCCGCCGGATGCAGGGCCAAATAATATCTGGTGGCCGCATTATCGGCAGATTGCGGAATTGATAGCCCGCGCCTGTGCGCTCAATACCGACGGCGTAAATCAGGCGCGCGTAGCCGTGCTGGGCACGGGCGACAGCCTGCCTGTAGAGAAGGTGCGCGCGCTGTATGAGCGTCAGATTGAGTTCAACTATCTGACGGACGAGCAGCTTCTGA
>CAZMGO010000229.1:0-2535 GCA_964565845.1 uncultured Oscillospiraceae bacterium | reverse complement strand
ACCGTGACAGTTTTTTGCCTGACGGAGCTATGCGCAGGCGGGTTATAGGTGATTTCTTCACCATTCGCCGCCTGTTCGATGGCCTCGCTCTGGCTCACATGCAGCAGTGCGTCGATGTCTGCCTTGAGCTGAATGTCGATCTTATCCTCATAGACCGTGATGCGCTCGATCAGGAATTCCAGATCCTTTTTGTCCAGCCTCTCCTTGGCGAGGATGGTATCGAAGATCTCCAGCGCCGTTCTGGCCAGCCGGTTGACACGGATGACGTTGTTGCGATGATCCGCGAACATCTCCATCTGATTCTGTAGGCCTTTCAGCTTGGCCAGATCCTCCGACTCCAGCTCGTCGTAGGTCTCGTTGATGATGTCCTCCTGCTCGGGCTTGCGCATGAGCTCCACTAACTTCTGCTTGGTCAGCAGCTTCATATGCTCCTTAACCTTTTCAATCTGGCGCTCCAGCAGCGCCAGCGTCGTTTCGCCCGCCTCGATCGTTTCCTGTTCCTGCGCCACCGCCTTGTCCAAGGTTTCCAGCATGAATGCGCTGTTCTGCTTGATGCGCAGGATATACTGCTTGAGCAGCCTATCCAGCAGATCCATTCGGGTATGATGCGCCGTGCAGCCCTTGCGCCCGCGCCGATGATAGCTACCGCAGGTGTACGCAGGAGCCAAATCCGCGCGGCTCATGGCGAACATGGGACTGCCGCAGTCGCCGCAATAGAGAAAGCCGGAGTAAGGATTGTGATACTTGCCAACGCCGCGATAGGCGCTGGTCGTGCGCTTCTTCATCTGCTCCTGCGTATAGGCAAAGGTGCGGTAATCGATGATCGCCTCGTGATGGTTTTCAAAGACGATGTGTTCTTCCTCGTTTCGCTTGAAATCCTTGCCGTTGATGCCGCGCCGGGCATACTTGCCCTGCCGCAGTGTGCCGATGTAGAAATCATTTTGCAGCATGCCCGAAACCGTGATGATGCTCCATTCCGGACGCGCCTTCAATTTGCAGGGCGTTCCGTCCGCCTCGATGCGCGCCTTTTCCGTCATGCGCGGCGTCGGAATGCCCTGATCGGTCAGATAGTTGGCGATTTTCTTATAGCCCCAGCCGTCGTTGTAGAGGTCGAACACCTTGCGCACCACGGCGGCTGCAGGCTCATCCACCTCATAGCTCATGGTCTTGTGGTTGGTGATCACATAGCCATACGGCACGGAGCAGACCCATTTGCCGTCCTGCTGGCGGCGCTTGATGACCGATTTGACCTTCTGGCTGGAATCCGTGACCGGCATTTCGTTGAGCAGAAAGCGCAGGCGGATGTTCGTCCAGTCGTCGCGGGTCGGATAGTCGATGCTGTCGCCAATGGCGATGATGCGCACGCCAGCGTCGCGCAGATCCTCCAGCTCCACCAGACCGCGCGAATTGCGGCGGCTGAATCGAGAAAGGTCTTTGACGATCAGGATCTCATAATCGCCCAACATCAGGCGCGGACGCATCTGTTGATAGCTTTCGCGCTGCTCGAAGGTATAGCCGCTGCGGTCGCGATCCACATAGAATGTCAATTCGCTGTCTGGGAAATGCTTCTCGACGTAATCGCTGATGATGGCTTTCTGATTTTCGATGCTGGTATTGTCCCGGTCTGCTTCCACATCCACCGAAATGCGGCAGTATCCGGCAATGCGCCGAATGGGCTGAATGGCTTTTGCTTGCATGTTCCTTCCTCCTTGTGGACAACAGTGTAAGGGACAAACATAGCCGTGGCAAGGCTTTTACCATCTCTTTTCCATGGTAAAAAGCACCGGCCACGGCTTTTTTATCCGCGATTATTCAGCAAAAGTCCGGTCGTACATTCCGTCAGGTCGTGCTTGCCGGAACGGAAGATCGCGACCTTGTATCGCGTGCCTTTGTACTTTTTCAAAAGATCATCCAAGGCCGCTGGCGCTTCGCCGGAAGGAAGCCAGACGGTAACAAGATGCTGGGCATGATTCGTTTCGATCGTCAACGTAGTCCCTCCTTGCCAACATTCCCTGCAGGCATTGTTATTCTCGGTTGTACATGCCCACATTATTCAGATCACACGGGAATACTTTCCAGAGACCCAGCCGACCTTCGCGCCGACGATCACGGCATGCCAGCCGTTGGCGGCGGTGGCGACATACTCGAATGTAGTGCCGGGAGAAACGGATGTGATGCGGGAATAGCTGGTGCCATGGCCTGCGCGAATGTTGACCTTTCCGCCTTCAGGCGTGATGACAACAGTCGTGCCAGTAGGTTTCGGTGTTTCCGTATCATCCGATGAATCAGGATGCTCTTCTGTATCCGATTTTTCTTGCTGACCCTCATCGTCATCGGCGACAGCATCCATCAGCGCGGCATGCGTCTTGTCGCCATACTTGCCGTCCTGCTCAAGACCAGCCGTTTTCTGAAAGGCGATCACGGCCTTTTCGGTTTCAGCACCGAATTCAGAATCCGCACCGTACTTGGGCAGCGAGTAACCCAACTGCATCAGAAGTTCCTGCAACGCCTTTACGTCGCTGCCGACCATGCCCT
>CAZMGO010000228.1:0-2575 GCA_964565845.1 uncultured Oscillospiraceae bacterium | reverse complement strand
GCGCAGAGCTGGCCGAGCGCTATTCCACGCACGGCGGCAGCGATTTCTATGCCACGCATTTCTTCATTGAAAAAATACTGGGGCGCGAGGATGGACAGAAATATTCCATTGACGTGTATACCGCCGTCGATATGGGCATCTGCGGCATTTTAGCCTATCGCTCCGTGCTGAACGGCGGCGTGCCGATGGACATTCCCAACCTGCGTAATCCCGCCGAGCGAGACGCATGGCGCAGCGACAACGCCTGCACCAGTCCCGCCGTCGCGGGCGACCAGCTTCTTCCCTGCTACCCCGGCGGAGGCAAGGAGTATCCGGACGAGGTATACGAAAACGTCCGCCGCATGTGGCAGGCGGAGAAAAAGGACTGACACATGCACGGAATCGGCGTGGCTTTGCAGGCAGCAAGGCCGCGCCGATTCAATCATTCTCCGATCAGCCCCTGATGAATCGCCTGCATCTGTTCATCCAGACGCGCGCTCATTTCTGCGCATTCCTTCAGTTCGCGGGTAAGCTCCTCGGCGTTGGGCACCTGCTTTTTATATTTCATCTTGTGCTCAAGGCTTGCCCACAGATCCATGGCAATGGTGCGCAGCTGAATTTCCACCTTCATCAGCTTTTTCTTATGCTGGAGGAAAATCGGCACCTCCACAATCAAGTGCAGGCTGCGATAGCCGTTGTCCTTCGGGCTTTTGATATAATCCTTCCGCGCGACCAGCGTAATGTCATCCTGCTTTTCAAGGCAGTCGGCCAGCATATAAATGTCCTCAATGAACGAGCACACCACGCGTATGCCCGCCACGTCGCACAGGTTTTCCTCCAGCGATTCCAGCGTGAGCGGATACCGCCTCGTGACCATTTTTGTCAGGATGCTTGCAGGCTCCTTAATACGGCTTTTGATGCTTTCAATCGGGTTTCGATCATACTGTACCGAAAACTCCTGATTTAGCACGTTGAATTTCGTTTCTACCTCCATCAGCGCGCAGCGATAATATGCCATAAGCTCACGGTATGGCTGGGCACTGCGATCAAGCCACTCGATGCGGCTCACATCCAGCTCCGTTCCCTGCCGCTGAAACGCTCTTTCTTCAAGAGCTGCTTTTTCAAGCGTTTGCTTTGTTGCCTCCACGTCTGCACCTCCGTCGGTTGCTGCACAGAAAAGGTTCGCCATGCACAGCCGAAATTCCTGTCATTCTCGCTCGTTGTTACATTCCTTTCGGTTTCCCGTCACAATCACGCAGACTCTTCCCTCGCCAGTATATTTCGCCGTCAGCCCGCGTGATTCCTGCCGTGTAAAAAGTATTTGAACCAATTGGCGCATTCTGCTTTATCTGCTATAATAAAACCGTACAACTCAAGGGAGGGATTCACAATGGATGATCGCAGCTGGGCAAACCATGTCCTTTCAAAATTAGATGCCAAAATGACCTACGGCGTTCAGAAAGCGCAGACGCTGGACGGCATCCCCTATACCACAGAAAACGGTGAATGGAAATCCTTCGGTATCGACTGGTGGACCAACGGCTTCTGGCCGGCGGAAATGTGGCAGATGTATCTGGCCACAGGCAAGGAGCTGTATCGCGCGGAAGCCCTGCGCGCCGAAGCGCTTATGGACGAGGCGCTGAAAAACTTCAATAGCCTGCATCATGATGTGGGCTTCCTGTGGCTGATCAATTCCGGCGTGCACTATGCGCTGGACGGAAACACCGACAGCCTGAACCGCATGCTGTTCGCCGGCAACTTCCTCGCCGGGCGCTACAACCCCAACGGCTTCATCCGCGCGTGGAACGACAATGGCGACGGCTCGCGCGCCGGCTGGTCGATCATCGACACGATGATGAACCTGCCCCTTCTGTATACGATGAGCGCCTATACGCACGATCCGCGCTTCGCGCTGATGGCAAAGTCCCATGCCAACCATGTGATTGAGAATTTCTTCAAGCCCGACGGCTCCGTTTATCACATCGTGTGCTACAACGCCGAAACCGGCGCCATCGAGGAAACCCCGGCCGGACAAGGCTATGCCCCGGGCAGCAGCTGGTCGCGCGGACAGTCGTGGGCCATGTATGGCTTCATGCTGAGCTACCTGCACACCGGCGACAAAAAATACATTGCCGCCTCCCGCCGCGTGTCCGACTATTTCCTAAGCCATATGCCCGAGGATATGCTCGCCCCCGTGGACTTCTGTCAGCCCGCCGAGCCGCACCTGATCGACAACTGCGCCAACGGCATTGCCGCCTGCGGCCTGATCGAGCTTGCCAAGGCAATTCAGGCCGAGGAGCCCGAGGCTGCCGCGCGCTACATGGATGCCGCGCGCGCCCTGCTGCACACGCTTGACGAGCATTGCGCCGACTGGACAGAAAAGACCCCTGCCGTGCTCACGCATTGCACCAGCGCATATCACGCCGAGGACGGTCATCATATCGCCATGGATTACGGCGACTACTTCTTCATCGAGGGCGTTCGCAAGCTATCCGGTGAGACCCGCTTGTTCTGGAAGCCCCTGGACTTTGCGAAATAATCTCATTCGAGAAAGGCCGGTGCAGCGGAAGCTCCGCATCGCACCGGCCTTTCCCCC
>CAZMGO010000227.1:0-2588 GCA_964565845.1 uncultured Oscillospiraceae bacterium | reverse complement strand
GCATAAGCTGTTCAATGGATGTTCCCGTACCTCAGCAGGATAGAGGGTCCGCCTCCTAAGCGGAACGCCGCGCGTTCGAATCGCGCCGGGAACGGTAAAAATGCTTATTGGCGCAGACAGGCTTGTCCGAAAGGATGAGCTTGTCTGTTTTATGTGCATGGTGCCGCCGGATTGTGCGCCTCCATTGAATCTGTGGGAAGGCATGGAAGACCCGAACGGGCGGCTTATGGGCAGCACGAAGCCGCGGCGTTGGCCGCGGCTTCGATGGTATGAACGAATTAGATTTCCTCGCCTTTTTTATAACGGTCGAGAAGCTTGACGATTCGGTTGAGGGGATTAATCAGGCTGTCAAGGCTGTGGTCGTGGTTCAGGGTTGCAATGATATAGGACAGATATTTGCTCATATCCACCTGAATGAACCACGGTGCGCTGGTGACCTCGGGGGGCAGGTAGCACAGGTTCGTGCCGAGCACGCCGGCGAGGTAGCCCTTCTTATACAGGTCGTTGAAGGTCTTGATGCCGTTGGTAAAGAAGCAGAACGTGGCCGCGATATAGATGCGGCGCGCGTGGCGGCGGTGGAGATCCTTGACCAGATCGATCATGCTGTCGCCGGTGGAGATGATGTCGTCGGCGACGATGACGTCCTTGCCTGCGACCTTGGAGCCGATATAGACATGCTCGAGGATGGGGTTGCGGCCGTTGACGACGGTGGAATAGTCGCGGCGCTTATAGAACATGCCCAAATCCAGACCGAGCACGGAGGCATAGTAGATGTTGCGCGACATGGCGCCTTCGTCCGGGGAGACGATCATCATATGCTCCTTGTCCAGCTGCAGATCCTTCACCCTGCGGCACAGCGCCTTCAGCGTCTGGTAGGTGGGCATGAAGGATTCGAAGCCGGTGAGCGGAATGGCGTTCTGCACGCGCGGGTCGTGCGCGTCGAAGGTGAGGATGTTCTCAACGCCCATGGAGGAAAGCTCCTGTAGCATCAGCGCGCAGTCCATGCTTTCACGGCTGGTGCGGCGATGCTGGCGGCTTTCATAGAGGAAGGGCATGATGACGTTGATGCGGCGCGCCTTACCGCTGATGGCGGCGATTACGCGCTTGAGGTCGGCGTAGTGATCGTCGGGCGACATGGGTACGGACTCGCCGTACATGGTGTACCGAATTTGGTGGGCAGTGACATCGGTAATGATATAAATATCATAGCCGCGGACGCTCTGCGTAAGCAGACCCTTTCCCTCTCCGGTGCCGAAGCGCGGGCACTTTGCGGAAAGCAGAAAGGTGCCCCGGTTGTAGCCGGGGAAGGTATACAGATCCTCGCTCTGCTCGCCCCGACCCTCGCGCCAGTCTCTCAGGTACTGGTCTACACGCTGACCGATTTCTTCGCAGCCGGCCATGGCGATGATTCCAAGCGGGCCGACGGGGCGGATCTCAAAGGGTTTCCAGCTGAATCCGGAAGGCACTTCATTCACGTCAAACATCTCCATTCGTTCTACTGGAATTTCATTATACCATGCGCATGTTCGCCGCGTGGAAGGTTTTCTGATAAAATTGGGAAAAGAATCGAGAAGCTGCCCGATTTTTGTCGGAATTCTGCCGGGGATGATTTTTTGCTTGCGTTTCCGGCGCGCGGATGGTACAATACAGGTAACTCCAAGAATACATGGAAAGGAAGTTTTTCTCATGAAAATTGCAGTCAGTTCCTACAGCTTCAGTCAGGCCATCCGCGACGACCGCATGACGATCATGGACGTTATCCCCAAGGCGAAGGAAATGGGCTATGAGGGCGTGGAAATCGTCCGCATGGGCTGGTCGGATGAGGAAATGCGCGAGCTGGCGCCGAAGCTGAAGGCGCAGAGCGAGGAGTACGGCATGCCGATCATCGCCTATATGGTGGGCGCGGACTTCGTTCGCAATGGTCTGGACACCGAGGTTGAGCGCTTGAGGCGCGAGGCCGAAATCGCCGCGCTGCTGGGTGCGCCGCGCATGCGCCACGATTCGACCGGCGGTCGCGACGCGAACGACAAGCCCGTAACCGTGGAGGAAGCATTGCCGATCGTGGCTGAGGGCTATCGCCGCGTGACGGAGTTCGCCGCGGGTCTGGGCGTGCACACGATGATTGAAAACCACGGCTATTTCTTCCAGGATGCCTGCCGCGTGAAGAAGCTGATTGAAACCGTCAATCATCCGAACTTCGGCTGGCTGATGGATATGGGCAACTTCATGTGCGCCGACGAGAAGCCCGTCGAGTCCGTGAAGATTGCCGCGCCCATGGCCGTGCATGCGCACGCTAAGGATTTCTTCCATAAGGAAAAGGGCGAATACGTTCCGAACGGTCAGGGCTGGTTTGGAACCCGCGGCGGAAACGCGCTGCGCGGCACCATCATCGGCCACGGCGCCGTGAATGTGTACGAATGCCTGAAGACGCTGCGCGAGGCCGGCTATGACGGATGGCTGAGCGTGGAATTCGAGGGCATTGAGGACTGCCTGTCGTCGCTGGAGGCGGATATCAAGAACCTGAAGGAAATGCTCGCGTAAATGGATAAACTCAAGGTGATCGCACGCCTTCGATGCGATTTTCCGAC
>CAZMGO010000226.1:0-2597 GCA_964565845.1 uncultured Oscillospiraceae bacterium | reverse complement strand
GGGTGGATGATCTGATCAAGTCGTCCGGCTACCGCATCGGG
This sequence comes from uncultured Oscillospiraceae bacterium, assembly GCA_964565845.1. Taxonomy (GTDB): domain Bacteria; phylum Bacillota; class Clostridia; order Christensenellales; family Aristaeellaceae; genus SFHK01. The sequence continues at coordinate 2,556 of CAZMGO010000226.1, read as the reverse complement.
CCGTTCGAGATTGAGTCCGTCATCATGGAGCTGCCCTACGTGCTGGAGTGCGGCGTTTCCGCCGCGCCGGACGAGATTCGCGGGCAGGTGGTAAAGGCCTCCATCGTGCTGGTGAAGGGCACGGAGCCGACCGAGGCGCTGAAGAAGGAGATTCAGGATTACGTGAAGCACCGTACCGCGCCGTATAAGTATCCGCGCATCGTCGTGTTCAGGGATGAACTGCCCAAAACCATCTCCGGCAAGATTCAGAGAAATCTGCTCTGAGTCGGATGTTAAGATTCGGATTGAGACGCCGAAGGGATTGACAGATGCTTTTCCGCATGGTAGGATAATCTCAAATTTCATATCAGAGGGCTATGACGAAGAGGGCTCGGAAAAGGCGCTTCAGAGAACCGACGGTTGGTGCGAGTCGGCAGCGCGGGAACCGGTGCTTGTCGCTTCTGAGCCGGAGTGCAGAAACCCGAAGGGGAAGTAGAGCCTCCCGTGAGCCTGCGGAAAGGCAAACGGCTTGATGGAGCCGTGAGGGCGTGCGGAAACGCACGAATTTGAGTGGTACCGCGGATGAACATCATTCGTCTCAAGAAAGCAGAAGCTTTTTTGAGACGTTTTCTTTTGGACGAGGAGGCTGAACCATGAATCAGACGACGGGGCTGCAATTCAAGCTGGAGGAAATGGCGGGCCGCATACGCGAGCTGCGCGAAATTGAAGGCCTTTCGCAGGAGGAAATGGCGCGCAAAACCGGCGTGTCAATCGAGGAGTACCGCGCCTGCGAGGAGGGACGCTCGGATTTGAACTTTGCGTTCATCTATCGCTGCGCGCTGGTTCTGAACGTAGACGTGACGGACATTATCGAGGGCGCGAGCCCCAGACTGTCCAGCTACACGGTCACGCGGCGCGGCATGGGGCAGCGCATCGAGCAGGCGCACGGCATGGTATATTTCAATCTGGCGGCGCAGTTTAAAAACCGTATCGCCGAGCCGCTGTACGTCAATGCGGCGTATTCCGAGGAGGCGCAGTATCAGGATATTGAGCTGACCAGCCACGAGGGGCAGGAGTGCGACATCGTTATCTCCGGCAAGCTGAAGGTGCAGGTGGGCACACACTGGGAGATTCTCGGCCCCGGCGACAGCATCTACTACGATTCCTCCACGCCGCACGGCATGATTGCCGTGGACGGCAGCGACTGCCTGTTCTATGCCATTGTGCTCAACCCCAGCGGTGAGCCGATTCCGGAGCTTACCGCGCGCGAACCCAGCATGTCGCTTCCACAGCCTGTGCCTGCCGCCGCGCCGCGCAGGGATGAGGGCGAACATCTGTGGCAGCGCTGGATTGACGCGGAAGAGAACGCGGACGGCTCTCTTAAGGCGATTCGCTTTAAAAATCAGGAGCATTTCAACTTTGCTTTCGACATTGTGGACGAAATGGCGAGGCTTGCGCCCGACAAGCTGGCGCTTCTGCACGTGGATCGGGAAAAGAACGAGCGCCGATTTACCTTCGCGGACATCTCACGTCTGTCCAACCGCGCGGCAAACTATTTCCATTCGCTGGGCATTCGCAAGGGCGACCGCGTGCTTTTGATGCTGAGACGGCATTATCAGTTCTGGATTGCGATGATGGCGCTCAACAAGATTGGCGCGGTGGCGATTCTTGCCTCCAACCAGCTGCTCAAGAAGGATTTGGTCTATCGCTTCCGTGCGGCCGGCGCGAAGGCGGTGCTGTGCACGGCAACCGGCGACTGCGCGCATCAGGTAGAGCTGGCGCTGGAGGAATGCCCGGAGGTGACTACCCGCGTGATTGTGGACGGCGAGCGCGAGGGCTGGCACTGCTTCGACGAGGAATACCGCATGTTCCGTTCGACCTATACGCCCATGAAAAACGAGAGCCGCCCCGAGGGCGAGGATCTATTGTTCATGGTGTTTACCAGCGGAACCACCGGCTATCCCAAGATTGCCACGCACACGCACACCTACCCGCTGGGGCACTTTGTGACCGCGCGCTACTGGCATATGGTTGAACCCAATGGTCTGCATCTGACGATTTCCGATACCGGCTGGGCGAAGGCAATGTGGGGCAAGCTGTACGGGCAATGGCTGTGCGAGGGCGCAATCTTCGTGTACGATTTTGACCGCTTCAGCGCCGCCGACATTCTGCCGATGTTTAAACGGTACAATATTACCACGTTCTGCGCGCCGCCGACGATGTATCGCTTCATGATTAAGGAGGATCTCGGCGCGTACGACCTGTCCTCGATTCGTCACGCGACAATTGCGGGCGAGGCGCTGAACCCGGAGGTGTTCCATCAGTTCAAAAAGGCCACCAGTCTGAGCCTGATGGAGGGCTTTGGACAGAGCGAAACCACGATGATGATCGGCAACACGCTGGGAATGACGCCCAAGGTCGGCTCCATGGGCAAGCCCGTGCCGCTGTACGACGTGGATATCGTGAATCCCGAGGGCCGGAGCGTGGGCGTGGGCGAAACGGGCGAAATCGTCGTGCGCGTGGACAAGGGCATGCCGTGCGGTCTCAGCCGCGGCTATTTTGACAACGCGCAGGGCA
>CAZMGO010000225.1:0-2600 GCA_964565845.1 uncultured Oscillospiraceae bacterium | reverse complement strand
ATAGAGTAGGATGGTTCCGTAAGGAAGAAAGCGAGCCGAGGAACTCCGAATGGTTCATCGTCCGTCGGCAAAATTGCAGCTTTCGCAATATACTTTTCATGGCAGAGAGCCTTTCTGTGGTTGAGTGTGTAACTTTCCACAGGGCTCTCTGTTTTTTCTATCCTCTTATTTCCGCTCTATTGTACTCCAATCGCTGCGCGTACATGGAATTTACGGAGCAAGGGATGAATTCTAATTTGATGCGCATGCTATGTCAGCCGCCGGTGCTTTGGCATTCTGCGAATTTGCGCTGAGGATGAAGTAAATAAATTATATCTTTACAATCGAACGGGTGTGTGGTATACTGTTGCTCATGAATCTCGATTGAAACGCAAAGGCGACCGACACGGCAAAGGAGGGACAATCATGGACAGGCAGACGGAGCTTACAAAGGAACAACAGTACACCGCACATGTGCAGCAGCTGCTTCTGGCGGTGATCGAGCGCTCGCGCGACTATTCACAGGGACATCTGGGCTCCATACGCGCGCTGCTCGCGGATGCGTGGGAGGAGCTGCGCATGAAGCCGACGGCGCTGAGCGTGCAGGATATGGAGCAGCTTGCCGCGGAGGTGGATCGTTTCCTGGCGCGAAAGACGCTGACGGACAACCTGGCCAAGCGGTATGAAGCCATGCTGCTGAATCCCTTCTTTGCGCGGGTGGATTTTCGGGAGGACGGCTCGAGGGAAAGCGAGAAAATCGTCATTGGGCTGTACAGTCTGAAGGACAAGGACGGCGAAATTCTGGTGCACGATTGGCGCGCGCCGGTGTGCAGCCTGTATTATGATGCAATGCCCGGAGCGGTATCCTACGAAAGCCCATCGGGTGTAATCCGCGGGCAGATGACGCTGAAGCGGCAGTATAAAATGGAGAACGGTCGTCTGAAGTATTATGTGGACACGGACGTGGGCATTGATGACGAGATGCTTCTGGACATTCTTTCCGGCGCGACGAGTCGACATATCCGACAGATTGTTTCGACCATTCAGGAGGAGCAGAATCGCGCCATACGCTATGCGAACGTGCGGCTTTTATCCGTAATTGGCGGCGCAGGCTCGGGAAAGACCAGCGTGGCCATGCATCGCGCGGCGTTTTTGATGTATCGGCACCGCGACCATCTGGACGCGAAGCGAATTGCCATCCTGTCGCCCAGCAATTCCTTTTCCGAATACATCTCCACGGTGCTTCCGGAGCTGGGCGAGGAAAACGCCGCGGCGATTACGCTGAGCAAAATTGCCTCCCAAATCATAGGGCAAAAGGTCGAAATTCCGCTTTTGCAAACCGAGGCGCTGCTGGATGAGAGCAACGTGCTTCGGCGAGAAAGCGTGCGCTACAAGAGCGGCGCGGCGTTTCTGAACCGCATGCGCGCGTTTGCTGCCGAGTTCGCCCGCGTGGGGCCGACGTTTGAGGACGTGGCGCTGAGCGGGAACGTTCTTGTGACCGGGGCGGAGCTCACGCGGATGTATCGAAGCGACTACAAACTGCTCACGCCTGCACTGCGCATCACCCGCATTCAGACGGTGCTGGACAGCCGGTTGGAGCAATGGGAGAAATCACTGTATGCGCAGTATGAAAAGCAGCTGATTTCCAGCTATCGCGGGAAGGATTTGGAAATGGCGACGCGCTTTGCGGTGTCGCATCGTCTGCAGCCGGTGCGGCAGCAGATTCGAAAAATGCTGGATGTGCGGATTCCGCTTCTGTACGTCGATGCGCTGAAGGGGGCGCCGGAGGCGCTGGTAACGGCTGCGCGGGAGAATGCGGCGGCCGGATGCATATGGTGGGAGGATGCAGTCGGAATCGCCTATCTGGCGCTGGCGCTGGGCTTTGCCGCGCCGGACAAGAACATTCGCCATCTGCTGGTGGACGAGGCGCAGGACTATTCCGACATCGCGCTGGCTATGCTGGCACTGTACTATCCTGCGGCGTTCGTTACGCTGCTGGGTGATCCGAAGCAGCGCACGTGCCCCGCAATGCCGCCCTGTGATCCGGCACGGTGGAATGACTGCTTCGGCGTGCCGGATGCGCCGCTTGTGCAGCTGACACGCTGCTACCGCTCCACGCTGCCGATCACGCGGCTGTGCAATGCGATTCTGCCCGATGACGAGCAGGTGGTGCCGTTTGGACGCGAGGGAAAGCCGCCGCGCATTGAGCCGCAATCGGACGAGGCGCTATTGGATGCCGTGCGCGAGGCGGTGAATGCGGGATATGGCTCCATTGCTGTTATTACGCGCACGCTGGCCGAGGCGAAGCGCGTGGCGGAGTTCATTCCCAAGGCACATCTTCTGGACGGCAGTGACGAGGACATCCTGACGGATCCCGGCGATATTGTCGTGGGTGGATACCACCTGATGAAGGGCTTGGAGTTCGATGCCGTGATTGTACTGTGGCCGGAGGCGCGACTTTCCGACGGCGAGAGAAGACGGCTGTATACGGCGTGCTCGAGGGCGCTGCATAGCTTGACGGTGCTGAGTGATACGGAGGTGGACGGGGGAGCAAGCTCCCCCGCCACTGCCACCCCCTTGGGAGGAGGAGACGATTTCCTGCGGAAATCGTTTTGATTGGA
>CAZMGO010000224.1:0-2620 GCA_964565845.1 uncultured Oscillospiraceae bacterium | reverse complement strand
ATTTCGCTGCACCAGTAATAGCCGCTGAAAAACGGAAGGCCGATGTCCATCAGCACGATATGCGGCTGAAACCGGGCAGCCTCTCCGGCAATGTCCCGAAAATCCGACGCGATGCGCACGTCAAACGCCCATTTTTCCGCCTGTGAGGCCACCGCCTCGGCAATGCCCCGGTCGTCCTCCACGATGAAAATCCTCTGCATTCGCATCCCTCCGGCTCCTGCTTCGCCTACAGTATAGCACAAAATCCGCCGCATGAAAAGAGCGCCGCCGTTTGAAGCACGGCAGCGCCCGGGGAAGCCATTCCCTTCGGAATGAGAATAAAGAGACCGTTTCAGAGGGCTGCAGCCGATCTTCCGGCGAGCGCGCCGGTGGAAAAGGCAATCTGCAGGTTGAAGCCGCCGGTCAGCGCGTCGACGTCCAGCACCTCCCCGGCGAAGTACAGCCCGGGCAGCAGGCGGGATTCCATGGTGGAGGGATTCACGCCCTTCACCTGCACGCCGCCGCGAGTGATGATGGCCTCGTTCATGCCGCGCAGCGCCTTTACCGTGAGCGGCACGGCCTTCAGCGTTTTCACAATGCGCCTGCGCTCCACGGCGGTTACGCCGTTAATGGGCTGATAGGGCGACAGATCGCACATTTCAAGCACCATTTCGCCCAGCGCGTGCGGCTCAAGACCATCCATGCACGTGCCAAGGCGCTTGTTTTTCATCTGGGCGAAGTCGCGCAGCAAGCGCTGATCGAGCGCGCCCTCGTCCAGCGCGGGCTTCAGGTCGATGAACAGGCGCACGCCGGAGACGCTCTCGGGCAGCAGGCTGGAAAGCGTCAGCACCAGCGGCCCGGATACGCCGAAGTGCGTGAACAGCATCTCGCCCATTTCGGAAAACAGCCTTTTCGGCTTGCAGCCGGTTTCCTGATACGCCGACAGGACAACGTTTTTGAGGCTCAGCCCCATCAGCCTTTCCGGCCATGCCTCCACGGTTTCGATGGAGGTAAGCGCCGGGCGGCAGGGCGTGATGGCGTGCCCCGCGTCCTTCGCAAAGACATAGCCGTCCCCGGTGGAGCCGGTGGTCGGATAGCTCAGCCCGCCGGTGGCGACGATGACGGCATCGAAGGCATGCGCGCGCCCGTCCTCGGTTTCCACGCCCGCGGCGCGGCCATTCTCGGACAGAATGCGCTTGACGCGCGCGTTCAGAAGCACCCTTACCCCCAGTCGGCGGATTTCCCGCTCCAGCGCCAGCGTAATGTCGCTGGCATGGTCGCTTTCCGGGAAGACGCGCTCGCCGCGCTCCACCTTCAGCCGCACGCCCAGCTCCTCCAGAAGCGCCATCAGACCGGTGTTGTCAAGCGCCGCGAGGGAGGCGTACAGAAAGCGCGGATTGCGCACGATGCTTTTCATAAAGGCCTCCGGCTCGGCGGCATTGGTTACGTTGCAGCGTCCCTTGCCGGTGATGTAAATTTTCTTTCCCAGCTTCTCGTTTCGCTCGAAAAGCGTCACGCCCGCGCCGGAGCGGGCAGCCTGAAGGGCGGCCATCAGCCCTGCTGCGCCGCCGCCGATTACGGCAATTTGTTTGACCATGGTTTAATCTCCGCTCTTTCCCAGATACACGCGATATTCCGACCAGATGCTTTCCATCTTGTCGAAATAGTCGGTTACCTGTGTGCGGCGGCGCTGCGAAAGCGCCACAATCAGCGCGTTGATGAGCGAAATCGGCGCAGCCAGCGAATCGACGAACGACGCCATGTCGCTTTTCGCCATCAGGCACAGGTTCGCCTCCGCGTGCAGCGGGGAAAGCGGGCCGTCGGTAATGGCAATCAGCGTCGCGCCGCGGGAGCGGGCAAACTTCATGGCCTTCACGGTGTGGCTGGTATAGCGCGGGAAGGAAATGCCAATCAGCACGTCCTCGTCGCTGATGCGGGCAATCTGCTCAAAAACGTCGGATACGCCGCTGGTAACGGTGTGTACGTTCGGGAAAATGAAGTTTAAATAGTGGCCGAAGAACTCTGCCAGCGGCGCGGAAGCGCGAAGGCCGAGCACATAGAGATTGCGCGCCTGAAGGATGCTTTCAATCACCGCATCGAAGGTGGCGAGATCCAGCTCGTCCAGCGTGGTGCGGATGTTCTGCATATCGGTCTTCAACACCTTGTTCAGCACCTGCGCATGACCCATGTCGCTGGTCATCTCCAGCCGCTGCGTAGCGGTGAGGCGATGCCGAATCAGCTCCTGCAGCGCCTTCTGCAGCTGAGGAAACCCGTCGTAGCCAAGTGCGGCAGCGAAGCGAACCACGGTCGATTCCGAAACGCCCACATACTCCCCCAGCTTCGACGCCGTCATAAACGCGACCTTGTCGTAATGAGAAACGATGCATTCGGCAATGCGCCGGTGACTCTTTGAAAGGCGTTTGCCGCTGTGGTTCAATCGCTGCAGCAGCTCCTGCGCGTTGTCCATTGGATTGTACCTCCGTCCGGCAAGCGAAATGTATAGCTTGCACAAGCATAGACAGTATACAGGGCTATCGTAAATTCTGCAAGCACCGCAGAAAATTCTGCCGTTTTTATCAAAATACCGCGTACAAATAAACAAATTTGCATCATGTGCCCCGCAGGCCGATTCACTTTTCGG
>CAZMGO010000223.1:0-2626 GCA_964565845.1 uncultured Oscillospiraceae bacterium | reverse complement strand
GGGTGCAATATCATGCGCCTGTGGGGCGGCAATGTATACGAGGATCACCGCCTGTTTGACCTTTGCGACGAAAATGGCATTATGGTCTGGCATGATTTTTGCATGGCCTGCGCGCTGTATCCACAGTCGCCGGACTTCCTGCAGCAGATGTACGAGGAAGCGTCCGTCATCATCCGACGTCTGCGCAACCATGCGTGCATCATCCTCTGGGCAGGCGACAACGAGGTGGATTCGGCCTACACGTGGCATGGTGGAATCGAGCCTCTTGAGAACCGATATAACGCCGTTACCCGTGAGGCGCTTCCCTGTGCCGTTCGTGAGAACGACCCGCAGCGTCTGTTCCTGCCGTCCTCGCCGTATATTGACGGCGGCATCGCGCCGCATCTGGTGCCGGAGCAGCACAACTGGGGGCCGCGCGCGTATTTCAAGGACGACTTCTACAAGCAAAACCCGGCGCATTTCGTCTCCGAATGCGGCTACCATGGCTGTCCAGCGCCGGAATCGCTGAAAAAATTCATCCCGGAGGCAGAGCTGTGGCCGATGCGCAAGGATGGCGCGTGGGCCGCGCACAACAGCGATTATCTGCTGGAGGGCTTCCGCCGCGACTACGACCGCAACGAGCTGATGGCTAATCAGGTTCGCATCCTGTTTGGCTCCGTGCCCGATACGCTGGAGGAATTTGCGCTGCTCTCTCAGATCACGCAGGCAGAGGCGTTTAAATTCTTCATCGAAAACACGCGCATTCGCAAGTGGCGGCGCACCGGCATCATCTGGTGGAATATGATCGACTGCTGGCCGCAGATTTCGGACGCCGTTGTCGACTGGTATTACACGAAGAAGCTGGCGTTCGACGTGATCGCACGCATTCAAGTGCCGGTATGCGTGATGCTGGACGAGCTTGAAGCGTGGTCGCACCGCGTTATTCTCGGAAACGACAGCCGCGAAGGCGGCACCGTGCAATACCGCCTGATTGACGCAGACACGAATGAGGTTTTGCTCGAGAGTGAGCGCGAATCGCCTGCCAACGAGAACATCGAGCTGGGCGAGATTCGCGTCTTTGCCGGGCAGCAGCGCATGATTCTCATCGAATGGACCTATGGCGGCAAGCGCTATACCAACCACTACATGACCGGCTTCCCCTCCTTCCGCGCAGAGGATGCCTGCCGGTGGTACGCGCGCCTGAAGGAATGGAGCAAATAAAATGAAAGCACGTGACCTTGGCCTTTCCATCGGCCGCATGCCCTCGGGCGCGCTCGACAACCTTGCCGACGTGCCCGGCGTGCAGGTTGGGCATTGCACGATCGACGATGCGCGTCATAAGACCGGCGTAACCGTCGTGCTTCCCTGCGCCGAAAATCCATTCACAAACAAATCTGTCGCCGCATCCTTTGTGCTGAACGGCTTCGGAAAAACGCTGGGGCTGGTGCAGATTGACGAGCTTGGCACGCTGGAAACGCCGATCGCCCTCACGAACACGCTGAACGTCGGCATTGTGCATGACGCGCTGGTGGAATATACTCTGCGCCGCTGTAAAGCCGACGGAATCACCGTCACGTCTCTCAACCCCGTTGTATGCGAATGCAACGACGCTTCTCTCAACGACATTTGCGAGCGCGCCGTAACCCGTGAGCACGTATTGGCCGCCATCAAGGCTGCCTGCACGGATTTCGCCGAGGGCGACGTAGGCTGCGGCAAGGGAACTACCTGCCACGGCCTGAAGGGCGGCGTGGGCTCGGCTTCGCGCATGCTTGAAATCGAGGGCGAACGCTTCACGCTCGGCGTGCTTGCGCAGACCAACCACGGCAGCCTTGCCGATCTGCAAATCAGCGGTCGCTCTGTCGGGCTTGAAATCGACCGCCGCATCCGCGAGGACGCCCCCGACAAGGGCAGTTGCATCGTCATCATCGCCACCGACCTTCCTGTTTCCAGCCGTCAGCTTCGGCGAATTATTAAACGCGCCGGCGTCGGCCTTGCTCGCTGTGGATCCATCTGGGGACACGGCAGCGGCGACGTGTTTGTCGGCTTCTCCACGGCCAACCGCGTAACTGCCGATGCGCCCGCGTTTCAATCGGTTCGCATTCTGCGCGAGGAATGGCTCGAGCTTGCTTTCCGCGCCTGCGCGGAGGCGACCGAGGAAGCCGTAATAAACTCACTGCTCTCCGCCAATCCCGTCACGGGCTATTCCGGAAAAGCGCGCCGAAGCCTGCGCGAATTCCTTCCGGACGCGCTGCGCACCGAATGAGACGTTTTTCACAGAATCAATCGAGCAGGAAGGGGCGGTTACCCGAATCCGTTCGCAAACTCATGCCAATTTTCGGTCGGAAGGTGGAGGAAACACTTGCCACGCTCTTGGCATTGTACCACATGTCCACGGTAAACACGCCGTCCTTCGCCCCACGCGCGTTGACGTCCTGCGCAATGTATACGTTCGTTGCAGCCGGCTTGCACGTCAATCGCATTGGTGGCTGCTGACGGACTCCGGTAAACCGCTCACTGCACGGTCAGTTACAATGCGGTTCAGCATAGCCGTGCTCACACCCGTGGCCGTCGCCTTCCATCGCTTCAGGAAAAGGCGCGTCGTCGATGCATCAGTGTTGTTCACGGCATGAACGAATCTTTCGATAAT
>CAZMGO010000222.1:0-2677 GCA_964565845.1 uncultured Oscillospiraceae bacterium | reverse complement strand
TTTGGATGACGAAATAAGAAAAATCATCCTTGTGGAGGAAGAGCATGAGATACGCAATCGAAAACGATGAACGCGTCCGCAGACGAATTCTGCCTGTGCGCGTGGTGAAAACGTGGGGGAATGTGGAAAATGCGCAGGCGCTGCTTGAGGATAAGCAGGGCGAGGCGTATTTTGGGCACTACGATGGCTGCACGCTTACGAGCCGCGAGAACGCACATGCGGCCGTGCTGCTCGATTTCGGCGCGGAGTTTCATGGCACGCTGCGCATTACTACGGAGATGGTCAATAACGCGGTTCAAACGGTAAACGTGCGGGTTCGTTTCGGCGAGTCGGCGTCCGAGGCGCTGGCGCCGCTGGGCTGGAAGGGTGCGTGCAACGATCATGCGGAGCGCGACCGTGTATACGCGCTGGGCGCGCTCAGTACGCGCGAAAGCAACGAATCGGGCTTCCGCTTTGCGTATATCGAGCTGGAGGATGTTGGCTGCCTGCAGCTGCATGCGGTGCAGGGAGTGCAGATTGAACGGGAGATTGCTCGCTTGGGCAGCTTTGAGTGCGATGACGCGCTTGTGAACCGCATTTTTAAAACTGCGGTACGAACCGTACATCTATGCATGCAGAATTACCTTTGGGACGGCATCAAGCGCGACCGTCTTGTATGGATGGGCGATATGCATACGGAGGTGCTGACGATTCTGAACCTGTTCGGCGGACAGGAGGTTGTCACGAAGTCTCTCGATTTTCTAAAGTCACATACGCCGGTAAGCGCATGGATGAACAACATGCCGAGCTACTCACTGTGGTGGGTGATCGTCAATCACGACTGGTACCTGTACACCGGCGACGAAACCTACCTGAAAAAGCAGAAGGAATACCTGATGGCGCTGGCAGAGAAGCTGTGTCGGCTGGTAGACGAAAATGGCTGTGAGCAGATGCCCGGGAAGTTCCTTGATTGGCCGACCAGCAAGAATCCGATTGCCTCGCACGAGGGCATGCAGGGGCTTCTGAAGCTGGCGCTGGATGATGCGGCAGGCTTGCTGAACGTGCTTGGCGAGAAGGAGCGGGCGGCAATCTGCACGGAGACGGCGCTGCGCATGCGGAATCACCGTGCGGAGCCGTCCGGAAGCAAGGCTGCGGCGGCAATTTTGTCCATTGCGGGCGCGGCGGATGTGCATGCGATCAATTCCGAGCGGCTGGCGCGGGATGGCGCGAGGGGCTATTCCTGCTTTATGGGCGGATATATCATGGAAGCGCGGGCGCTGGACGGCGATGTGCAGGGAGCGCTGGAGGATATGCGCGCGTTCTGGGGCGGCATGCTTCAGCTGGGCGCGACGACATTCTGGGAGGATTTCTCGGTCGACTGGATGGATAACGCCGCACCGATTGACGAGCTTGTGCCCGAAGGGAAAAAGGACATTCATGGCGATTTCGGCGCGTACTGCTATAAGGGCTTCCGGCATAGTCTGTGCCACGGCTGGTCAAGCGGCCCGGCGACGTTCCTGCTCCGTTATGTGCTGGGCGTGAAGCCGCTGGAGCCGGGCTTCGCGCGCGCGCGTGTCCGCCCGCAGCTGGGCGATCTTCGCCATGTGAGGGGCGCTGTGCCTACACCGAAGGGACTGCTTCGGGTCGAGGCGGAGCGACAGCCGGACGGAACCGTGAGCGTGAAGATCGACGCGCCAGAGGGCGTTGTGGTCGAGCGGTAGCACGTAAATTTACAAGAAAATGCTTGTGCAGTGCAGGGAACTTGCTTATAATAGACGGACGAATGGATTTGCCTTATCCAGAGTGGTTGAGGGACGGGCCCGATGAAACCCGGCAACCGGTATGCAATCCGGTGCCAATTCCCGCGGCGCTTGCGCCGGAAGATGAGGCGAGTACGAAGACAGAGGCATTTGTTTGCGGACTCGCTGTGTGAATGGCGAGTCCGTTTTACATTGCGTGCGCCCGTGAGGCGCGGAAAGGACCGAATTTATGCGTAAACTGTTCTCTTCTGAATCCGTAACCGAGGGACATCCCGATAAAATCTGCGACCAGATTTCCGATGCCGTTCTTGATGCCATTCTTGAAAAGGATCCGACGGCACACGTGGCCTGCGAATGCACCGTGACCACGGGTCAGATCATGGTGATGGGTGAAATCACCACAAATTGCTTTGTAGACATTGCGGGCATCGCGCGCCGCAAGGTGCTTGAGATTGGCTATGACCGAGCGAAATACGGCTTTGACGGCTCCTCCTGCGCCGTTCTGGTCTGCGTGGACGAACAAAGTCCGGACATTGCCATGGGCGTGAACAATGCTCTTGAGGGGCGCGAGAGCAATGCCATGGAAACCGGCGCGGGCGATCAGGGCATGATGTTTGGCTATGCCTGTGATGAGACGCCCGAGTACATGCCTATGCCCATCGCGCTGGCGCATCGCATTACCCGCCGCATGGCGGAGGTGCGAAAGAGCGGCCTCGTGAATTACATGCGTCCCGACGGCAAGGCGCAGGTGACGATTGAATACGACGGCGACAGACCCGTGCGCGTGGATACCGTGGTGCTTTCCACCCAGCACGCGCCGGATGTGACGCATGAGCAAATCGAAAAGGATATGATCGAGCTTGTGATCAAAAAGGTTGTTCCTGCAGAGCTGATTGACGAGAACACTCGCTTTCTCATCAACCCGACTGGTCGGTTTG
>CAZMGO010000221.1:0-2710 GCA_964565845.1 uncultured Oscillospiraceae bacterium | reverse complement strand
CTGCGGCGGGTATTCATAGGGGTGCGTCCATTCGCGCGAGCGCTGGTTCAGAAAGCGAAGCGTGCGCCCGTTTACGGTGACAAAGCCATATTTGCCGGTGATCTGCATCCTTTGTTCCTCCGATTTTACGCGTTTCGGGCGCGAATCTCGTCCAGCATGTCCAAACGGCGCTGATGACGGCCGCCCTCGAACCGCGCGTTCACAAACGCGTCGATCAGCTCAAACGCCTGTCCCTCGCCCACGACCATCGAGCCCAGCGCAAGCACGTTGGCGTTGTTGTGCATGCGGGTCAGGCGGGCGGTGTAGGTATCCGAGCAGCAAATGGCGCGAACGCCCTTCACGCTGCCCGCCGCCAGCGAAATGCCGAAGCCCGTGCCGCACACCACGATGCCCAGCGCGCATTCGCCGGACGCGACGGCATTGCCGACCTTTTCGCCGTACACGGGATAATCCACCCGCTGGGTTGAATCCGTGCCCATGTCCACGACCTCGTGGCCGTTTTCGCGCAGATGCGCGAGGATGGCTTCCTTCAATATGAATCCGCGGTGGTCGCAGCCGAAAGCGATTTTCATGTACATGCCCTCCGAATGAATTCTCTCCTTTGATATTATATATCGCGCGCGCGGCTATTGCAATCGAATTTTACGCGAGAAATAAAAATGCAGGAAATCCTGCAAAAACAAAGTTTAACGCAATATAACAACCGAGAGGCGAGAGGCGGGAAAAACGGGCGCACGCGCGGATTTTTATGTTAAATTTTGAAAATTCGGCGCGTTTGCGCCGCAAAACGCCGCGGGTTGGGGTTGACATGACAAATGGATTATGATATGATTCTATACTGCGTTATTATGGAGCAAAAGCCGTTTTGCAAGCCAATGATGCAAAAAACGGCTGTGAGCCGACCGCCCGGCAAACCGAGGGACGCGGGGCGGAAGCAATTTTTAGCAAAGAATTAACTGCGCGGCATCACGGATTTCCGCCGCCCGGCGGGCGGCTTCAGGACAGGTAAGGAGTGAGGGCGAATATGGTCCATCCGGTGAAACAGGGAAAGCGTACAAGAATGAGCTTTGCCCGCATTGAAGAGGCGCTGGGCGTACCCGACCTGATCGAGGTTCAGAAGAATTCATATCGGCATTTCCTGAAGGAGGATCTCCGGGAGGTTCTGGCCGACGTGTCTCCGATCACGGACTACACCGAGAGTCTGGCGTTGGAGTTCACCGACTACACGCTGGACGAAACCCCGAAGAATACGCTGGAAAAGTGCAAGGAGCGCGACCAGACCTACGCTGCGCCCCTGAAGGTGACCGTTCGCCTGACCAACCGCGACACCGGTGAAATCAAGGAGTCCGAGGTCTTTATGGGCGACTTCCCCATCATGACCGATTACGGCACCTTCATCATCAACGGCGCCGAGCGCGTAATCGTATCGCAGCTCGTGCGTTCCCCCGGCGTGTACTTCTCCCGCGCCATCGACAAGACCGGCGCGTTCCTCTATTCCGCGCAGATGATCCCCAACCGCGGCGCGTGGATTGAGTATGAAACCGACGCGAACAACGTGCTGTACGCCCGCATCGACCGTGCCCGCAAGCTGCCCCTCACGGTGCTGCTGCGCGCCATGGGCGTGGAGTCCGACGCGGAGATCATCGAGCTTCTGGGCAATGACGAGCGCGTGAGCGCCACCATCGCCCGCGATTCCTCCGAGGACAAGAGCGAACGCTTCAAGTCCCGTAGGGAGCAGGCGCTGATTGAGATTTACAACAAGCTGCGCCCCGGCGAGCCGCCGTCGGTGGAATCCGCCACCAACCTGATCAACTCTCTGTTCTTCGACCCCAAGCGCTATGATCTGGCGCATGTGGGCCGCTACAAGTTCAATAAAAAACTGGCGCTGGCTGCCCGTATCCGCGGACAGGAGTCCGTCGAGACCATTTTGCATCCCTATACCCACGAGGTGCTGGCAGAGGCGGGCAATCGCATTTCCCGCGAGGCGGCGGAGGCGATTCAGAACGCCGGCATCAACCGCGTGCTGATCCGCGTGGACGGCAGCGAGGTAAAGGTCGTCGGCAACAACTTTGCCGTGCTTTCCGAGTTCCTTGCCGGATACGACGCCGAGCTGTACCGCGAGTTTGACGAAAACGCCGTGAAGGTGCGCGAGCGCGTGCACGTTCCGACGCTGCTTGACCTGCTCGACAGAGTGAAGCAGGACGGCAGCTCTCTAAACGAGGCGCTGAAGGCCGCGATGAACGACCTCGTGCCCAAGCATATTCTGGTGGACGATATTCTGGCCTCCGTCAGCTATCAGTTCGGCCTGTTCTACGGCATCGGCGAGACCGACGACATCGATCATCTGGGCAACCGCCGCCTGCGCAGCGTGGGCGAGCTTCTGCAGAACCAGATTCGCGTGGGTCTGTCCCGTCTGGAGCGCGTGGTCAAGGAGCGCATGGCCATTCAGGATCTGGACAAGGTTCGTCCGCAGGATCTGATCAACATTCGCCCCGTGTCCGCCGCCATCAAGGAGTTCTTCGGCTCCTCTCAGCTGAGCCAGTTCATGGATCAGCCGAACCCGCTGGCCGAGCTGACGCATAAGCGCCGCCTGTCCGCACTGGGCCCCGGCGGTCTGAACCGCGAGCGCGCGAGCTTTGCCGTCCGCGACGTTCACTATTCGCATTACGGCCGCATCTGCCCGATTGAAACGCCTGAAGGCCCGAACATC
>CAZMGO010000220.1:0-2732 GCA_964565845.1 uncultured Oscillospiraceae bacterium | reverse complement strand
GGCTGGCGCTGGCGTATCTGGCTGAGTCGGTGGCGAACCGGCTTTCGGGCAGGGTGGACGCGGGATTGAGGGAGGTGGCGGACGGATGCGGGCTTAGCCGCGAGGGCGGGGCTGGCGATAGTGCGGAGGCTTTGGTATGTCTGTGCGCCGAGGCAGTTGTGCAGGCTGGCGCTGGCGTATCTGGCTGAGTCGGTGGCGAACCGGCTTTCGGGCAGGGTGGACGCGGGATTGAGGGAGGTGGCGGACGGATGCGGGCTTGGCTGCGGGAGTGGCGGGGCTGGCTTATGGGGCTGGCGATACTGGCGGGCGTGGGGTTGGTTTGTCTGCGGGCCGGGGCGGTTGTGCGGGTCGCGCTGGGCGGGCTGGCGCTGGCGTATCTGGCTGAGCCGGCGGTGAACCGGCTTTCGGGCAGGGTGGGGCGCGTGGGGGCGGCGCTGGTCGTGTTTCTTGGCGGCGGGCTTCTGGCGGCGGGGCTTTTTGCGGCGCTGATTCTTCCGGCATGCAGGCAGCTTCTTCGCCTTCCCTCGGGAATTTCGGTCGTGCTGGAGGAGGCGCGCGGGACGGTTGCGCGGCTTTCGGTTCAGCTTCCGGAGGCCATTCTGCCCGGCGCGGATACGCTGAGCCGCATCGCGCGGCAGGCCGCGTCGGCGCTGGCGTCCGGCGCGGCGCGGTTTCTTTCGGCGCTGTCGGAAATCGCCGTTTCCGCCGTGCTGGCGTTTTTCTTTCTTCTGGACTGGAGCCGGCTTTCCATCCGGCTGGCGCTGCTTGTGCCGTCCGGGTGGCGGACGCGCGCCATTCACGCCGTACGCAGCGTGCGGCGCGAGCTGGGAACGTATCTGCGCGGGCAGCTTATGGTGATGGCGGCGGTCTCCGCGCTGGCGGTTTGCGTGCTGTATGTCACGCGTACGCCGCTGGCGGCGGCGCTCGGCGTTTTATATGGCATGCTGAACGCCATTCCATATTTCGGGCCGCTGATCGGCACGATTCCGCCCGTCGTGGCTGCGCTGGCCGGGGGCTGGCGGCGCGCGCTTTTGACGCTCGGCATGCTGCTGCTCGTGCAGCAAATCGACAATTACGGCATCTCGCCGCGCGTAATGAGCGCCGCGGCGGGCGCAAGCCCTGCGACGGTGCTGCTGGCCGTGTCCGCCGGATCGGCGCTGGGCGGCGTGTGGGGAATGTTTCTGGCGCTGCCGACCTACGTCGCCGCGCGGACGCTTTGGCGCGCCCTTTCCGACGCGCCGATAACGGCAAAGGCAGAATAGGCGCGCCTTCGAGGGTCAAGTTTTACCGAAAATCGCTTGACAAAGGCAAGGGCAGAGGGTATAATAGTCAAGCGTTTAATCGCGCATGTGGAAGCGTATCGAAGTGGTCATAACGGCCCTGACTCGAAATCAGGTGACGGGAAACCGTCCGTGGGTTCGAATCCCACCGCTTCCGCTCGTCCGTTCGGAATGAATTTCCGAGCGGATTTTTTATGGGCGCATCCATCGATGCAGAGAACGAGCGGCGGAAATACCCCTCAGAAACGGTTTTGAGCGAGTATCGGCAAAAGGATTAAAATAATCAAAATTTCGTGGAACAAAGAAATGGCAAAATTCGTCAATACTATGTCAGGCAATTCATAACAGACCGTTTATGAACCGAGGAAAATCAGATAAGGACGGGAGGATTCACACATGAAGAAGCTGATTGCTCTGGTGCTGGCGCTGCTGACGGCCTGCACCTGCGTGGCACCCGCGCTGGCCGAAACTCTGGAAACGGGCGACGAGATGGTGGTGGAAAACTGCTATTCCGCGCCGCTGTATTCATCCTACGAGCGCGGAGGCGGGCAGGTTCTGACCTACGTATCCGCGGGCGAGGTCGTTCTGTACATCGCGCAGATGGATTTATACACCTGCGTGGCATACGGGAACTATCTGGGCTACATGGACGAGAGCTATCTGTCGAAGCTGCCCCGCTACAGCAGCAAGTATTTCTCCTTCCCGGGACAGAGTACCTCGTCCACATGGGGCAATTCCACGTCCTCGTGGAATTCGTCGCACACGTCCAGCGGAAACGAGTTCACCTACAGCGCGAAAAGCGCCGTGCCGAATCAGCGAATTTCCACGCGCTCCGGCCCGGGTCTGAACTACGTCAACGTATCCACCTATCCGCAGTCGATCGATCCGGTGGCATATTATCAGACGTTTGAGAAGAACTCCGTATACTGGGCGTATATCGAGTTTTCCTACAAAAACAGCCTGTACCGCCTGTACACCCCCACCAAGCGCCTGACGCTGTACGGCGACCTGCCCACGTATAAGGAAAGCTCGTTCAGCGCGACCATTTTGACGGATTTGTCCGTTTACTACGGGCCGGGCTACAACTACGCCCGCTCCGAATACGAGGCCGTCTCGGGAGGCACCACCGTGAAGGGCTTCTTCACGGAGAACGGCTGGCTGCTGTTCGACTATACGCTTTCCAACGGCACCCTCCACCGCGGCTGGGCGCCGCCGGAGTTCTGGCGCTGAGCGCACGGAAACGCGGAGGGCTTGAAAAACCATCCGGCAGAGAGAGAGCTTTCTGCCGGATGCTGTGTATAGGAGGATCGATTATGAAGCGAATGGTTTGCCTTGGACTGATGCTGTGCATCCTGCTGCTTGGCTTCGCATACGCCGAGAAGGATTCTACCTGCGTTTGCATGACCGAATTCCTTCCGGACACGGTTCCAGACCTGACCTGCTCTACATACA
>CAZMGO010000219.1:0-2751 GCA_964565845.1 uncultured Oscillospiraceae bacterium | reverse complement strand
TCGGTCGAAGCCGACTCGGACGGTACGTCGTCCGCCTCCTTGCCATCCGCTGCGGAGGCCTCGGTCTCCGACGCCGCAGGTTCGCCAACGCTTCCCGCATCGGGAACGGCGACGGGTGCAGTCGCGGATTCCGTCGCTGCAGCTCCCTCTGCGGAGGCTTCCGTCCCTCCAACGTCAATCGCCGGAGCAGCCGTGCCGTTTCCCGAGACAATCGAATCGGAAATCCCTTCCGCGGCGGCAGCCAATGCGGCAATCGGATCGGAGACCTGCATAGGCAGACACGCGATCACCATGCACACCATGAGCACCGTCCATACGCGCGACGCAGCTTTGAATTTGCGTTTAAAGCTCCTGTGCCAGCGTTTGTTTTTCATTTCCATGCCCTCCCGCTTTGGGTTCTCAAAATCCTGCACTTTAAAACGAACAGTGACTGTTTATTTAGCGGCTTCTTCCGTGGCCTCTCCTGCCGTTGACGTCGTTTCGCCCGCGGTCTCCGCCGCGTTCAGCTGGTCGAAGTACTCCGCGAACTGCCACAGAATATCCTTGGCCGCAGCGATTAATTCCTCGTCATCGCCGGATGAAAGCGTCATTGCCATGTCGTCAATCGCCTTGTCATACTCCAGCAAATCGACGTAGCAAACGCCGCGATTATAGTAGCAGAACTGAAGAAGGTAGTTGCTCTCAATGGATGCCGTGAATGCCTCGACCGCCTCACTTGGGCGCTGCAGGGTCAGCAGACACACGCCGCGATAATAGTCATTCCCCTCCAGCGTCGGATCCAGCTCGGCCGCCTTGTCCATGCTGGCCAGCGCGCCTTCATAGTCGCCCAGCCGCATCGAGGAAATTCCCATGCGCTGATAGACCAGCTCGGGCGCGGACACGATTGCGTTTTCCAGCGCAAGCAGCTCGCTGCCGGCAGAAAGCACCTTTTCATATTCGCCGTTTTCGTAGCAGCAAAGCGTGATCTGCTCTAAGCAGTAGCTCTTCTCATATCCGGCGTCGATCGCCATTTCAAAGCCCTCTGCCGCGGCAGCATAATCACCCATCTGCATCAGGCAGGCCGACCGCAGGAAGTCCGCAACGCCGCCGAATGAATCGCCCGTTTCTGCAACGCGAAGCTTGTACGCATCAAAGCCCGCAACCGCCTCCTCGTAGCGTCCGCACAGGAACATGCAGCGCAGCGCATTTAAATTGTACGATTCGTCGTCGGGCAGCTGCTCATAAAGCGTTTCATACTGTGCCATGGCGCCTTCGTAATCCGCCATGCTCTCCAGCAGCTGCGCCAGCGTCTGGCGGTTCGTCGCATCCGTCGGGTTCAGCTCCAAATAGTCTTGCATGTCCGAAATCGCGGCGGCGTAATCCTGCTTTTCAATGCTCAGCTGGGCGCGCAGCATAAGCGCCTGCGCGGTATCAGGCGCAATTTCCAGCGCGTCATCCAGCGCCGCCTGCGCTTCCTCAAGCTTGTCCGTGAGAATGTAAACCGACGCAATTTTCAGGCAAATGTTCGTAAGAAGCGCACGCTCCTCGTCGGAAAGCGATTCAACACTCCTTTCCGCAGACGATTCCGTCGCGTTCTCATTACCGACCTCGGTCTGTTCCGCCGTTTCATCCGTCATCAAGAAGCGACGCGCGGTTTCCAGATTCTGCAGCGCGGCCTCGTATTCGCCCTTGCCAATCGAGATATTGGCAAGCTCATAATAATCCTGCGCCGTTTCCGGGTCGCCCACGTTTTCGGATAAAATCTCATAAATCTTTGAAAGCCGAGCATCCTCCTCGGACATCGCGCCGATGAGATGCGTGATGGACGGCGTCAGCACCTGCCACACCAATGCCGCCGACAATACGAGCGCCGCAAACCGCAGTGTTCTTTTCGCATATCGATTTTCCAGTTTCAGCCTCTTCATAATGCTCAGCCCTCTTTCTTTCCTTTAATATAGCACTTGAATTCCGTCGTTTCCTCTCGGTGCGAATATGGCCTCGTCATTCCTCCAGAATCTTTTCCAATCCGTTCTCCGCCTCGCAAACCATTTTTTCAATGATTCGTTGAGCCGCCTGCTGTAAATCCATTGACAGCACCGTTTGAATAACCTGCCGCTGCTTGTCGTCCGGCACGGAATAAAGCGTCAGGCAGCTTTGCAAATACCGCGTGAGCTTACGTTCCATGGGAAATTGCGCGTCGCAGTGCTTTGCCATGAACGCCCGCGTTACGCCGGCTGAAGCAATTTCCATTTCGTAGAAGTCCTCCAACTGTGCCTGCGGCAGATAGCCGGAGAAAATCTGCTGCAGCCTCTCCGCCGTGCTTCGCATGATGTACTCCGACGTGGACGGCAGGGAATACGCAACCACGTACAGCTCGCGCAGCGGCTCCGACAGTTCAATGATGTGCATCTGAACGGACGTTTCCACTGCATACATCAGCGTCAGCTCCTCCTCGTCGCCCACCATCTGCCCTGCCTTGCTGAACTGGCTTTCAAACATCGCCTGAACCAGCGTCAGCAAAAGCGCTTCCTTGCTTTCAAATGCCGCAAAAAACGAGGATGGAGACATACCCGCTGCCTTGGCAATCAGTGCAGTCGTCGTTTTTTCATATCCGTTTTCAAGAAACAGCTTGACCGCCGCATGCAGCATCTTGTTTCTCCGCGCAATTCCCTTGCGCTGCAGCCCCGTTGGCATTGAATCCCAGCTCCTCAAACGTACATTTTTGACCATACTCAATTATACCATCTTTCCCTAAACTTGTCACCCCCCCTT
>CAZMGO010000218.1:0-2763 GCA_964565845.1 uncultured Oscillospiraceae bacterium | reverse complement strand
TCGGCTCGTTATTCCTTCATTGACGCGCACGAAAAACCGCGGTATAATCAAAATAAATACAATCCCCATCTGAAACGGAGAGAGCCTTATGAAGGAAACAAAGCAGGCGGAGAACTACCGGTTCTTCCGCCATACCGAATGTGAATATTTTCCCTGCCATGAAACTGACGACCCAAAAAACTTCAACTGCCTGTTCTGTTATTGTCCGCTGTACGCGCTCGGAAAAAAATGCGGCGGAAATTTCCGCTACACCGAAAATGGCTATAAGGATTGCTCGGCCTGCCTGATTCCGCACAGGCGGGAAAATTACGACGCCATCCTTTCGCGCTACGGCGAAATCATTTCCCTTGTGCACGAGAACGATAAAAGGGCGTAGCGCGCGGTCGATCGCCGCTTACATTGCCTGCTGCAGCCGGACGAGGCTTTCCTCCGACAGGCAGCTCATCAGGGCAAACGCGGCAGCCGTGCTCTCCTCCGGCGCAAGGCCGAAGCGGCGGGCAAACAATACCGCAATGTCGTCCCTCTGCCTTTCCAGCGTCTGCGCCATGCTCGTGCCGTCATCCGTCAGATGAATGTCTCCGTAGGGCGCCTTCTGAATCAGGCCCTTCCGCTGAAGAATTTCCAGCGAACGGTGAATCGTCGGACGCTTGACCCCCAGCAGATGCGCAACATCCTTGGACGCAACGACTTCAAAGCTCTCCGACAGAGCGTATACAGCCAACAGGCAGCGAATCAGGGATGAAGACATCTTGAAGACCTCCTTCTGCGCC
This sequence comes from uncultured Oscillospiraceae bacterium, assembly GCA_964565845.1. Lineage (GTDB taxonomy): Bacteria > Bacillota > Clostridia > Christensenellales > Aristaeellaceae > SFHK01. Next base: position 1,993 of record CAZMGO010000218.1, on the reverse strand, counting down.
GAATACGCTCAAACCTTCGAAACGGGGCGGGAGACCCGAGAGGGACGTGCCCTCTCGAGCCTCCCGCGTTTCCTCCTCAGCGGCAGCCCTTGCAGCGTGCGCAGTCACCGCCGCAAAGATGCTTGCCGTTTTTCTTTGATTTGCGAAGGCTGCAGAGGATGGCAGCAACGATGGCAGCCAATACGGTGCCGACGATTACCGTGCCCATTTTCAGCCTCTCACCTTCTGCTTGTTTTCATAGGGATTTTTGCGAACAACCAGATAGACGAGGGCGGCCAGCAGCGCCAGCGCAATCACGGTTGCAAAGCTGAACGTGCCCTCAAACATGAGCCCCAGCTGATACACGAGCAGGGAAATCAGGTAGGCGAAGCCGCACTGATAGCCGATGGCGAACCACGTCCATTTGGCGTTGTTCATCTCGCGCTTGATGGCGCCGATGGCGGCAAAGCAGGGCGCGCACAGCAGGTTGAACGTCAGGAAGGAGAAGCCCGCAAGCGCGGAGAAGCTCGAAGCGATGTTCGCATACACCGTACCCTCGCCGGCGGCGTAGAGGATGCCCATCGTGCCGACGATGTTTTCCTTGGCCACAAGTCCGGTAATGGAGGCCACGGCTGCCTGCCACGTGCCCCAGCCCAAGGGCTTAAAGATCCACGCGATGGCGTTTCCGACATACGCCAGCAGCGAGTAATCGATTTCCTCCTCGCTCAGCATGCGGAATGTTCCGTCCACAACGCCGAAGTACGTGGTGAACCACACGAGGATGGTGGACAGCAGGATGATCGTGCCGGCCTTCTTAATGAAGTTCCAGCCGCGCTCCCACATGCTGCGCAGCACGTTTCCGACAGTCGGCCAGTGATAGGCGGGCAGCTCCATGACGAACGGCGCGGGGTCGCCCGAGAAGGCCTTGGACTTCTTAAGCATGATGCCGCTCACGATGATGGCCGCCATGCCGATGAAGTAGGCGGAGGTGGAAACCCATGCGGAGTTATTGAACAGCGCGCCCGCGATCATGGCGATGAAGGGCACCTTCGCGCCGCAGGGAATGAACGTGGTGGTCATGATCGTCATGCGGCGATCGCGTTCGTTTTCAATCGTGCGGCTTGCCATGATGCCGGGCACGCCGCAGCCGGTGCCGATCAGAATCGGAATAAAGCTCTTGCCGGAAAGGCCAAACTTTCTGAACACGCGGTCCAGAACGAAGGCGATACGGGCCATGTAGCCGCAGGCCTCAAGGAAGGCAAGCAGCAGGAACAGCACCAGCATCTGGGGCACGAAGCCGAGCACCGCGCCGACACCGGCAACGACGCCGTCCAGAATCAGGCCGGACAGCCAATCCGCGCAGTGAAGCGCCTCAAGCAGGCTGCCCACCAGCGCCGGAATGCCGGGCACCCACACGCCGTAATCGGCGGGGTCGGGCTCGTCAAAGCCGTTCTCCTCCATGTAATCGACGGCCTCAAGGTAGGTCATCGCAGCGGTGGCTTCCTCGTCGGCGTCCTCCGGAATCTCGCTGTAGTACACGGTCACTTCGGAAACGGCCAGCGTTTCCTCGTCCTCAACCTCGGCGATTTCGGTGGGATTCGTTTCCTCGGTCTCGGGCACGAAGCTCTTAAGCGCCTCAAGCTTTGCCTCGTCCTCAAGCTCCTCGTCCAGCTCTACGAACGCGCCAATCGCCTGCGCGGCGCTGGCGTAGCTCTCGGAAGCCTCTTCATAGGCCTCGGTGCCGATGCCGAACAGATGCCAGCCGTCTCCGAACAGGCCGTCGTTCGCCCAGTCGGTCGCGGCGGTTCCGACGGTGACCATGGAGATGTAGTACACAAGGAACATGACCAGCGCGAAAATCGGCAGACCCAGCCAGCGGTTGGTGACCACGCGGTCAATCTTATCGGAGGTGGAAAGCTTGCCGGCGTTCTTCTTTTTGTAGCAGGCCTTGATGACCTGCGCGATGGAAACGTAGCGCTCGTTGGTAATGATGGACTCGGCGTCGTCATCCATT
>CAZMGO010000217.1:0-2766 GCA_964565845.1 uncultured Oscillospiraceae bacterium | reverse complement strand
TCGGTGGGGTCGGTGCAGGTGACGAAGGTCTGAACGTCCTCGAGCATGCCGATCAAAAGCCGCCTGCGGCCGGGATCCAGCTCACTCATCACGTCGTCCAGCATGAGCACGGGCGCTTCGCCGCTTTCGCGGCGCATGATTTCAAGCTCCGAAAGCTTCAATGAAAGCGCGCACGTGCGCACCTGTCCCTGAGAACCGTAGGCGCGCGCGTCCTGCCCGTTCAGAAGCACGCGCACGTCATCGCGATGCGGCCCCACGGATGTGGTCAGCCGCTTTAAATCCATTTGCCGCGCGCGCAGCAGAAGCTCGCGCAGCGTTTCCGCCAGCGCCGTGCCCGTATTCGCCGTTTCGGCGCTGGGCGCGTATTCGACGGTCATGACCTCCGCGCCGCCGGAAACGCGCGCGTGGGTTTCCGCTGCCGTCCGCGCCAGCGTTTTCAGAAACTCGCGCCGGAGATCCATCACCGCAGCACCGCTCTCGGCCAGCTGCGCGTCCCACATGTCCAGCGTGTCCGCGCGGGCGTTTCCGAGGGAAATTTCCTTTAGAAGCGCGCCGCGCTGCTTGAGCGCACGGCCATAGCGCTGCAGGGCATAATAATAGGAAGGGCGAAGCTGGGAAAGCTCCATATCCACAAACCGGCGGCGCTCGGCGGGGCCGTCCTTCACCATGCGAAGATCCTCCGGCGCAAACAAAACGCCGGTAACGTGCCCAAGCAGCTCGCCGGAGCGCGAAACGACGTTGCCCGCCACCTTCACGCGGCGGCGCTCCATGCGGGGCAGGAGGATTTCCACGTCGTGATGCCCGTCCCGCCGGTCGGCATCCACGCGCACGCGGGCTACGTCCGTGCCGGTTCGAATCATTTCGCGGTCGTGACTGGTGCGGTGCGAACGCCCCGTGCAGCACAGGTAGACCGCTTCGAGGATGTTTGTTTTTCCCTGCGCGTTGTCGCCGGTGAACACGGTAACGCCCTCGCAGGGGAGAATCTCGGCTTCGGCGTAATTGCGGAAGTCCGTCAGACGAATGGAGCGGATGCGCATACGCCGCCTCCTTTGCATTCTATGCGTCGGAGAGGGGCGCGCCCTCTCCGAAAAAACGAGTCAATCAGCTCTTTTTGCGCGCCTCCAGCTTTTTGCGCGCCTCGGTGCCGAGGATTTTCTTGCGCATGCGGATGGACTTGGGCGTGATTTCCACCAGCTCATCGTCATCGATGTAGTCCAGCGCCTCCTCCATCGTCAGAATGCGGATGCCGGTAACCTTCAGCGCTTCCTCGGCGCTGGCGCTGTTGCGAATGGAGGTAAGGTGCTTTTTCTTGCACACGTTCACGTCGATGTCGCCGGGGCGGGAGTTGCGGCCGACGATCATGCCGTTGTATACCTTGGTGCCGGGCGCCACGAACAGCTCGCCGCGATCCTGAATGTAGAACATGGCATAGCTGGTGGTTTCGCCGGTTTCCCATGCGACCAGAGAGCCGGACGGGCGGGTGGGAATTTCACCCTTATAGGGCTCGTAGCCGTTGAACACGGCACTCATCACGCCCTCGCCGCGGGTATCGGTAAGGAACTCGCCGCGATAGCCGAACAGGCCGCGGGACGGCACGTTGAAGACCAGACGCACGCGATCCACGCCCTCCATGCTCACGAGCACGCCGTGGCGCTTGCCCAGCTTCTCGATGACTGCGCCCGCGTATTCGGAGGGCACGTCGCACACGACCTCCTCCATGGGCTCGCACCGCACGCCGTCGATTTCCTTATAAAGCACGGTCGGCTTCGTCACCTGAAATTCATAGCCCTGCCGGCGCATGGTCTCAATCAGGATGGACAGATGCAATTCGCCGCGGCCGTACACGCGGAATGCGTCCGTGGTCTCGGTGTCCTGCACGCGCAGGGATACGTCCGTCTGCGTTTCCTTGAACAGGCGGGCGCGCAGGTGGCGGGAGGTGACGTAGGTGCCCTCGGTTCCGGCGAACGGGGAATCGTTCACGCAGAACGTCATGGACACGGTAGGCTCGTCGATCTTCACAAACGGCAGCGGGTCGGCCATGGCCACGTCGCAGATGGTGTCGCCGATGGAAAGGTCGGCAAAGCCGGTCACGGCCACGATGTCGCCGACCTGCGCGCTTTCGGCAGGCACGCGCTTGAGTCCGTCAAACGTGAACAGACCGCCAAGGCGAGACGGAACGGAGACGAAGCTGCTGCCGTGCACGCAGCGCACGGCCATCTGCCCGGCCTTGATGGAGCCGCGCTCGATGCGACCGATGCCAATGCGCCCCACGTAGTCGCTGTAGTCGATGGTGGAGATCAAAAGCTGAAGCGCGCCGTCCGCATCGCCGGTGGGCGCGGGGATGTGCGTAAGGATGGTATCAAACAGCGGCTGCAGATCGACGGCGGGCGTGTTCAGATCCAGCGTCGCAACGCCCGTGCGGCCAGAGCAGAAGACCACCGGGGAATCCAGCTGCTCGTTGGTGGCGTTCAGGTCGAGCAGAAGCTCGAGCGTTTCGTCTACAACCTCGGCGCAGCGCTGGTCGGGGCGATCCATCTTGTTGATGACGATGATGACCGGAAGCGAAAGCTCCAGCGCCTTCTTCAGCACGAACCGGGTCTGCGGCATGGGGCCCTCGAAGGAATCGACGAGCAGCAGCACGCCGCCCACCATCTTGAGCACGCGCTCCACCTCGCCGCCGAAATCGGCGTGACCGGGAGTGTCAACGATGTTGATCTTCACGCCCTTGTAGTGCACGGCGGTGTTCTTGGACAGGATGGTGATGCC
>CAZMGO010000216.1:0-2784 GCA_964565845.1 uncultured Oscillospiraceae bacterium | reverse complement strand
CGGAAGTGATTTATATTTGGATATGCCCGATGAAATCGCGCTGGACGGTGACCTTCTTCTCGTGCGTCCTACCGAGGGCGAGCGGCCTCGCGGCACGCTTGTTCAGGTTGTGAAGCGCGCCCACCCGGTTGTAACCGGAAGCGTGTACATCGAAACTCTCGAACCCTATAAGCCTCGCCGTGGCCAGCGGCATAAGCGCCCGCACAGGATGCAGGAGCCGGAACGAATCGCTCTTCTCTCCGATCGCCATCTGCCGCCTCGCGTTGTTATCGAGGGCGACCTGATGGGTGCAAAGACGGGCGACCTGTGCGTATTCGAGGTCAGCCAATGGCCTTCCCGTACCCAGCATATGCGTGTGCGCGTAAAGCAGGTCATGGGCTGTGCGCAGGACATACGCGTGCTTCTAAAGGCTTTGCTGGCCGAGCATCGCATCGAGGAAAGCTTTTCCGATGACGCGCTGCGTGAGGCCGAAGCCTTTCCCTATTCCCCTTCGGAACTCGACCTTGCAAACCGCCGCGACCTGCGCGGCATGACGATTTTCACAATCGACGGAGCCGATGCCCAGGACTTTGACGATGCCGTTTCGCTGGAGGTGGACGGCGCGCGTACCGTGCTCGGCGTGCATATTGCCGACGTATCCCACTATGTCACCGAGGGCTCCTTCCTTGACCAGACGGCACGTGCACGCGGCACCAGTGTCTATCTGCCCGGAATGACAATTCCCATGCTGCCCGAGGCCTTGAGCAATGGGCTTTGTTCACTCCGCCCGAACGAGAATCGCCTTACGTATTCTTTTTTGATGACACTGGAAAACGACCAGGTTATCGACTATGATCTCTTCCCTGCCGTCATTCGCTCCTGTGCGAGGCTGACATATGACGATGTGAATCGAATGCTTTCCGGCGAGGAAAGCACCGTGCCCGAAGCGCTGCACGGAACGCTTCATCAGATGAACGCGCTGGCCAAGCGTTTGAATGCCATTCGCATCGCCCGCGGTGCGCTCGAGCTTGATCTTGAGGAGCCGGAATTTGACCTTGCCCCGGACGGCATGCCCTCCGAGATTCGTGCGCGCACTCGCGGCGACGCACACAGACTGATTGAAGAGTTTATGCTGCTTGCCAATGAAACCGTCGCTGCGCACGCTCAGCGTGCTCTTCTGCCCTTTCCGTACCGCGTGCATGAATCTCCGGACTCGGAAAAGCTCTCTGCGCTGGAGGTTTTTCTTGCCAATCTCGGTCATCCCGAGCACCTGGGCAACCGGCCCTCGCCGCAAAAGCTTCAAAAGGTGCTGAACGATTTTCGCAGCCGACCGGAGGGCATTGTTGTGGCGCGTACGCTCCTGCGCGCCATGAGCCGCGCGCGCTACAGCGGAAAGCCTCTCGGGCATTACGGTCTGGCAAGCCGCAGCTACTATCACTTCACCTCCCCTATCCGACGGTATCCTGACCTGCTGGCACACCGCATGCTGAAGCTGCTGGCATCGGGACAGCTGGACGAAGCGGCTTCTGCCCGCTGGGCAGAAAGAATCGAAGCGCGCGCCGCCGAGTCAAGCGACTGTGAGGAGCGTGCGGCTGCATGTGAACGCGATGGCGACCGCATCCTATGCGCTGCCTACCTATCCCAGCACATCGGCGAGGCCTTCACCGGCATCCTAACGCATCTGAGCAAGCGCGGTGCCGTCGTTCTGCTGAAAAACACGGCAGAGGGTCGAATCCCGCCGCAGCTGATGGACGATTTCTATTCCCTCGATGACGAGCACCTAATGATGCTCGGTCGACACGCCCGCCGCGTGCTTCGCCTTGGCGATACCATTTCCGTCGAGGTCTATTCCGCCGAAATCGCCTCGGGAGAGGTGGAATTTGCCATGACGGCACGATGAACCCCTTTGTTTCCATGAAAAAAGACGCGCCGTCGCTTGCGCGTCTTTTCGCTTTTCATTCCTCGACCACACGCGTCGGCCCGTCCTCAAAGGTTATGCCCTCCGGGATTTCGAACGAATCCGCCTCATCGGAAACAACCGGATTCAGGATTTCATCCAGCCGCTTGAGAAGCGCCTCGCGTCCGGTTCCATCCTCGGACGAGTATGCCAAGATTTGCCAAGGCTGTACGTTCAGCTTTCGGCAAATTGGCGCCATCGCGCGCCCCCGTGCCGCCTTGCTCAGCTTATCTGCCTTTGTCGCAATCACGCTGAAGGGCAGCTGATAATGGCGCAGATATTCCGCCATCATGGCGTCATCATCGGTCGGTTCATGGCGAATATCGACCAACAGAAATACATGCTTCAGCGCATCCGAGCCCGACAGATACCCCTCAATCATGCTTGCCCAGCGCTTTTTCTCCGCTGCGGGTGCCTTTGCGAAGCCGTAGCCGGGCAGATCCGTGAGCATGAATGCATCGTTTACGCGGTAAATATTCACCAGCCGCGTTTTCCCCGGCTCGGAGGACGTGCGCGCGAGCTTTGAATTCATACACAGCGAGTTAATCAGCGAGGATTTTCCCACGTTGGAGCGTCCCGCCATGGCGATTTCCGGCATACCACGCCCTGGAAAGCTTCCCAGACGCTCCAAGGATGTCACGAAACACGAACGTACGATTCTCACTTTTAAATAACCGCCTTTACATGCGTCGTATTATGCCCGGGCATAACCGTGGCAATCGCCTCCGACGCGTCCGAAATCGTTCGAATCTGCATGGCACTGCGCACGTTTTCGGGCAGCTTATCAAGATCCTTCCGGTTTTCCTCCGGCAGAAGCACGGTGCGCATCCCGGCGCGATAGGCTGCCA
>CAZMGO010000215.1:0-2806 GCA_964565845.1 uncultured Oscillospiraceae bacterium | reverse complement strand
GCCCGCCCCCCTCCAAAACTCCCAATAAAAACTTTTCCCGCAGAAAATCGTCTCCTTTCCGGGGGGGGGGGCAGCGGGGGGGGAGCTTGCTCCCCCGCCCGCACACTCTCTACGCGCGTTCAATCCCCGTTATAAAATTCCCAAACGACTCCACCCGAATTCGATCGCCCTCCCGAAGCGCAGGCTCCGGCTTGTCCGCATCCAAGTAATAGAGACGCTCGTCCTCCTCGCCGGTTCCCACCGTGACGATCATTTCATGCACCTCTACGCCGTCGTGCATGCGCGTTTCGGGCACAAGGTGCAGAAAGCTGCATTCGGCCTTCCGCCGCTGCCCGTTCCGCATTTCCCTCAGAAAGCGGTTATACTTCGTCCACGGCGTCACCTTGAACGACCAAAGGAAGAATACCACAGCAAACCCAACCGCCGCCGTCGCCAGCGTCGGCACCTGCAGGCGCAGATGATTGAACGTCAACGTCCCAGCCAGGAATACCGCCGCCAGCAGCAGCGCGAAAACCACGCGCAGCGCCGCCTGTTTAGACGCCTGCCTGTAATCCGATTCACCGTACATGAAAACACCCTCCCGGCGTAAATTTATCCTTCTTCATCATAACGCGTTTTTCCGGTTCTGTAAACGGAAGCCGGCAAAACATCGATAGATTACCCGATTTCGGTCACATTACGACCATACGCCATCAGCTGCCGAAGCGATGGGAAGGCCGATGGCATGTCGCACTTCACAAGCTCCTTCAGCGTGAGCCGCGTCGCGCGAACGCCGCCCAGCTCGATTTTCTGCGGCCCGTCTATACCCCGAAGCGGGAACTCGAAGCGCGCGCCGCCGTCGGTTTCCAGCACGCCGGAAATCCACCACGCGTCGTGCGGAAAGTCCGCCCGAAGGTAAAGCACCACGCAGTCCAGCTCGACCTCGCGGCCAAAATCGACCGTCAGATACGCATCCTGCCGCGCGCCGATGCCCCAGCTCTCATACGGCCAAATTCCATGCCCAGCCGCAATGGTCAGCCCGTCGATCACGTTGCGCGCGCAGAAAACGCTTTCGTTGCGCGTTTCCACATTCGCCGTCGCGTGCGGATATGCCAAAACCTCGCCGCGCTGGTCAGCAGGATTGCATGCCAAATTATACGTGCCCGCGCCGTCGTCCGCACGGATGGACAAAAGATGCTTTTCTCCGCCAAACGCGCCGGGCGCATACACCATCCGGTTGTCGCCGGACAGCGGCAGACGATAGGTAAACCGCCCCTCGGGCAGATATACCCGCGCCTCGTCCACCGCGGCGTCCACGCGTACGCGCGCATACGCGGAGCCGGACTCGAAACGGATTTCGTCTCCCTCCTGATAAACGCCCTCGTATAGAAGATTGGCCTGCTCCTCGCCCGATGCAAACGCCAGCATGCGCCCGTCCGCATCATATACGCCAATAGAAAACATCGCTTTTCCCTGCCTTCCGCGGGGCTTTTGCCCCATGTTCTCATTATAAACCAAATCCCGCCGACTGTCAACGAATGGCGCAAGCGCATCGTAATCGAATATTTACATAACAAATTAGCACTCACCTCTTGACAGTGCTAACAACGTGTGGTATACTATACGCGTACCAAGGAAAGGGAGCCGAACGATGGGGGCTCCGGGTACGGACAGGTTTCCTCACGCCCGACGAACGCGCATGAAGCTTGCGCGCCGGGGCATAAATAAAGAAACCACGATCTATAGAAAGGAAGTTTTATCCATGCTGCCTATGATGTTCAGTGAAAACCTGTTTGATGATTTGTTCAACGATGCATTTCACAGCGTATGGAATGCCGACAAGGCTCTGTACGGAAAGAACGCCTCCCGCATCATGAAGACCGACGTTCATGAAACCGAGGACAGCTACGAGCTGGCCGTCGATCTGCCCGGCTTCAAAAAGGAGGAAATCGGCATCGAGCTGAAGGAGGGCTACCTCACCATCACCGCCGTAAAGGGCGTTGAGAAGGATGAGGAGGACAAGAAAACCCGCCGCATCATTCGTCAGGAGCGCTACTCCGGCACCAGCCAGCGCACTTTCTACGTGGGCGACGTAAAGCCTGAGGAGGTCAAGTGCAAGTACGAGGCCGGCGTTCTGATGATCGAATTCCCGAAGAAGGATGCCCGCAGGGTCGAAGGCCCGCACACCATTCTGATCGAGGGCTAAACAAAATTCCATCAAAGGGGCTGCCGCGCAGGCAGCCCCTTGCCAAAGCCTGTAAAAATCAGCGGAAGCGCCTTGAAACCCTTCCGCTGGTTTTTTCATTATGCCTTTACCGCGCCGGAGGTAATGCCCTCAATGTACAGGCGCGAGCTGAGCAGGAACATGACCAGCAGCGGAATCGTCGCCATCACAAAGCCCGCGATCATGGCGCCCATATTGGTGGCGGACTGGCTGGTCTGGAACACGCGCACGGCCACGGAGATGACCTGTCGGCTATTGGTGGAGATGACCAGCAGCGGCCAAATGAAATCGCCGTAGAAGCTGATCAGGTTCATGACCGTCAGCGTCGCCAGAATCGGCTTGGCCAGCGGAATGGCAATGCGGTAGTAGGCCTGAAATTCCGTCGCGCCGTCGATGCGCGCCGCCTCAAACAGCGACGCGGGCTGCGCCGAAATGAACGTGCGGCACAGGTACATGCCCATGATCTGTCCGCCCGACGCCCATGGAAGCCACAACGCGAACCACGTATCGGTCAGCTTCAGGCGCTGCATCAGCTTAAACGACGGCGTGAGCGTCAAAACGCCCGGAATCATCATCAGCGCCATCATGGCCATGAACAGGAAG
>CAZMGO010000214.1:0-2812 GCA_964565845.1 uncultured Oscillospiraceae bacterium | reverse complement strand
TCTGATGAATGTCTAAGCCCTGCATAAACATACCTCTGAAAAGAAAGCGACGAAACCCTTCTGAGGCTTCGTCGCAAGGGTTGCTATACCTAATCCTTTTTGTCGGTTTCCGGCTTCGGATCCGGCTTGGACGGCAGCGGATTATAGACGTGAAGCGGATCCACCTCTACCCAGCGGCCATCTACATAGTAGCTGGTGTATTCGCAGGTTGTCTCGTATCCAAGCCGACGAACGCTGTTCTTGGCCTCGTTGGCGATTGCCTTCGTGGTGCGAAGCATCCAGTCGACATCGTCATAGGGGGTAAGCTGCGCCGTGCGGACACAGACGAGAATTCTTCTGTTCGCACTGTTGATAATCTGCACGGCCCTCTGGTAGTTATCCTCGTTCTTCAGGCAGTAGGTCGAGGCGCTGTCCGCAAAGGCGGGCAGGCAGACGGACATACACAGGATGAGAGCGAGCAGAATGGCGACGGCTTTGCGTTTCACACAAAAGCACTCCTTTCGTAGGTCGCGAAACTCACTGAACCGGTTGTTATGTATATTATACCATGCACGCGGAATTGTGTCAACGTTTCCGCTTTCTGCCTTCACAAAATAACAATTAACATTTATTTCCAATCGAACAGCGCGGCGACAAAGCAGAAAAAGGAAGGCCGCCGTCCGGCGCGAACCGTCAGGCAGCCTCCATAATCCGTTTTTCGTCCTTTGCTCAGAATTTCGCCGGATCGGCCCAGAGTCCGAGCGCGGGGTTGGATATATAGTAGATTTCCTCGCCGTCATCCAGCGTGTTCCAGCCGTCCTTCAGCGTTTCGGGGTTATACCGCTTTGCCGCCTCGGCGTAGGGAACGTAGCCGTAGCACACGCCCTCCACCTCCTCCTTCGTGAGGTGCTGCGTGCAGTAGGTGATGGAGAAGCGGCCATCGCCGGAGCCGTGAATCAGGTGCGCCGCGGCGGACAGGTTCTGCTTCAGATCCTCGTTCTCCTTCACAAGGCGAAGAATGTTCTCGCGGCCGCAGTAGCCGTATTTGCGGATAAGGCCGTCAATGGACGCATCCTCGCCGAACTTGTCCACACCGGGCGCAAGCACGATCAGCTCGCCGCCGTCGGCAATGGCCATGCGCGTGCGGTACACGCTCTTGTTGCCCAGCCACGTGGACTTGAATTCCTTCTCGTCCAAAAGCACCACGACCTTCTTAAACGTTCGGTTCACGAAGATCAGGTTCTTTTGCTGCGCAAGCTTTACCGCGTCCTCAAAATATTTGCGCTCGCGGCCGATGAACAGGCCGTGGGTGTGGATGCATCCGCCGGGCGCAGTGGTTACCGTGAGGATGTAGCTCAGCGGGATGTTCTGAAGGAAATGCTCCTCCGCGTAGTCGAACACCTTGCGGACGGGGGTATGATCCTTGCCCATGATGCGCTCAAGGCCGTAGAACGCGCCCAGCATATGGGAGGAATTGATCATCGAGGAGCCGCCGCAGCCCACGAAGATGTTCTTGTTGCGGTTCGCCATGCCCACAACCTCATGCGGCACAACCTGCCCGATGGAGAGAATGAGGTCGTAGGAGGGATCCAGCAGGCGGCGGTTTACCTCCACGTCGATGGGGTCGCTCACGAGTCCCTCGGAAATCTCGCTCACGTATTCGCCCGGCACCGTGCCCACCTTAACGACGTCCGTGCGCCAGTTGTGCACGAGCATGCGCTCAAAGGGAATGTCGCCGAACATGGCCTTCCATTCGCTCTCGGTCACCGGCACGTGCGTGCCCAGCGCGGGCATGATGTCCACCTCGCACTGGTTCTTCAGCATGTCCCACAGGTGCCACGTGATGCGGCCTGCGTTGGAGTGAAGGCGCGTGAAATCCGGCGGAAGCAGCAAAACCTTTTTAAGCTTCAGGCGCACGTCCGTCAGCGACTGCTCAAGCGCGGTGCGAATCTGGCTGTCGTTCAGCCCCTCGGGGCAATTGGAAATCAGAGAGAAGCCTTTCATAATCCGCTCTCCTTACGCGTTGTAGGTGTTGGCGGTGGTGTTTCCGCCGTGACCCGTCCAGTCGGTATGGAAGAACTCGCCGCGCGGCGCGTCCACGCGCTCGTAGGTGTGCGCGCCGAAGTAGTCGCGCTGCGCCTGCAGAAGGTTCGCGCTCATGCGCGCGGTACGGATGCCGTCAAAGTAGTTCAGCGCGCTGGTCATTGCGGGAATCGGAACGCCCGCCAGCATGGCCTCGGCGCACACCCTGCGCCAGCCGTCGGTGCAGCCCTCGATTTCCTTGGTGAAGTAGTCGTCCAGCAGCAGGTTGTCCAGCGCCGGGTTCTTCTCGAACGCTTCCTTAATCTTGCCCAAGAAGACGCTGCGAATGATGCAGCCGCCGCGCCACATCAGCGCGATGCCGCCGTAGTTGAGGTTCCAGCCGTAGGTCTTCGCCGCGGCGCGCATGAGGGCATAGCCCTGCGCGTAGGAGATGATCTTGGCGGCGTACAGCGCCTTGCGGATATTCTCGATGAACGCTTCCTTGTCGCCGGTGAACGTCTTATCGGGGCCGGTGAGAACCTTGGAGGCCTCCACGCGGGCTTCCTTGATGGCGCTCAGGCAGCGGGCAAACACGGCCTCGCCAATCAGCGTGAGCGGCATGCCCTCGTCCAGCGCGGCGATGGCCGTCCACTTGCCGGTGCCCTTCTGTCCCGCGGTGTCCAGAATCTTGTCAACCAGCGGCTGGCCGTCGGCGTCCTTCTTGGCGAGAATGTCGGTGGTAATCTCGATCAGGTAGCTGTCGAGCACGCCCTCGTTCCACTTCTTGAACACCTCGTGCATTTCGTCCGCG
>CAZMGO010000213.1:0-2854 GCA_964565845.1 uncultured Oscillospiraceae bacterium | reverse complement strand
AACCTTCGATTGCTGCCGCGGGTCAGTTATTGTCGCGAAATACTTTTGAATCACCGTAATCACCTCTTGTGTATTCTTCGACATAGATGGGCTAAAATCCTTTTGGTAATAAAATGTAATATTTTCAATCATTCTTTAACTCATGCGTTTGCCCTGCGCGCGCTCGCGGCACGCAAAAAAATAAAGGTTTACAACGGACGGCTTTCGTGGTATAATAAAAAATGCAAGGGGAGGCGAAGAGGATGCCGGATTCGGAGATCAAGGTAGTGGCACAAAATCGAAAAGCCCGGCATGACTACTTCGTGGAGGAAACCTTCGAAGCGGGCATTGAGCTGCGCGGCACGGAGGTTAAGTCCATTCGCCTTGGAAAATGCAACCTGAAGGATTGCTATGCGGCGGTTGAACACGGCGAGATGCTGGTGTACGGCATGCACATCAGCCCCTATGAAAAGGGAAACATCTTCAACACCGATCCGCTGCGTCCGAAGCGTCTTCTGATGCACAAGGCGGAAATTCGCAAGCTCGATCAGACCACGATTCTGAAGGGCATGACGCTGATTCCGCTGAGTGTATACCTGAAGAAGGGACGCATGAAGGTGCAGCTGGGTTTGTGCCGCGGCAAAAAGAACTACGATAAGCGCGACGACATGGCCAAGCGCGATGCGAACCGCGAAATTGAGCGCAGCATGCGCCAGAAATAGCAGCTTGGAATCATGGGGGCGTATTTGGTTTCGACGGGGACTCAGGGGAGAAGAGAAGCGAGCGGCAGCCCCGATCTGCCATAAAATCGGGAAAAACAATAACTGCGAATAACGACAGTTACGCCGTCGCCGCTTAATGCGGTGACCGTCGACCCTAAGCCTCCTGCGGCGTAGGCCACCGGCGTCATAAAGGCAGGGAACGGACCCAATAAAGCTTTGAAGCGGGTCGGCATTTATGAAGCTACCGTAGACGGAATCCTGTTCGTGGGAGTCCGTCAAGGGGAATCTTAAAACACGAACTGCGCTCGGAGAGGCTTTTTTCATCGGGTTTTCGGACAGGGGTTCGACCCCCCTCGCCTCCATTTTAGCTGGACGTTGTCATGATATATGAGTATCATGGTAAACGTCCAGCCTTTTTGGCAATTCACCTTTACAATTCTGCGAACGAAAAATTTCAAATCAAGGTTGACCGTTTAGCAACGGAGCGGTATAATAGTGCATGTAATCGGATTGCGTGGATAACCGCGCGTAAGCGCCGCTCTTTTGAAGGAGCGAAGGGAACCGGGTGCGAATCCTGGACGATCCCAGTCACCGTGAAGCGGACGGACGGGCACTATGTCACTGCGTTCAATCGTGGGAAGACGCCCGCGCCGGATGAGGCAAAGTCGGGAGACCTGGTTATGCGGCACGCTCAAGCAGGCAGTGCTCCATGGGAAGGGGAATATGCAGAAAAGCAGGCGAAGCTATGCTCGCCGGCGCTTTTTTGTCGTTCCCAAAGGGAACGTTTTTTCTTTTCCCGACGTCATCCGTTTACAATAAAAGAAAGGGAGAAGAACCATGAAGAAACTTGGAATCATCGCTCTCGTACTCTGCATCGCGCTCTTCACATCCGCGCTGGCGTTCGCGGAAACCGACACTTCCGTTACCGTTACCGACATGACCGGCCGCGAGGTCACGCTGGACAAGCCCGCAACGCGCATTGTTGCGCTGACCGCGTCGGACTGTGAAATTCTGTATGCCATCGGCGCCGGCGACGCGCTGGTTGGCCGCGGCAGCTACTGCGACTATCCGGCCGAGGTGCTGAACGTGACCGCCGTTCAGTCTGGCAGCGACACCAACCTCGAGGAGATCATCGCTCTTGAGCCTCAGGTGCTGCTGATGAGCACCATGGCGCAGACCGAGGAGCAGGTTCAGGTGCTGGAGAACGCCGGAATCAAGGTTGTTGTGTCCGATGCACAGGATATCGAAGGCGTTTACACCGCCATCGAAATGATCGGCAAGCTCATGGGCAAGGACGCTGAAGCGGCTGCCGTGATTGACTCCATGAAGACCACCTTCGCCGAGGTCGCCGAGGATGCCTCCGAAAACGCGGGCAAAACCGTGTATTTCGAGGTTTCTCCGCTTCAGTATGGTCTGTGGACGGCTGGCAAGGGCACGTTTATGAACGAAATCGCCAACATGGTCGGTCTTACGAACTGCTTTGAGGATGTTGAGGGCTGGGCGGAAATCTCCGAGGAACAGGTTATTGCCCGCAATCCGGACTACATCGTTACCATCTCCATGTACTACGGCGAGGGCCCCACGCCCGTGGAGGAGATCCTTGGCCGCAAGGGATGGGAAGAGCTGACGGCCATCAAGAATCAGGATGTTCTGAATCTGGCAAACAACGAGCTGTCCCGCCCCGCGCCCCGTCTGGCCGACGGCGCGAGGATGCTGTACGACTTCATCAACGCAGAGGCGGTTGATAAGGCCGCGTAAGCGCGCGTTCGTTTTAAAGCGATACGAAGCTCAACTTCGGGTGAGGGAGCCGGCTTCCTCGCTGCGGCTATTCCTACCGGAGACGCGGCGGTCGAATTTTCAATTCGACCGCCGCGGTCGCTAGTAGGTCGATTTGAAATCCCGAAGGGACTCTGACCACAAAATCTGCAAGAAAGCGATTTTCGAGGAAAAATCACGCAAACCTACCGTACACACCACTGGGTTCAATATGGGAATCATATGCCGAAATACCATAAAATCCTTTGACCGTCAAGGGTAAATGCTGACGCACGGCGGCTATCTTTATATCCCGTTGGTCTCACGTCAATTGTAACGCTACAAAATTGAATGAGAATACTTGACAACTTCTATTATGGAAGAATATAATACAGTCA
>CAZMGO010000212.1:0-2906 GCA_964565845.1 uncultured Oscillospiraceae bacterium | reverse complement strand
GCGAGGGACTGGCGAATCACCGGCTATAGCGCCGCCGGATTTGTGCTTTCGCTGGTGGGAATGTTTTATTTTGCTCAGCGCGGAGGAAGGGAGAGCCTGCAAATTCAGAGCACCGCGTGGCGTCTGCGCGGCGTGACGGCAGCGCTCGCGCCAATGTCGGTTGAAAATGTGATTGCCGCATATATCAACCGATTTCATAGGGAACGCATCGTGTTTTATCAGGATGCGGAGGGCGTACACGTGCGCTTTGAGCAAATTCTCGATAACGGGAGGCTGGAGGATGAGGGCGTATCGCCGGAGGCGTGCGCGTCACAGCAGGAGCTTCTGAACGAACTGGGCTGGGGAGAGCTTGCTTCGTTTGAAAGTAGCATGATTCGAATTCAATAGGAAATCAGCCGCTGCGGCAGATTTCGAAGAGAACGGCTCAGCCCTGCCGTAAAATGCTTCTTGGGCATGCTTTGGTCTCAAATAGATGATACAGCAAAAGCGGATTTGCCGCCCTCTCGGGTTTCAAATCCGCTTTTGCCGCTGCTTGTTTTTTACAGCTCCCATGATTTAGCGCAAAGCCTCGACGGCGGTCAGGGTTTACGGCCTCGGCGGCTCCTCACAGTCGATGACGATGTGGATGGCATCCTTCTGCTGTGCATTCCGAAGGCGGAAGGCCTCGTCGATTTTGTCCAGCGGGAAGGTGTGGGTAATCATTTCGCTCGTGTTGACCAGTCCCTCGGTGACAAGACGTACGCCCTCATCGAAGAAGCGGCGCATGTCGATGTCCCTTCGCGGCTCGGTGAAGTAGAATTCCAAGCGTTTTCGGTGCGCCTTGAAGAAGTCCACGGGCGTATTGCACACGCCGATGCAGCCGTACATGACGACGCGTGCGCACATTGCGGCGGCGTCGATCGCATCGACGATGCCGTCGCCCTCCAGCAGGCAGGGAATGACGACGTCGAAGCCGTCCGGGAAATCCTTGCCGGCGAAATCCATCGTGCGGGCGTTTTTGTCGGGAAGCAGATAGGTGTGCGTCGCGCCGTATTTGCACGCCAGCGCGAGCTTGGCTTCGCTCAGGTCGGTAACGGCCAGACACTTCGGGCTGAACAGGTGAACGACCTGCGTCATGATGAGACCGCTCACGCCCTGTCCCATAATCAAAACGTTCTTTGCCTGCTGAATCTGCCCAAGCTCCGCGGCGTGAAGAATGCCGGGGAGCACCTCAATGGGGCTGATGTCCAGCATGGGAAAGTCATCCGGCAGGGCAATCACGTTGAAGGGCTTGCAGACGATATACTGGGCGAACGCGCCCCACACATACCGGCAGGCGACTCTCGCGCCGACGCGCAGCCCCTTCACCCCTTTGCCAACCATATCAATGACGCCGCTTACCTCGTGACCAAGCCTTGCAGGCGTGCTGATGAATTCCGGCGCGCGCGTGCCGCGGTAGGCCTCCAGATCGCTGCCGCAGATGCCGACCCACTTGATGCGGATGCGCACCTCGTCCTCTGCCGGAATCGGAATCTCCGCCCGGCGAATGGACATGCGGAAAGGCTTTTCCAGCACGGCGACCTTCTGCGTGCCGGGGCCGTCGCCGTCTACGAAGTGCATATCCGCCATTTGCATCTTTGTTGCCATGTGTTTTCCCTCGTTTGTATTATACGGAGAGCTTCACGATGAATTCGCCCTGCTCGTTTGCCGCGATTTTGTATTCCGTGCAGATGAAGCCGGGATTCAGGTTGAAGCTTTTTTCGCGGGAAAGAAGCGTGCCTTCCTCCACTGCGACGGCGGCGCTGCCCTGAACGATAGGGAGGAAGTAAACGGCCTGCCCGGCAATCGACGCGTCCATCCTGCCGTGAATGCGCACGCAGTCCCTTTCGAAGGTGTAGGTAAACGCGCATGCGCAGCCTTCCGAAATGGGTGCGTTGTGATTCTCGCACAGCACGGCATTCGCGCGGATGATAAGGGCATCGTCGCGCTCATTGGCGTTCATGGACGCATGGAAATCGTAGTGGCTGCCCCAGCGCGTGCCGTCCTTAACCAGCTCAATGCGGGGAGATACGGAGCGATGCTCGGCCTTTTTCAGGGAGAGCTGCTGATTGTGATCCTCGAGCATGCTGTAGTCCACTGCGCCGACGGCGATGACCGGGCCGACCTTTCGGTTCCACAAGAGGTTCAGCGTTCCGCCGGAGGCATGCCCGCCGACCATATAGTTGAAGTCATACGCGGTCACATTGGCGCGCCAGTCGCCCATGCCTGCGCGATAGCTGTCAAGCTCCGGATAGTATTTCAGACCGCTGAAGGTATCCGAGGGCAGAGGCATGCGCGTAAAATCCTCAAAGCCGCCGTCCAGCGCGCCGGCCAGCACCTTTGCATGGCAGAAGGTGTGGTGCGTGCAGGCAGACTCGCCGTGCGCATGATAGTCGCGCCCGCCGAACAGAAGACCGTCGTGCGTGCATTCTTCATACAGCTCCAAATTGCGCAGCGCGGCCTCCGCGAATACGGGATCCTGCTTTCCAAGCTGAAACAGCACCTCTTGACAGCCGTCGCTGGTGCGGCTTCCCCAGTACGTCCACTTGAAGGCGCGCGTGCCGAGACTGTTGTCCCACGCGCCGTCGGGCAGCATGAATTCCAGATGCGCGCGATAGCTGTCCGTGAAGACCCTGAGCGCTTCGCCGTCGCCGCTTTCCATGGCATAGCGGCACAGAGAGGGGAGAGATTCCTCCACATTGTAGCCGCCGACGTCAATGGCGGTGCAGCCCTTTTCGCTGACGGCGTTATTGGGCTGTCCCTCGCCGAACAGCAGCCCGTTTTCGCTGATGTGCTTCATGCAGTAATGCGCAAGCTCGTGCGCCAGCTGCCGGTAATCGTCGCGGTCAAAGTAATGTCCCAGCAGCGCCATGGCGATGCAGATGGTG
>CAZMGO010000211.1:0-2931 GCA_964565845.1 uncultured Oscillospiraceae bacterium | reverse complement strand
CCGCGGGTGATTTCGATTCCGCCGCCATTTGTCTGGACATCGCGCAGAAGCTCTCGCCGGATGACCCCGCCGTGCTGCATGCCTTCGCCCGGCTGCATTATGCCGCAGGCGACACCGATCTCGCGCTAAAGGACATCGAGGCCGCGCTCGCGCTGGCTCCCGCCGACGGCACACTGTACCTTGAAAAGGCGCGTCTGCTCTATGCTGCGAATTGCCTGGACGACGCGGAGCAGGCGCTGCGCTACGCGAAAGTCTGCTCTGCCGAGCCGGACGACGAGCTGCTTTCCGAGGCCGCGCAGGCGTACATCCGCGCGGGACAGTATGAAAAGGCTATTGAGCTGTGCGAAGCGCAGCCGAACGACGAGCTCCGTCTGCTGACCGCGCAGGCCTGTGAGCGCGCCGGACTGTATGAACGCGCCGTCGAAATTTTCGAAGCGCTGCCCGCTGCGGTCTGGCAGGATGAATATGCCTCCGTCTATGCCCGCGCGCTCATACGCTCCGGAAGCACGCTCCGGCTGATTCCCGCATACGAAACGCTTGCGGATTCTCTCATCAATATGCCCGTCTTCTGCTCTGCCGCTGCGGCGGATGAAATCCGCAAAGAATTCGAGGCAGTGGGCTTCACCCTGACTCCCTCCGAGGATGGGCAGCGCGTCCGGATTTCGGATACGCTTTCCATACTCGTTACGATTTTGGATATTTCGACCGACGACATCCAGCTTCTTTCCATCTCTCCCTCCGGCAGTGCCTTGCTGCTTGACATTGGCGGCAATGCGGCCCTTGTGCGCAATCAGGAAATCACCGTGCTCGCCGTAAACCCCAATCGCGGCGCGCAGAATGAGTATGCGGAGAAAACCTATAAATACATTTACAAAGGCCTCTCCTCTCTTGCCGAGCCGGATTGCTTCTGCTGGTCGCCGGACGAGCGCTATATCGCCATGACCTTCCCCAATAAGACTCTTACACAGCTGCAGTTTATGGATCTTCTGCTCGCCGACACGCAGACCGGCGAAATCTTTCTTGCAGAGGCCACGCCAAAGACGTTCACTCAGGACAGCGCATTAACCGCCACAACCGCCTGCTTTGATCCGGCGGGTGAATACGTTTATTACCTCGTTTACGGACACCTTCCCGAAGACGCGAACAGCGGGCTCAAGCGCTGCCGTCTTGAAACCGGCGAGGTCGAGCTTCTGGCGGCAGTCCCCGACACCTTCTTCTATTATCCCCACCTGACCGTGGATACGGATGGAACCGTGCGCGCCATCACCGATACAATCCGTTCCGACGAATCCGCCGGTGTAATCACGTTTACAAACGTCGGAGACAAATGGGAAACCGAGATTCGCTCTCTCCCGAATTCCATTCAGCTTCAAAGACCGAGCCGTTATTACCGCAGCGAGACCAGCGGCTATGAGCTGCTTCTCTCAAGCGGAAAGGCCTCTGTAGGAAACGACGTCTACACCTACACGAATTATCTGACCATCCGCAATGATGCCCTCGGCACGGGCAGCCACGCGGACGCCATTCGTCTTCCCGCCGACGGCTCCGGTCAGGCAGAGACCACCAAAATCAACGAATACCTTACCGCCATCTCGGGAGGCACCCTTGCGCAGCCCACCATTTTGCAGGCCGTGCTTTCCCCGGACGGCTGTTCCGCGCTGATTCTCGCCGCACATAACGGCACCGTCATTTGCTGCATCCTCGATCTGGATACGCTTGTCTGCCGCCGCGTCGAGTTCCCGGAGGACGCACAGCCATCCGCTGTCGACATTGCCCATACCTCCGCCACGCTCCGCTGGCTGGAGGACGGCACCATCCTGATTCCGGATGCGCAGGGCTGTCTTCCCTTCAGCCTTTCCATTGAATAAGCTTTCCCTTCACGCCCGCCTCGAACACCGCTTCGGGGCGGGCGTTTTCGTGCCCGGAACGCGTGCGCGCGGCGCAGCCTATTATGAAAGGGCGGCATACGCCCTGCCCGTTCCCGAAAAAGAAGCACGTTCCGGCGCGGGTGCCCGCCGGAACCGGTGGAAACAAGGAGATGGGATTATGGCGGTAAAAATAGGCTCCGCGAGAATCGACGAAAACGGAAAAACGCACGGCGGCAAGGCCGGAGACCAAGGCGGCAGGGAAATCTGCACGCAGGCATGGTATAAACACAAAAAGGGCTGGCGCGTGCTGAGGTGCACGAACGCCGACAAGGCGGAAAAAATCGCCCGCGCGATGCAGGCCGCGTGTGACAACGCGAACATCGGCTACGACCAGCATCAGCGGCTCTCACTCTACAATTTCGCAAAGCGCGTGGACTTTGACCCCTCCAAAATCAAAACGCCCTGCGAAACGGACTGCTCCGCGCTCGTGCGCGTATGTCTGGCCTACGCGGGCATTCCGACGGAGGACTTTCGAACCTCAAACGAAGCGAACGTTCTTTTGCGCACCGGTGAATTTGTCGAGCGGAAAGAGGAGCGATACACCGACCAAAGCACCTATTTGCGGCGCGGCGACATCCTCGTCACGCGCACGCAGGGACACACAGCCGTCGTGCTCTCAAACGGCTCGAAAGCAAATGCCTCCTCAAACGCGCAATCACCCCGAAGCATCCTCCGGCGCGGCATGCAGGGCGAGGACATTCGCGCGCTTCAGCAGCTTCTCATAAAGCGCGGCTATGCGCTTTCGAAGTACGGTGCGGACGGCACGTATGGCCCCGAAACCGAGCGCGCCGTCCGCAAATTCCAAACCGACCATGATCTGGAATCCGACGGCGAATACGGCCCGCTCACCCGCACCGCGCTCACTGCCGAACCAAGAACGAAAATGGTTCAAATCCTTCAAAGCGCCGGAATCCACGCCGGAAACGGCGAGACCTACGCGCTCCTCCAATCTGCCGCGCCGAATACCTCGTATCCCTATGTTGCCGCAGCCGAAAACGGCTGG
>CAZMGO010000210.1:0-3022 GCA_964565845.1 uncultured Oscillospiraceae bacterium | reverse complement strand
TGATGCAAATCAATCGCCGCCTGTGACTCCCAGCTGTCAATAAGCAGAACGGTATTCGGCTCATCCATTTTTATAAAGTAATCATATCGTAGGTTTCCCGGTTCTTCTCTGATGGCCTGCACGGTTTCGCTTGCAAGCATCTCACGCACAAATTCTATTGCGGCTCCATTTTTCCCCGTATAATATAAGTTCGCAGTAATCGCCATACCCTGTCCTCCTTATATTCCGATTTGTTCTGCAGCGCTTTCCATCGTTTCGCTAAGGTCATCCGGATCGTTTCCGTCCGAAGTGCTTTTGAACCTTCGCCGCGCCGTCCTGCGGAAAGCGCGCAAAATCCTGCGCGTCCAAAGTCTCGGAAGCGTGGGATTTTCTACGCGGACGGCAAGCGCGTCAGCCGTTCAGCGCCTCGCGCACGCGGCGAAGGCTTTGGTTCATTTTTTCGGTATCCACGCTGCCGTCTGGGCGGGTGGAGGTGCTTTCGACGACGGCGGCGCCGGAGAAGGCATTCTCGCGCACGTATCGGAAAAGCTCGTCAAAGCGCACGCAGCCGTCGCCGATATGCAGAACCGGCATGCGTCCGCCGGAAATATGCGCCATGTCGGTGTCGTTTACGTGCAGGTGCTTCACGTGACCCTCCTCGAACAGCCAGCGGTTTGCAGGCTCGCGCAGGCGCTCGTTTTCGCCCTGCAGCTGCGCCATTTTGGTGTCATAGGTCACGGAGAGGCCGGGGCACAGCTTGCTGAGCGCCGCGAGGCGGTCAAGCGCAAGGGCGTTGCTCCGCGCGACGTTTTCCACCGCCAGCGTCATGCCCGCGTCCCTCGCCATTTCGTCCAGCACCGGATACAGCGCCTTCGTCTCGTCAAACCGCTCGTCCGCGGGCGGGCCGCCCCAGAAGTGCAGCACCAGCAGACGCGCGCCGATGACCGCGGCGGTTTTTAGGTCGCGCTTCATAAGGGAAAGCGCCTCGTCCCGCGCCGCTATGCCCTCGGTGGAAAGTGCCTCGCCGATGCGCTTGTCCAGATGCATCGACGGAAAGAGAACGCCGCTGTCTCGCAGCTCGGCGGCGATTTCCGCCTCCTGCCCGGCCCACGATTCATACATCATGAATTCCAGCCCGTCGCAGTCCAGAAGCGGCGCGATTTGGGGAATCAAACGAAAATTGCGCCCGTTCGCGCGCGTGACGAATGCGCCGGTGGACGCATATACGGGGATTGCCATCTTACCTTCCTCCCGTCATGCCGCGCAGCGCCAGACGAAGGATTTCGTCGGTCTTCGCGGCCTGCCCGGCCACGGCGGAAACCGCCTTCGCGGCGTCGCTTGCCGGATAGCCCAGCGCCATCAGCGCCTCGATGGCCTCCGTCTCGGCGCTGTCGGCAGCCGGGCGCACGGACACGGCGGGGCCGGAAGCGGTCAGCTCCTCGTCCGTTACCTTGTCCTTCAGCTCAAGCACCAGCCGCTGCGCGGTTTTTTTGCCGACGCCCGGCGCGCGCGCCAGTGCCTGCGCGTCGCCCGTGACGAGCGCAACCGACAGATCGTGCACACTCAGGGCGGAAAGGATGCTCAGCGCCGTGCGCGAGCCGATGCCGCTTACGCCGATCAGGCGCAGGAACATGCGCTTTTCCTCGCGCGTAAGAAAGCCGAACAGCTCCATCGCGTCCTCGCGGACGCTCAGATAGGTATACAGCTTCACGCGTTCGCCCACAGCCGGACAGCCGGACAGCGTGGCCGCGCTTGCCGATAGTTCATAGCCCACGCCGCCCGCGTCGATTACGATGCCGTCGGCGGTTTTCTCGGATACCGTGCCCTCGATATGCGCGTACATTCGAACGCTCCTTACTGTATCTTGTAAAGGTTTTTCATGCTCGCGCTGTTGGCGTGGGTAATGGCCACGGCCAGCGCGTCGGCGGCGTCGTCGGGCTTGGCGATTTCATCCATGCCCAGAAGCAGCTTTACCATGTTCTGCACCTGATGCTTGTCCGCCTTGCCGTAGCCGGTCACCGCCTGCTTAATCTGCATGGGCGTGTATTCGTACAGGTTTTCCGTCCGCTGCGCCGCCGCCACCAGCGCCGCGCCGCGCGCCGCCGAAACCGCCATGCCGGTTGTGACGTTTTTTGAGAAGAACAGCTCCTCAAATGCCACGTCGTCCGGCGTGAACATGTCCATCAGCTGATTGACGCCGGTGAAAATCGCGCGCAGGCGCGCGGGCGTCGGCGTGTGCGCGGCGGTGGTCAGCGCGCCGTACTGAATCAGCCGGTGCTTGGTTCCGTTCGTCTCAATCACGCCGTAGCCCATGATGGCGATGCCGGGATCGATGCCCAATATAATCATGTCAGACCCCGCGCCTTTCCGAGCCGAGATAAACGGTTTCTCCGTAGTCAATCAGCGAGGAAAGATTGTCGCGAATCACGCGCGGGAATAGGTCGGCCTTCTTTGCCTTCTCAATCGTCATCCATTCCATGCCGGTCTGATATGCGTCGCGCTCCACGGCCTCCCTCTGGGGTACGTTCTCCAGATACCGACACAGAAACACGAAATACATCTTGTGCGAACCGCCGCCCTCGCGGCCCTCGTTCACGCGCTCGAAAATGGCGCTCATGCGCATCGGCTCCACCGTAAGCCCGGTTTCTTCCATAACCTCGCGGCGCACGGCCTCGGTGAGCAGCTCGCCGTCGTGCTGTCCGCCGCCGGGCAGCGCGTAATACACGCCCAGCCGGGACACACAGCGATTCAGAAGAATTTGGCCCTCATGCACAATCAGCGCCTTCGCAGAATTGCGAATCGCCAAAGGAATCAGTTCCTTTCGTCCGGGACGCAGGGGATACGCCCCCAAAATCTTTTATTGCGTCAATTATACCGCGAAGGACGGGGTTTTGTAAACCCCTCGGCGGGCATTTTTGCGGGCGGTCTTGGGCTTGCCGTCCGTTTTTTGCTTTTTTACATGTCGTTGATGTCCCGCGCTCAGATGGCGTAAAATAGTCCTGGGGAAAAGAAACGGAAGAACCGGAAGGCCGAGAGCGCCAGC
>CAZMGO010000209.1:0-3034 GCA_964565845.1 uncultured Oscillospiraceae bacterium | reverse complement strand
GTTTTTCGCGGCGGGGTCAGCCTGCGGCAGGGCATGCTCGCGAATCTCTTATACGTGGCGTTCCGCACGGTGGTGGGCATTCGCCATGCGTCGGTGTGGAGCCTTTCCGCGGCGGCCTATTATCTGGCGCTGGCGATTCTGCGCCTGTCGCTGATTTTTGGCTATCGACATAGAACCGCAATTAACGAGCTGCGCTGCTGCCGAAGAACGGCGTGGCTGCTGCTTTTGCTGATGCTTCCGATGGGCGGCATGATTGTGCTGATGGTGTGTACGGACGCCGGATATTCCTACCCGGGGTACGTAATCTATCTGTCGGCGGCGTACACCTTTTACGCAGCGATTGAAGCGGTCGTTCGGCTTGTTCGGCTTCGCAGGCTGGGCGGCCCGATTCTGTCCGCCGCAAAGGCCGTAAGCCTGATCGCCGCGCTGATGTCGGTTCTCGGCCTGCAAACGGCGATGATTGCGCAGTTTTCCGTCCGGGGCGACGGCTTCCGTAAAACGATGAACGCCATAACCGGCGGCGCCGTATGGCTGTGCGTGATGCTGACGGCTGTCTGCATGCTGCACAAATGCGCAAAACGGAGGGAGGAAGGCGCTTGAATCGATCCGAGAGTAAATATTTTGCCACCGCCGCCCGAATGGACGAGGCGTTTTTGGAGCTGATTGAGAAAAAGGATTTTGCCTACATCACGGTGAAGGAAATCTGCGAAAGGGCGGGCGTGAATCGCTCCACCTTCTATTTGCATTACGAAACGGTGGGCGACCTTCTGGCGGAAAGCGCCCGGTATATCATCGATCAGTTCGTGGCGTACATGCCCCACGACACACAGGAATTCGTGAAAAGCCTTCAAGACCGACCGATTGAGGAATTATACCTGATTACGCCGGAGTATCTTGTTCCCTATCTTTCCTATGTCAGGGAGCACCGGCGCATTTTCCGCATTTCGCTGGAGAAGGCCTCCGTTCTGCAGCTGGACGACGCCTACAGGGAGCTGAACCGCCACGTGCTGACGCCGATTTTGAATCGCTTTCAGGTGTCGTCCGACGAGCGGCGGTATCTGATGCCGTTTTACCTGAACGGGCTGATGGGAATTCTGAGAGAATGGCTGAAGGATGACTGCCGGGACAGCATCGACTATATTGCTTCGGTGATTCAAAGGTGCATTCGGCGCAGGCAATGAAAAATGCGAATCCTTTTTTCGGCGCGCCCGGCGAAACTGCGTCGGGCGCGCTGGGCAAATGCGCGAGTTAAGGGATGATTAAAACATAATATTTTTTTGCCTGCTCATGTTTAAAGCCCGCTTCTCCTTGTTGAAGCGGGCTTTGTCAGGGTGCTGTGCAATCAGAATTTGGTTCCGCACTCGGGGCAGAAATTCGGCGTTTCACCCTCGGGCTGATAGCCGCAATTGCTGCAGGTGGGCGTGACCGGCTCTGCGGGCTTGGGGGTTCCGCACTCGGGGCAGAACTTGCTGGTGTTGACGGAGCCGCAGGTGCACGTCCAGGAGCCGTCGGCGGCAGGCGCGGTGTCCTCCGTTACGGGGGTGGTATCCTCCGTTACGGGAGCGGTATCCTCCGGCTCGTCTTCCGCAATGAGGTAGATATGGTAGGTGCCATTCTCGTCGGGGCCGCAGGCTACTGTGCCGTCCTTGGAGAGGGTCAGGTACGTATTCACGAAGGGAATGACGGTGCTGCCCCACAGGTCGATGGCACCCCACAGCCCGTCCTTCTGCACGAGGAGGATGTTCTGGTAGGCTTCGGGGGTGGAAAAGTTCTCATAGCGGGTGGGCAGCTCGCCGCATTCGCGGGTGATGACGATGTACTTGCCCATGTTGTTGACCACGGCGAAGGGCGCGTTGTAGGAGTAGCCCTTATAGTCATTGCTTTCCAGCTCATAGTCCACGCCGGCGACCACGCTGCCGTGGGTGTCCAGATACTGCAGGCAGCCCTTCTCGGTCAGGACACACTGATAGCCGTTGCAGAACAGCCCATCGCTGTAGCTGATGTCGCCGTAAATCGGCTCGACGATGACGTTTCCGTTCAGATCCATGATGCCGCAGAGACCATTGTGGCGGATGAGCAGGTAGTCGCCCTGCTGGCTGACATAATCATACATCACGCCGGACTTGATGACATTGCCCTGCAGGTCGAGAAGGCAGTCGGTGGAGGAGTCGTGCCAGACCCAGGTATCCACGTCATCCGGGGTGAGGGTGCAGCCGGCGCAGAACGCCATCTGCTGGGTAGGATTGTAGAGGATGCCCTTCTCGCTCACTCTGAACTCAGAAGGGAAGAAGTTGGACGTTATCTTGGTGATGGAGAAGTCCGGGGCGATGAACATGCCCTCGTCTGCGGACTTCCACAGGTAGAGGTAGTTGGCGGTAACACCCTTCGACCAGGCGGGATCATACTCCTCGCGGGTCAGACTGCCGATGACATGCCCTTGATAGAGCACGTCTGTCCGCACGGCCATGTATTTGTTGTCGTTGTTGGAATTTCTGAAGTCGCCGGTTTCCGCATCGGTGGGCTCCAGCACATAGGCCAGCGCCCAGTTGTCATCCAGAAAGGCGATATGCCCGTAGGTCGGCCTGCACAGCACCTGTCCCTGTGCGTCCAGA
Source organism: uncultured Oscillospiraceae bacterium (assembly GCA_964565845.1). Lineage (GTDB taxonomy): Bacteria > Bacillota > Clostridia > Christensenellales > Aristaeellaceae > SFHK01. Next base: position 422 of record CAZMGO010000209.1, on the reverse strand, counting down.
AGGCCCATGTGGTTCAGCCCGCTGCCGGAGTAGACATAGTACAGGCCGTACCGCTGGAAGGTCGGCATGCTGGAATAGACGGCGCTGAGGGCGTTGCCCTGCGCGTCGAAGAGCTGCTCGCCGCCATTCACGCGCAGCCAGTAGCAGCCGGTGGCGAGGCTCAGAGAGGGGGAATTTTTAAGGTCAAGCACGGTCATGTCCGCCATGGCGGACGTGGTCAGCAGCAGCAGCGCAGCCAGACAGCAGAGAAGCTTTTTCATCGGGAAATACCTTCCTTTCGGGCTTTTGTGCTCCATGATTATACCATGATGAGGGAGGGGTTGGCAAGGTACTTTGCGGATTTCCGGCGGGAAAGCGCGGAGGATGCCATCGCCCGGAGACCCATGCATGGATGGACATGATTTCGGCACCGCTTCCGCACA
>CAZMGO010000208.1:0-3034 GCA_964565845.1 uncultured Oscillospiraceae bacterium | reverse complement strand
TACAATCCCGTCACAGCAATGCTTACAAATGGAGGCGCAGCATGAACGCGATACTGATTCCCGCATACAAGCCGGACGAAAAGCTGGTGGCTCTGACCAACCAGCTGCTGACGCACGACGATCTGAAGCTCGTGGTGGTAGATGACGGAAGCGGCGAGGCGTTCCGCTCCGTATTCGACGCGCTCGACAAGCGCGTTGCGCTCATCAGCTATCCCGTCAACAAGGGCAAGGGCGGCGCGCTGAAGACCGGCATCCGCTACATCATGGAGCACATGCCCGAATGTGAGCGCCTTGTAACCGCCGACGCCGACGGTCAGCATCGCTATGCGGACATTCGCAGGGTGCTCGACCGTTCTGCGGAAATGCCCGGAACGCTGGTGCTGGGAAGCCGCGCGTTCGACGGCGACGTGCCGCTGCGCAGCCGCCTTGGAAACGGCGTCACCCGGCAGGTGTTTGCCATCGCCAGCGGCGTAAAGGTGCGCGACACGCAGACTGGTCTGCGCGCCTTCGATCGCGACGGCATGCGTCTGTTTGCGGACGTGCCCGGCGACCGCTATGAATACGAAATCAACATGCTGCTGACCGCCGCGCGCGCGGAAATGCCCATTACCGAGGTGACAATCGAAACCGTATACATAAACGACAACGAATCCTCGCACTTTAATCCGCTGAAGGATTCGCTGCGCATCTATGCCTGTATCCTGAAGTTCGCCTGCTCCAGCCTGATCTGCTTCGGCATCGATTATGTGCTGTTTCAGCTTTTGCGCACGTTCATCCCGCTTACGTGGGTCAGCAACCTGCTGGCGCGAATCGCGAGCGCGTCGGTGAATTTCACGCTCAATAAAAAGCTCGTGTTTAAGGGCAACGAAAAAACGCTGCCTGCCATCCTGAAATACGCCGCACTCGCCGCGTTCATCTACCTGTTTGATACCGCCGTTCTCGCGCTGCTGTATGAGCATCTCGGCTGGAGCCGCTACGTGGTCAAAATCATTTCCGGCGTGCTCGGCTATCTCGTCAGCTTTCCGGTGCAGGGGCGGCTCGTATATCGCAGGCAGAAGCAAGCCAAGTAACGCGCGACGGAAACGCGCCAAGGCGCCCGTCCCGGATGATGCTTTGCGGCGTCCGCGCAGAAACGCACGGACGCCGCTCGTTTCTTCCGTCTCAGCTCTCCTCCGGCACAATGGGCAGATAGAGATAGCTGTCGTATTGGCCGCCGGTGTAGAGGATATGTCTGCCCTTGTTTACATCCTTCGGCAAATGCGTCGTGTCAATGCCGCCGGTCAGACCGCCGGAAACGCCGCCGATGGTAAGCATCTCCGGCTTTTCGCCCGGCATATAGGTAAAGCCGTCCCTCGGCACCTGAAGCTTTGCCATTTTCAGGTCAAAGGGGCTCGCCCATTCGGCGGTTTTATACGCGTTCACGGTAATGCACAGGTATTCGCCCTTTTTGAAGCGCATTCCCATTGGCCAAATCGCAATGTCAAGCGGAACGATTTCGCCCCTTTTGAGCTTCCGGCTTGCCTTAAAGCTTTGAAACGGATATTCCTCCCGGCTGCGCGCCGCATCCAAATCGCGCATGGAGGCTCGGATGTAGCCCTTCGCGGCGACCCGCTTCATGGGGTTGATGCCGATTTTCCGTCCGAAACGATTTTGCTTTTCCAATGTAACCTCCATGTCCATATCGTCATGGTCGGGCGCAGCCGCCCAAAGGCGCAGCTTGATAAAGCCGCCAATCTCCGTATCCTCGCTCATGCGGCAGCGAAAAACCACCTTATCCTTCTTATTGTCGGAATTATACACAGTTGCAGTCTCTTCCTCTGCCCTTTCCTCCGCCATCGTATGGTCAGCCCCGTGAAGATAGAGCCTTCGATACCGCGTCCGCGGCAGCGGATAATCCGCCTCCGGGCGGTCAACAATATCCTTCCCGCCGGGATTCAAAACACTCATCCGAACGCGGGGCGTGGCTTCCCAGCCGTTATCCGCGCCCTTCAGAAAATGGTCAAAGAAGCGGCGCAAATCCTCGGTGTGTCCCTCGTGATAATAATCGTCCCATTCGCCGGTATTGTGAATGCGCAGCCATTTTTCCCGCGTGCCGAGCCGCATATAGCCCTCAATCGAGCCGTTGGTGTGAATGGGATTGGTGTAGCTGGCAGCAATATAGGCCGGCGTGGTGATGGACTCCAAATCGGCCGCCTTGTCCTCCCAATAGGGATTCCATGCGGCGTCCCGCTTCAGCATGGTCAGCACATCCTCCACGCCGCCCTCCGGCGAGGAAGCGAAGGACGCGGAAAGCAGCTCCACGAAGGACGGCATAATCACGCCGCCGCGGGTTCCGACCTCACGGTAGCAGTCCGTAAGTCCCTCCCACGGGGCAATGGCGGCAAGGTGCTTGGGATGCTGCGCCGCCGTGAACCACTGGGAGATGGCCAGCCATGAATTGCCGGACAGCCCCACCCTGCCATTGCACCATTCCTGCTCGCCCACCCAATCCACAATATCCCTTCCGTCTCTGCCGTAATCGCTGCCGAAAAACAGAATGACCCCCTCCGACCGATACGCTCCCCGAACGTCGGGATTCACAACGGCATAGCCGTGCTTGACCCAGTAGCAGGGATCGGGGCCTTCAAATTTCTGAAGGCCGGAAACCGCCCTTTTCGGCACGCCGGCGCGCATGGGCACATCATCCAGCCATTGCGTGCCGATTTCCTTTCCATAGGGACTCAATGCCACAAGCGCCGGGCACCTTTCGCCGTCCACGGGACGGAAAATATCGGCATAGATGGTCACACCGTCCCGAAGCGGAATTGCCGCATCCCGTTCAAGCAGAATGTCGCATTCCAGCGGCCTTGCGCCCTTCATGCGAATGCTGCCCTTTTTCAGAATCACCGTTTCCGGGCGAAAGCCGGTGTACCGCGCCTTGGGGTCGTCCACCGATAAGCCGGGACGAACGGGAACGGTCATGGGATTGCTATTCTTGTCATATAGCGTTGTATATCGTTTTTCTGACATATTCAAAACTCCTTGAATTTATTTT
>CAZMGO010000207.1:0-3048 GCA_964565845.1 uncultured Oscillospiraceae bacterium | reverse complement strand
ACCATCATGCAGCTGAGCGTCAGGCCGTAGGCACGGTTTACGCCGTCATCGTCCTTTGCGCCGAAATACTGCGACATAAACAGAATGCCACCGCCGACAAAGCCCCAGTAGCCGGAGAACATCAGCGATGAGAACTGCGCGCACAGACCTACGCCGCCCACCGTTTCCTCGCCGAGGGAGCTGAGCATAATGGTATCGATCATGCTTCCCGTGGTTGTAAGAAGGTTTTGAAGCGCAACCGGCACGGCAATCGCAGCCACGCTTTTCAGAAATGCGCGCCATGGGAAGGGGGATTTTCGGTTCATCGGAAATCATGCCTTTCTGTTTTTATTCTCACATCTGCCTGAATAGGGCAATTACGCGCCCCAGCACGGTGACCTCGCGCGCGTAAATCGGCTGCATCGTCGGGTTTTCCGGCTGAAGCCGCACGCGGTTCTTTTCGAAGAAAATTCGCTTCACCGTCGCCTCGTCGTCAATCATGGCGACGACGATGTCGCCGTTTTCCGCATGACTCTGACGGCGTACAATCACAAAGTCGCCATCCAGAATTCCGGCCTCGATCATGCTTTCACCCTGCACGGAGAGGATGAACACCTCGTCGCCGCCCACCAGATTCTGCGGGAGCATGTAGTATTCCTCAATGTTCTGCTGCGCCAGAATCGGTACGCCCGCCGTCACCCTGCCGAGCAGCGGGACGCTGCGGCCTCTGACCGTTGCCGTATCCGTCAGCTCCAGCGCGCGCGGCTTTGTGGCGTCGCGGCGGATGTAGCCCTCCTCCTCCAAACGATTCAGGTGCGCGTGCACCGTGGAGGTGGATTTCAGCCCGACGGCCAGACAGATTTCGCGAACCGAGGGCGGATAGCCCTTGTCGTCAATCTCTCTGCGAATGAAATCCAGAATCTGCATTTTCTTTTCGGATGCGTCGCGCATGCAGGCTTCCTCCCTTTTTGTATCGATTATATCACGACGTTTCCGAAAAGGCAAACGTTTGTTCGAATCTTCACCAAAGATTTCCCGGGAAATGAAAGAAAGCGGCTTTCGTTTCCGAATTCCGCTTTCATCTATACTCCGCAGGATGGTTTTACGCCTTTCGGTCGGCGCGCTCCTTGGCCTTTTCCGCACGCATGATCGGCAGCCACTCCTTGAACGCAATTACAACCGGCACGCCCAGACCGAAAATCGACATCAGCAGGCATCTTTTAAATTCCTTTTTGGCATTGATATACTCCGCGCTTGGCATAAGCTTTTGTCCCCCTCTGGCACAAATTTTAGGATATTATACAGCGTTCTGCCGCTAATTTTCCGGAAAGAATGCTTCCAACGGCGGTTCATTTGCAAATATGTGCTATAATATACAGGAATATGGGGGAGGGGTGCTTCATGAAACGTCACCTGCGGACAAACTGGCTGACTGACGTGCTGATTTCCGCTGCGATTCTTCTGGCGGCAACGCTGCTCTCTCTGGCTCTTTCAAGGATTCACGATGACAACAACCCGTTTTCGATGTCCCTGTATATTCTCGCCGTAGCGCTCATCGCGCGTTTCACGCACGGATATATCCCCGGCATCGTCGCCTCCGTCGTCTCCGTCGTCTGCGTAAATACCATTTTCACGTATCCCTTCTGGGAGTTCAACATGTCCATCGTGGGCTATCCGCTTACGTTTCTTTCCATGCTGCTGGTATCGCTGATTATCAGCGCGCTGACCAGTCAAATCAAGCGGCAGGAGCAGCTGCGCTACGAAATGGAAGCGGAGAAAATGCGCGCCAATCTGCTGCGATCGGTATCGCACGACCTGCGCACGCCGCTGGCCTCGATTCTGGGTGCCAGCTCCGTTCTGATGGACTCCAACGCCAGCGCAAACGTCAACCGCGACGAAATGCTTCGCCAGATCAATCGCGAGGCCAGGTGGCTGATTCGGGTGATGGAAAACCTTCTTTCGGTCACGCGCTTCTCCGGCAGCAGTGTCTCTCTGAAAAAGGATGCGGAGGTCGTGGAGGAAATCGTGGGCAGCGCCATCGTGAAATTTCGCAGCGGCAATCCCGCCATCTCCGTTTCCGTCGTCAAGCCGGAGGAAATTTTGCTCGTTCCGATGGACGCCATGCTGATTGAGCAGGTTCTTCTAAACCTGTTTGAGAATGTGGCCGCGCACGGTGAGAACGCCGCGCATATCGAGGTTACCATCGCGCGCGCGGGAAATCGCGCCGAGCTGACGGTGGAGGATGACGGTGTCGGCTTCCCGGAATCCCTTCTGAAAAGCGTGTTCGACGGTCGCGCCATGCTGATGCGCAATCAGCCCGATGGCCGGCGGAACATGGGCATCGGGTTGAGCGTGTGCCGTTCGATCATTCGCGCCCACGGCGGTGATATTTCCGCATCCAATCGTGCCCGTGGCGGCGGCTGCGTGAAGTTCTGGCTTCCCTGTGAATAGGAGGAAAAGCATGCGTACGGAGTATCCCTGCAAAATTCTGGTCGTTGAAGACGACACCGGCATCTGTCGCTTCCTGCGAGCCACGCTGACGGCCGCACATTATGATGTAATCGTAACGGACAACGGCAAAAAGGCGCTGGAGATTGTATCGTCTCATTGTCCGGACTGCATCCTTTTGGATTTGGGTCTTCCGGATGTGGACGGAAACGACATCATTCAAAGCATTCGCAGCTGGACGAAGACGCCGATTATCGTTATTTCTGCCCGCTCCGCCGAGGAGGATAAGGCGCGTGCGCTTGATCTTGGCGCAGACGACTATCTTACCAAGCCGTTCGGCTCCATCGAGATGATGGCGCGAATTCGCACGGCACTGCGTCATACGCGCACAACCATGGAAAACGACTCCATCGCATTGAGCGGCATCTATTCGGTGCATGGCCTTACCATAGACTATAAAAAGCACCGAGTGTTCATGCATGGTGCCGATACGGGCCTCACGCCGAACGAATATCGCATCGTCGCGCTGCTTGGCCAGCATGCCGGACAGGTACTCACCTATAAGCAGATTATGAAGGAAATCTGGGGGCCATATGCCTCAAGTGACAACAAAATTCTCCG
>CAZMGO010000206.1:0-3057 GCA_964565845.1 uncultured Oscillospiraceae bacterium | reverse complement strand
AAGGAAATTCACAAATACGCCATCGCGTTCTGGGACAAGGAATGCCGGGTTACGGCGGCGAGGTAAACCGGCATGCTCCCGCTAAGAAATGCCGCTTTCGCCGCGCGCCGCTTGCATTTTTGAAAAAATGTGCTATGATATGCGTGCATCATGGATAACGGAGGCACAAAAACAACATGCAGATTATCGTGGTCGGCTGCGGCAAGATGGGCATGGAGCTTGCGAACCGGCTGGTTGCGGAGGGGCACGACGTAACGGTGATCGACCGCAGCGAGGCGGTGCTGCAGCACTGTCTGGACACGCTGGACGTGATGACCGTGAAGGGCAGCGGCGTCAGCCTTGACACGCTCACCGAGGCGGACGTGAAGCACACCGACATTATCATCGCTTCCACAATCAGCGACGAGACCAACATGCTCACCTGTCTTACGGCCAAGCGGCTGGGCGCGAGCTACGCCATCGCGCGCATTCGCGATCCCGAATATCTGGGCAGTCTGCCGTATCTTTCAAAGGAGCTGTCCATCGACTACGTGGTCAATCCCGAGCGCGCCACGGCGCGGGAAATCAGCCGCATTTTGCGCCTGCCCTTTGCCGTGTCGATTGAAACCTTCGCGCGCGGGCTGGTGGAAATGGTGGAGTTTCGCGCCGACGGCACGGAGCCGTTCATCGGCGTGACGCTGGATCAGTACGCCCGCACGACGAGGCTGCCGCGCGTTTTGTTCTGCGCGGTGGAGCGCGGGCATCAGCCGTATATTCCCAAGGGCGATTTCGCGATTCAGGCGGGCGACGCGGTGTTTGTCGCGGCGGAGCCGGCCACGATTACGGCGTTTTTCAAGGGGCTGGGCAAGAAAACCCGCGGCGTGCACAGCGCCATGATCGTCGGCGGCAGCCGCATCGCCTATTATCTGGCGGGGCTTCTGCACGAAACCGGCGTGAAAACCACGATTGTGGAGCATCATCCCGACAAGGCGCGCTGGCTCAGCGAGGCGCTGCCCGCCGCCAGCATCATTCAGGGTGACGGCACCGATCAGCAGCTTCTGCTTTCCGAGGGTCTGCGCACGACGGACGCGTTCATTGCGCTCACCGACCGCGACGAGGAAAACCTGATGACCGGCCTGTACGCCACGCAGTACGCGGGCTGCAAGGTCATTGTGAAGAGCACGCGCGTGAACTACACCGAGATGCTCAAGAATATGGGCATGGACGGCATCATCAGCCCGCTTCAGGTGGCGTGCAACATCATCCTGCGCACGGTGCGCGCCCGCGCCAACGGCTACGGCACGGCGGTGGAGCGCATGTACCGCATTATGAGCGACAAGGCCGAGGCGCTGGAATTCATCGCCCGCGCCGGCGCGCCGTATATCGGCATTCCGCTGCGCAGCCTGAGCATCCGCTCCAGCGCGCTGGTCGCCGTGATTGTGCGCGACGGGCGCGTGCGGGTGCCCTTCGGCGGCGACACCATTGAGGCCGACGACCGCGTGGTTATCATCACCTGCGAAACGGGCATCGTCGACTTAAACGACGTGATGGGGCAGAGGACGCATGAATAAAAAGCTGGTTTTGCACATGCTGGGTCGGCTGATGCTGGTGGAGGCGGGGCTGATGCTGCCCTCGCTGGTCATTGCGTGGGTCTTCAAGGACGGCGACGAGTGGCCGTTTCTTTTGAGCATGCTGATTCTCGTGGCCGCGGCGCTGCCGCTGGTTCTCTTCACCCGCGGCGACGGCGAAATGCACACCCGCGAAGGCATGGCGGTGGCCGGGCTGAGCTGGCTCACGTTTTCGCTGTTCGGAGGGCTTCCGCTTCTGCTGGACGGCGCGTGCGGCTTTTGGGACGCGCTGTTCGAAAGCGCCAGCGGCTTCACGACCACCGGCGCGACGATTTTCGGTGACGTGGAGTCGCTTCCGCGCGGGCTTCTGTTCTGGCGCTCGTTCACGCATTGGGCGGGCGGCATGGGCGTTTTGGTGCTCACGTCGGCGCTGCTTCCGTCGATTGACGGCAGGGGCGCGCATCTGGCGCGCGCCGAAAGCCCGGGGCCGTCGTTTTCCAAGCTGCGCCCCCGGCAGGGAGACAGCGCCAAGGCGCTGTATCTGATTTACGCGGCGCTGACGCTTCTGGAATACGTGCTTCTGCGCGCCTTCGGCATGCCGGCGTTCGACGCCGTGATTCACACGCTGGGCACGGCGGGCACGGGCGGCTTTTCGAGCCGGAACACGAGCGTCGGCGCGTACGGAAACCCGGCGTTTGAAATCATCATCGCCGTGTTCATGCTTCTGTTCGGCGTCAATTTTGCCGTATACTTTCGGCTGCTCATGCGCGACGTGCGCGGCGCGGTTCGAAACGAGGAGCTGATCTTCTATCTCGCGCTGACCGCCGTCTCCACGCTTCTGATTGCCGCAAACGTCACGCGCGTGTTCGGAAGCTTTTCTGCGGCGCTGCGCCACGCGTTTTTCCAAACCACGTCCATCATGTCCACCAGCGGCTATTCCTCCACGAACTTCGATCTGTGGCCGTCCTTTTCCAAGGCCATGCTCGCGTTTCTGATGTTCTTCGGCGCGTGCGCGGGCTCCACCGCGGGCGGCCTGAAGCTCGTGCGCGCGCTGCTTCTGGTCAAAATGACCGGGCGCGAGGTGCTGCGCGCGTTTCAGCCGCGCAAGGTGCGCGTCATCCGGCTGGACGGAAAAAGCGTGCCTGAGGAAATGCTGTCCGGCATATCCACCTTCTTCTGCGTGTATATCGCGCTGATTCTTCTGGGCACGCTGGTCGTGACCACAAGCGGCGCGGATCTCGTAACCTCGTTCACCGCGTCCCTCACGTGCGTGAGCAACGTCGGCCCCGGCCTCGGCGCCGTCGGCCCGATGTGCAATTTCGGCTTCCTGCCCGGCTATGTCAAGGCCGTTCTGACCCTTCTTATGCTGGCCGGGCGCTTGGAAATCTACCCCATGCTGGTGCTTCTGGTTCCCAGCATGTGGAAAAGGGCCTGAAAAATGTCGCTTTTATTTGACTTTCCACCCTTCCTGTGCTACACTATACGCCAACGACTTTTTTCGGAGGGACGA
>CAZMGO010000205.1:0-3071 GCA_964565845.1 uncultured Oscillospiraceae bacterium | reverse complement strand
ATGCAGGCGGCTTTTTTCATTGACAAGCATAAGAAAAACGGGTATCATACAAAAAAAACGGCATGGGAGGAACCAACGTGATTTACTCGCTGCAAAATGAACGCTTTCGGCTGAGCGTTCTGGACATAGGCGCGGAGCTGACCAGCTTTCAGGACATCCGCACATCTCAGCCCTATGAATACCTCTGGCAGGATCGAAGCGTGTGGAACGGCCAATCCCCGCTTCTGTTTCCCATCGTCGGCCGCCTGCGCGGCGATACCTATCAGCTGAACGGGCAGGGCTATCATCTGCGCAAGCACGGCTTTGCCAAGCGCATGCGCTTTGCGCTTGAGAGCCATGCGGAGGACAGCCTTACCCTGCTCCTCACGGACGACGAGGCCACGCGCGCCGTTTTCCCCTTCGCCTTCGAGCTGCGCGCCGTTTATACGCTTTTGTCCGACGGCTTCCGCACGGAGTTCCGCGTCGCGAACCGTTCGAGGGAAACGATGTATTTCTCCATCGGCGCGCATCCGGGCCTCCAATGCGAAATGGGCGACCGGGTGATTCTGGACGCGCCCGAGACTGCGGACGCGTTCCGGCTTGACGAAAACGCGCTGCGCGCGGCGGAAACCGTGCCGGTGTTCCGCGAAAGCCGCGAGGTGGAAATTCTTCCGGATACCTTCGCCCACGACGCGCTGATCTTCTCCGGCCTGCGCTCCCGCGGCGCGACGCTCGCGCGCAGAAACGCGCGCGGCGTGCACGTGGACTTCGGCGGCGCGCCCTGTCTGGGACTTTGGGCAAAGCCCGGCGCGAAATACGTGTGCATCGAGCCGTGGTACGGCATCGACGACCGCTTCGACGCGGGGCACGATTTTGCGCATAAGGAGCAAATTCTTTCCCTCACCCCGTCGGATACCTTCGTTTTCCCGGTAACCGTGCGCTGCGTGGACACCTATTGAGCGCCAAAAAGCGCTTCCCGCAGCGCGGCACCGGAGACCGCCTCGGCTGTATTTCCCTTCCCGGAATCCACGCGGCGCGCGGACATCTGCCGAATGCGTTCTCCATGACGCGCGGCGCGGCACCGCCTCGGCACCCTCTGAGCGGCAATTTTCCTTCCCCATGGCATAAACGTCCCTCCCCCGAATATCCTTTGGCGGGGAGGGATGCTTTATGAAGGACGCGGCGGCGGAAACTCGTCCGCACGGGCTGACACTGGAAAACCGGGCAAGGGCCATTCTGACGGGCGTTTCGGACGTGGATCTGTTCAGCGAGCAGACAATCGTCGCGGCAACCTCCGGCGGCACGATCACCGTCACCGGGCAGGGGCTTCACGTGGAATCGCTGAATTTGGAGGACGGGCGGCTGGTGGCCACGGGCAAGGTTGATTCGGTCGTGTATGATGCCCGCATGCCCAAAAAGGGCGCGCTGCGGCGCATCCTTCGCTGACGCATGCTGTTTTACACGGACGGGCAGGCCTATGTGTTTCTGGCAATGCTCGTGTGCGGCGCGCTGGTCGGCGCGTGGTATGACGTGCTTCGCCGCGTTCGCCGTCTCACGATGGCGGGCGGCGTGCTGACGGCGCTGCTCGACGTGCTCTTCGCCGTCGGCGCGCTGATGCTTACCGGCGGCTTCCTGTTTTTGGCCGTCCGGCTGGACGTGCGGCTGTATGCGCTGCTCGGCATTGCCTGCGGAATGACGCTTTACCGCTTCGGCCTCCTGCCCGCGCTCGATTCGGTTGTGAATTTCCTTCAAAAACAAATTGCCAAATTCGTGCAAAAGCATGTTTTTAAAGAAATATTTCATTTCTTTTGCAAATGAAGCAGGAAAAAAGAGACTTCGGTCGAATTTATTTAGAAACCGCCCGAAGGGAATGCGCTTCAAGCCCGTTTGAAAGGATGACCGCCATGCAAACAAGGAATGCTGCGAAAGAGAGAAAGCAGAAGACCTTTGACGTCAAAACCCGTTTTTGGGTTTTCCTGCTTGTCCTGTTCATGCTCGTCTTCGTGCCTCTGTACCTCATTCTGAACAACCGCAGCACCCAGCTGGAGGTGCAGGCGGCGGAGCTTCTCGCGCAAAAGCAGGTGCTGAGTGAGCGCGTGCTTTCCCTGAAAAGCGACCTCGAATATGCCCGCAGCGATGCGGGAATTGAGCAATACGCCCGCGCGGAGGGCATGATTATGCCCGGCGAAATCAAGTATACCACTGCCTCCGGCGCGGACAACTAAGCCCGCCCGCTGTGGCTTTACGTATCCCGCGGCGCATCTTCCTTCCGGATCCTGCGCCGCGGGGTTCTTTTTAGGCTCGCCGTCAAGCGACGGTTCGGATAAAGCATCCTTGATTTCCAGGCTTTCTGCAAAAAGGTGAACAGGAGGGAAACCGCATGAGATACTATGAAACGCCGCGCGAGGAAATTGACTATTTCCGTGAGGAATACGAATTTTTGAGCAACTTCTATCCGACAAAGCTTGTATTTGACGGAATCACCTATTTCAATTCGGAAGCGGCCTATCAGGCGCAGAAATGTCTGTATCCGGAGGAGCGCATGCGCTTTGCCCATCTATCCTCCGATGAGGCAAAGCGGCTCGGTCAGAGGGTTGAGCGGCGGCCGGAGAACGCGGCGACGGCCTCAAGGATTTCGTCCGTCAGCGTGTCGGAGTTCGCCAGCGCTTCATCCAGCCAGCCGGTTTCCACCAGCGCGGCACAGAACAGCTTCACGCTGCCCGCGCTTTTCGTCCATGCCGTGTGTATGGCGTAGGTGCCTTGTGCGGAGCTGACCGACAGGAAGCCTTACGATGAAAGCGAGTCGGCAATCCGCGAGGAATGCCGACTCGCTTGATGATGCGGGAAGCCGCCGGGTTATTGACTGCTGTACTTCTTGGACAGGATGGCCGTATAGGTCTTCTCGTCGATGGTGTCGAACGTGCCGTCCTCCCTGCGGATGGATTTTAGCTCGTTGGCGACGTTTGCGTTATAGAAATCTTGGAACGCGGCGACGGCCTCAAGGATTTCGTCCGTCAGCGTGTCGGAGTTCGCCAGCGCTTCATCCAGCCAGCCGGTTTCCGCCAGCGCGGCACAGAACGACTTCACGCTGC
>CAZMGO010000204.1:0-3111 GCA_964565845.1 uncultured Oscillospiraceae bacterium | reverse complement strand
GGGTTCTTCATATAAGCGGGAATGTGCGCCGCATTTGCAATGGTACCGCAACCGATGATGGCAACCTTCATTTCAATTCACCCTCCGCATTATTAATCGTTGTTCCGTTTCATGTTCGAAGCGAGAACATTTTCCGCTCGCTTCTATTATAAATCAAGCACGCCGGAAAAGATTTTCAATCGTGTTAAATACTTTCATCAATTTGAATATTTCTCATGCAGAACGTCCGAAAGGCGTACAAATTCCGCCAGCGTCAGCGTTTCCCCGCGCACGCGCTCGTCGAGTCCCGCAGCCTCCAGCGCTTCGAGCGCGTCCTTCCGCGACAGGCTCAGCCCGGCGGTCAGGTTGTTGGCCAGCGTCTTGCGCCGCATGCGGAAGGCCGCCTGAATCAGGTTCAAAAACGCCTCCTCCCGTTCCGCAGGCACCGCGCGCGTTTCCCGCATTTCCAGCCTCAGAAGCGCGCTGTCCACGTGCGGCGGCGGAGTAAACAGCGCTGCAGGCGCTTCCATCACCATGGACGGCTCCGCAAAATACCGAACCGTCGCCGCGGTTGCGCACCAGTTTTTGTCGCCGGGCTGCGAAAGCATGCGCTCCGCCGCCTCCCTTTGCACCATCACGGTAATCCTCTCGGGCGACAACCGCACGGCGCGCATGAGGAAATCCGCCGTGATATAGTACGGCAGGTTTGCGACAATGGAAAACGGCGCATTCTCACCGAACGCCTCCGCCGTCAACGCCTTCAGATCCGCCTTCATGCAGTCGGCAAACACGATGCGCGGGCTTCGCTCGCCCAGCACGTCACGAAGCACCGGCTCCACGGCGCGATCCAGCTCCACGGCCAGCACATCTGCGCCCGCATCCACCATCATCGCCGTCAGAAGCCCCGCGCCCGGGCCAATTTCAAGGATATGGTCACCCTCCGCAACCCCCGCGCGCGCCACAATCTCGGATACCGCGTGGTCGTCCAGCAGAAAATTCTGTCCCAGCGAATGCGTAAAATGGAATCCATGCGCCTCAAGCGCGACACGCGCTTTAAGCGACAATGACAGCTCGTCCGGCATGGTCGTCCTCCCATGGTTCCTTTTCTGAAAAAGGGCTTCAAATTACGGAAAAGCAGGAATCGATTTTCCTCCCCATCCCTTCGGAAGCACTCGGCACAATCGGAATATGCGCCAAGCCGCTTGTGGGGGTGGTGCGGAGGGGGAGCAAGCTCCCCCTCCGCCTCCGGGTCAGCGCAGCGCTTCGAGCTCGCGGATACGGCCGCGAATGGACTCAGCCAAGGCCTTCTTTTCCTCCAGCTTGGCCTTCTCCTGCTCCACAAGCTGCGCGGGCGCCTTCGCGAGGAAGCCCTCATTGTGCAGCTTCGAATCCGCGCGGGCGATCTCGTTCTCGGCGTTCGTCAAATCCTTGTTCAGGCGCGCAATTTCCTTGTCCACATCTACCAGCTCGCCCAGCGGAATGAACAGAGAGGCACCCGCCGTCACAGCGGAAGCGGATTTCTCCGGATTCGGCGCGGAAACATCCAGATATTCCACGCCGCTGGCTGCGGCAAGACGCATGAAGTAGCCCTCTGCCTCCTTAAAAGCGTCCGTCAGCTCCGGCGCGGGCTTCAGAATCAGCGTCGCGCGCTTGGAGGCGTTCACCTTCATCTCCACGCGCAGGTTGCGCGCGGCGCGGATGACCTCCATCACGGCCTCCATCTGCTTGGCTTCCTCATCGAAGTCGTATTCCGGCTTTGCCTCCGGCCAGCTGGCATTGATCAGCATGCCCTCATGACCGGGCAGGTAGGAATACAGCTCCTCAGTGATGAACGGCATATAGGGATGCAGAAGCTTCAGGATGCCGGTGAGCACGTAGATCAGCGTTTCCTGCGCGGCGTTTCTGGCCTCTGCATCGTCGCCATTGAGCGCGTGCTTGCTCATCTCAATGTACCAATCGCAGAACGACGACCAGATAAAGTCGTACAGATTCGCGGCGGCCATGCCGAGGTCGAAGGAATCGAGATTCTGGGTAATCTCGCGCACGATGTCGTTAAAGCGCTTGAGCATCCACTTATCGGACAGCGCAAGATGCTCGGCGGAGGGCACGCCCTTCGGCTCGAAGCCCTGCATGTTCATCAGCGCAAAGCGGCTGGCATTCCAGATCTTGTTGGCGAAGTTGCGGTACGTCTCAATCTTCTCCAGCGACATGCGCACGTCCGCACCGGGCGCAACGCCGATTTCCAACGAGAAGCGCAGCGCGTCCGCGCCGTATTTGTCGATGACCTCCAGCGGGTCAATGCCGTTGCCCAGAGACTTGCTCATCTTGCGGCCCTGCGCGTCGCGCACCAGACCATGCATCAGCGCCACGCTGAACGGGCACTTGCCGGTTTGCTCCAGACCCGAGAACACCATGCGCGCCAGCCAGAAGAAAATGATATCGTAGCCGCAGGACAGTACGGTGTTGGGATAGAAGTATTCATAATCCTCGGTCTTCTCCGGCCAGCCGAGCGTAGAAAACGGCCACAGCGCCGAGGAGAACCACGTGTCGAGCACGTCCTCATCCTGCCGCACAGGCGCACCGCACTTCGGGCACACCTTGACGTCCTCGCGGGACACGATGATTTCGCCGCAATCGTCGCAATAGAACGCAGGGATGCGGTGACCCCACCAAAGCTGACGGGAAATGCACCAGTCGCGGGTGTTTTCCATCCAGTTGAGATAGGTCTTTTCAAAGCGCTCCGGCACGAAGCGCAGCTCGCCGTCCTTAACCACCTTCACGGCAGGACGCGCCAGCGGCTCCATCTTCACAAACCACTGCTTGGACACCATCGGCTCAATCGTATGGTGGCAGCGATAGCAGGTGCCCACCTCGTGATTGAGCGGCTCGATCTTCTTGAGCAGCCCCGCTTCCGTAAGGTCGGCCACAATCGCCTTGCGCGCCTCCGTCGTGGTCATTCCGGCATACTTGCCGCAGTCCAGCACCACGGGCTCGTCCTTCGTGGCGCGCCCGCTGGCAATCCACTCGGCGTTCTCGGCAGCCTCCTTCGCGCCGGTCATATGGCCGTCATAGGTGAACACGCGCACCATGGGCAGACCGTGACGCTTGCCCACCTCGTAGTCGTTGGGATCG
>CAZMGO010000203.1:0-3116 GCA_964565845.1 uncultured Oscillospiraceae bacterium | reverse complement strand
AGATAGGGATAGGTTGTGTACATGCGCATGTCCGCGCGATCATCCAAACTCATCAAAAGCAGCGGGAAGGTTCCGCAGCAGCCGGATTCGATGATGTGGATTTTCTTTGCGTCGATGCCCTCCAGCATGCTTCGAAGGCACGTCTCCGCCTGCGGATACTTGCTGATGGCCGCCTGTATATCCGGCAGAACGATGCGAGAAAAGGCCTGAAAGTCCGCGCAGCCGACCTCCAGAGCGCGGTAAACCGCCGCCCGGATTTCGTCGTCCGCATTTTCTGCGCCTGTAAGCTCGGCGAAGGATTTTCGGCTGAGCAGCCATGGGTATACGCGCGTTCGTCCATTCCCGAGAAAGTAGGCGAGGGGCAGCAGTGTGTCCCGAAGAAGAAAGATGTAGGCGGTATCGTCCTCATATCCAATCCACTGGCAGAACCGGCGCAGCTCTCTGATGAACGGCGCGGGAGAGGCGTCAGAGACACTCGCAGTGGACTCCATGGCGCAACGAACAGCCTCCGAAAGCTCAAGCTCCTTCGAGGCGTACGAAAGCGTCTCCAAAGGAACCGGCTTTTCCGGCAGCGGAAACGGCTCGGCGCGGTTTTGCGTCAGATACGTGCGCAGAAAGGAGAGAGCCTGATGCGCGGCTTCCAGCCGTTCGTTCAGCTCGGTATAGCCCTCGTCTGCCAGATCGTCCAGAAGCTTGAGAAGCTGCTTTGCGCGATAGATCGTCTCCGGTGTGCAGGGATTTTCCTTCAGTGCCTGCAGCGCCTGACGATAATAATTCATGGAATAGGAAAGAAAGCTCATAAGTGTTTCTCCTGTTTTATCGTTTCACCGGATTTGACCAGCTGCAGCATTGCGGAAAACTGCGTGGTCAGCATTTGACTGAGTGCTTCCTCCGAGAAATGACACACCTGCATGGCGCACAGCGCACCGATGCCAAAGGTGTAAATCCAGACGTTTTCAAACAGCGTCCGGGCTTCTGTCTCTGCCAGCGCATATTCCTTTTGAAGCAGCGCAATGCAGGCCTCTGCCGTGGGGCCAAGCTCGTTGAATACATCGGCAAATTGGACGGCGCTTCGGTTTTCCTGCATGAACAGCAGCTGATAGAGCTTAGGCTCATGCACGCCGAACAAAATCATTCGCATGCCTGCCTGCTTGAAAAGCGGCATATCCGGCATTTGATGCTCGGCAAAGTGCTCAAAACGGCGCATTGCCGCCGATCGAACTGCGTCCTGCACCTCTTTCATGCTGCGGAAAAATGTAAAAATCGGTCGGGCAGAGCTTCCAAGCGCGTCACCCAACGACTTGGCGGTCAATGCGTCAATTCCCTTTTCCGAAACGAGCTGCAGCGCTGCGGCGATGATTTCATCCCGTGAAAACTTTGGCTTGGGAGGCATAGGCATTCCTTCCTGTCTTTAAATAAAATATGCGTTATGCAACGTATAATTTAGTATAGGGCTGCTTTCGAGGAGAGTCAAGCGTCAGCCATGGAGTCCGGAAGATTTTACATGTGGCGGCCGTGTCATCGGCGATAGAGCAGGGACTTTCGTGGGGACGCATTTGGCATGGAGATGAAAAAGGTGGCATGCCATTGACATCCGAATGGCGTTCGGCTATAATTAACCTAACGCTGTTAGGAAAGAGGGCGAGGGGATGCATCACAAGGGGCTGAGCCGCGAGATGCTGTTTGATACGGCCAGACAGCTGATCGAGGAGAAGGGCGTGGTTGCCTTTTCCATGCGCGCATTGGCAGAAAGGCTGGGTGTGAAGGCAGCTTCTTTATATGCACATATTGAAAACGCAGAGGAGGTGCTTGCGATGGTGGGACATTCCGCACTGAACGATCAGAAGCAGGCACAGGTCACTGCGGCTTATGGAAAACCGCGCGACGAGGCGGTTCTTGCGCTTGCGGATGCTTATCGCGCCTTTGCGAAGGCGCACGGCGAGCTGTATCGTTTGATTATGCAGATGCCGATCGGAACGAATGAAGCGCTGAAGGCCGAGGCCGTCAAAACGGCGGAGCCGGTGATGGAGATACTTGGAAACTACCGCATCACCATGGAGCGAAGAATGCACTGGCAGCGAGTGCTGCGCGGCATTATGCATGGCTTTGTTTCGCAGGAGGCAGCCGGGTACTTTTCCCATTATCCGGTTGATTTAGAGGAAAGCTATCATATCGCAATTCAATGCGTAATCGACGCGCTGCACAGGGAGGAAGCATCGAATGAAGGGAAAGAATGAAAGAGCAAAACTGTTTTCGGAAATGCCGGTACGCAGAGCGATATTGACGCTGGCCATTCCGACGGTGATCAGCCAGCTGATTACCGTTGTCTACAACATGGCGGACACCTTTTTCATCGGTCAGTTGGGCGATCCGCGGCAGGTTGCGGCGGCGACCGTCGCCATGCCCTGCTTCATGTTCCTGACGGCCTTTGCCAATCTGTTTGGACTGGGCGGCTCCAGCCTGATTTCCCGCTGCCTTGGTTCGGGAAACCGGGAAAGAGCGATGCACTGCGCGTCCTTCTGCATCTGGACGGGTGCGGCGGCGGCGCTCGTCTATGGCTTGCTGGTCATGCTTGCGGAGCCGGTGCTGCTTCCGATTTTGGGCGCGTCGCAGGAAACATGGACGTATTGCGAGCAGTACATATTCTGGACGATCGGCATCGGCGCGATGCCCACCGTGATGAATGCGGAGCTTGCGCATCTGATTCGTTCGGAGGGCTATTCGAAGCCGGCCGGGTTTGGCGTGGCGTTTGGCGGCATTTTGAATATTCTGCTGGATCCGCTTTTCATCTTTGTTTTCAAGATGGATATTGTCGGCGCGGCGATTGCGACGATGCTCTCCAACCTGATTGCTACAGGCTATTTCCTGATCTTCCTTTATCGCATTCGGAAAAGCACGGTAATTACGCCGGATCCGCGAAAATTCACCCTGCGGGAGAAAATTCCCGCGGAGGTGCTGACGGTCGGCATGCCGGGCTTTACCATGACCATGATGTCTACCGTTTCCAACACGGTGCTGAACCATATCGTTGCCGGATACTCCAGCGCGACCATTGCGGGAATGGGCATAGCCAAGAAAATCGATCTGCTGGCCTTTGCCATCGCGCAGGGCATGAC
>CAZMGO010000202.1:0-3143 GCA_964565845.1 uncultured Oscillospiraceae bacterium | reverse complement strand
CGCTTCCGCACAAAGCTACTTCCCCGAAGCGGACAAACGTGGTATAATAAGGGAAAATACGCTGCGGCATGGCGGCGCTTGGGCGGCGGCATGCGGGAAGGACGGGCGCGATGTTTGCACATCTTCACATGCACACCGAATACAGCCTGCTGGACGGCGCGAACCGCATCGGCGACCTGCTCGACCGCGTTCAGGCGCTGGGCATGGACGCGTGCGCCATTACCGACCACGGCGTAATGTACGGCGTGGTGGACTTTTATCAGCAGGCGCTCAAGCGCGGCATTCATCCGGTGATTGGCTGCGAGGTGTACGTATGCTCGAGCATGGACGATAAGTCCAGCGCCGCGCGCGAGTACAGCCATCTGGTTTTGCTGTGCGAAACGCAGGAGGGCTATCGGAACCTGATTAAGCTGGTGAGCGAGGGCTTCACGCGGGGCTTTTATTACAAGCCGCGCGTGGATTACGACGCGCTGCGCCGCTATTCCGGCGGCCTGATCGCGCTGTCGGCGTGCCTGTCCGGCGACATTCCAAAGGCGCTGCTTGAGGGGCGTACGGCGCTGGCGGCCGAGCGGGCGCGCATGTATCTGGAGATTTTTGGGAAGGATCATTTCTATATCGAGCTTCAGGATCACGGCCTTGCGGAGCAGAAGCAGGTGCTGCCGGGGCTGATTCGGCTGGCGAACGAACTGGACATTCCCCTCGTGTGCACCAACGACTGCCACTACCTTACGCGGGAGGACAGCCGCGCGCAGGAAATTTTGATGTGCATTCAAACCGGCAAGACGCTTTCGGACGAGAACCGCATGCGCATGAACACCGACCAGATGTACATCAAAAGCGAAGAGGAAATGCTTCGCGCGTTCCCGGAATTTCAGGACGCGCTCGACCGCACGCACGAAATCGCCATGCGCTGCCATGTGGAATTCGATTTCAAAACCAAGCACCTGCCCAGCTACCCTTTGCCGGAGGGTGAAACGGCGAAGGGCATGCTGCGCCGCCTGTGCGGCGAGGGACTTGCGCGCAAATACGGCGCGGATCGCGCCGACGCGCGCGAGCGGCTGGAATACGAGCTGGGCGTTATCGAGAAGATGGGCTATGTGGACTACTTCCTGATTGTGTGGGACTTCATCCACTATGCCCGCTCCCACGGCATTCTGGTGGGTCCCGGGCGCGGCAGCGGCGCAGGCTCCATTGTGGCCTACACGCTGGACATTACGCTGATTGATCCGCTGAAGTATCAGCTGCTGTTTGAGCGTTTTCTGAACCCGGAGCGCGTGAGCATGCCCGATTTGGACATCGACTTCGACTACGAGCGCCGTCCGGAGGTCATCGAATACGTGAGCCGGAAATATGGGCACGATCACGTATCCCAAATCATCACCTTCGGCACGATGGCGGCGCGGCTGGTGCTGCGCGACGTGGGGCGCGTGATGGGCTTAAGCTACGCGCAGACGGACGCGGTGGCCAAGATGGTGCCGATGGAGCTGAACATGACGCTGGACAAGGCGCTCAAGCTCAACCCCGAGCTAAAGGCGGCCTACGACGCGGACGAGCAGGTGAAAAGCCTCATCGACACGGCGCGCAAGCTGGAGGGCATGCCGCGCCACGCGTCCACGCACGCGGCGGGCGTTTTGATTACCGCAAAGCCGGTCAGCGAATACGTGCCGCTTCAGACGAACGACGACGTGGTCACCACCCAGTTCCCCATGACGACGCTGGAGTCGCTGGGGCTTTTGAAGATGGATTTTCTGGGGCTGCGCACGCTGAACGTCGTGGGCGACAGCTTGGCGCTGATCAAGACCGGCGGCGGGCCGGACATGCAGAGCACGGACATTCCCATGGACGACGAGAGCGTGTACCAGATGATTTCGGCGGGCGATACGGTGGGCGTGTTTCAGCTGGAATCCGGCGGCATGACGAACTTCCTCATGAACATGAAGCCGCAGAACTTTGAGGACATCGTGGCCGCCATTTCGCTGTATCGTCCCGGGCCGATGGAATCGATTCCGCGCTTCATTCAGGGCAAGCAGAACCCCGCGTCGGTCAAATACTTAACGCCCAAGCTGGAGCCGATTCTGAACGTCACCTACGGCTGCATGGTGTATCAGGAGCAGGTGATGCAGATCGTTCGCGATCTGGCGGGCTATTCCATGGGTCGAAGCGACCTTGTGCGCCGCGCCATGGCGAAGAAAAAGCACGACGTGATGGCGAAGGAAAAGGAATACTTCATTCACGGCAAGCTGAACGACGACGGCACGATCGACGTGCCCGGCGCGGTGCGCATGGGCGTGAGCGAGGAGGCGGCGGAGAAGCTGTTTGACGAAATGACCGCCTTCGCGTCCTACGCGTTCAACAAATCCCACGCCGCCGCCTACGGCGTGGTCGCCGTGCAGACGGCGTGGCTCAAGCGGCACTATCCCACCGAATTCATGGCGGCGCTGATCAACTCCGTGGCGGGCGTGAGCGAAAAGGTGGCATACTATATCGAATACTGCCGCCGAAACGGCATCCGCGTGCTGCCGCCGGACGTGAACCGCTCGGAGGAGAAGTTCTCCGTGGACTTTTCCGGCGCGGAAAAGGCGATTCGCTTCGGCTTGAACGCCGTGAAGAACGTCGGCCACAATGCCGTCCAAGCGCTGATTGCCGAGCGCGAAAAGAATGGGCCATACCGTGAGCTTTCCGGCTTTATTTCGCGCAACGCGTCCACGCAGATCAACAAAAAGGCCGTGGAATCGCTGATTAAGGCGGGCGCGTTTGATTTGCTTTCCGGGAACCGCGCGCAGAAGCTCTGCGTCTATGAGAAGCTGATGGACGGCGCGCAGAAGAAGGCGCATTCAATCGTAGAGGGGCAGCTGTCGCTGTTCGGCGATGACGAGCCGGTTGTGACGTCGAATTATCCGCTGATGGAGGACTTCCCGCTGCGCGTGCGGCTGAACATGGAAAAGGAAATGACCGGCATTTACCTGACCGGGCATCCGCTGGAGGACTATAAGCAGCAGCTGTCGCAGCTGGACATCAGCTCGCAGTACCTTGCCTCCTATGCCGAGGAGCATCCGGAGGGGGAAATGAGCATCGATCAGATGCGCGTGAAAATGGGCGGCATCATCACCGAAAAGCGCGCCAAGGCCACGAAGGCGGGCGGC
>CAZMGO010000201.1:0-3197 GCA_964565845.1 uncultured Oscillospiraceae bacterium | reverse complement strand
AGACCAAGTTCCGCGACGAGCCCCGTGCCCGCGGCGGCCTGATTCGCGTGCGTGAGTTCACGATGAAGGATGCGTATTCCTTCCATACCAGCAAGGAGGATCTTGAGGCGTACTATGCCCGCTGCCACAAGGCGTATGAGCGCATCTTCGCGCGCTGCGGCGTGCCGGAGGTGATCTCGGTCAAGTCCGACAGCGGCATGATGGGCGGCAAGGTGGCACACGAATTCATGCTGTGCACGCCCATCGGCGAGGACTATTTGGTGGTTTGCTCCGAATGCGACTATCGCGCCAACATGGAAAACGCCGACTGCAAATACGAGCCCATGACCGGTGAGGAGGAGCCGCTCACCAAGGTTGTCACGCCCGAGATGAAGACCATCGAGGAGGTGGCAAAGTTCCTGAACAGGGATATGAGCGGGCTTTTGAAGGCCGTTGCCTATCAGAAGGAAACCGACGACGGCATTGTGATCGTGTTCGTCCGAGGCGATCTCGAGGTGAACGAGGTCAAGCTGCGCAACTATCTGAAGAGCGAGGTGCACCCGGCGGAGGAGCTGGACAAGGTTGGCGTGTGCGCCGGCTTTATTGGCCCCAAGGATTTGAGCGGCAAGGTGACCGTGCTGTTTGACGATTCCGTGCGTACCCGCGCGAGCTTCGTATGCGGCGCGAACGAGGAGGGCTATCATTATACCGGCCTGAACATCGCGCGCGATTTGGGCGACGTGAGCACCGTTGATTTGGCCAAGACCGTCGAGGGCGGCATCTGCCCGGTTTGCGGAAAGCATTCCCTCACGCTCACGCGCGGCATCGAGGTTGGCAACATCTTCCAGCTGGGCTATAAGTATACCGAGTCCATGGGCATGAAGTACATCGACCAGAACGGCGAGCTTCAAACGCCCATCATGGGCTGCTACGGCATTGGCGTCGGTCGTCTGGTTGCCAGCATCTGCGAGGCGCGCCACGACGATTATGGCCCCATCTGGCCGATCAGCATCGCGCCGTGGCAGGTGCAGCTGTGCGCGCTGCGCGCCGACCAGCCGGAGGTGCGTGAGTTTGCCGATAAGCTGTATGAGGATATGCAGGCCGCCGGTATCGAGGTGCTGTATGACGATCGTCCCGTCAGCGCGGGCGTCATGTTCTCCGATGCTGATCTTACCGGCCTTCCGCTGCGCGTGGTCGTGAGTCCCAAGGGTCTCAAGAACGGCACGGTGGAAATTGCCCGCCGCGATAAGACCTATATGGAAAAGGTGGAAAAGCAGCATGCGCTTGAAACCGTACAGGCGCAGATAAAGGCTCTGTTCGCCGAGATCGAAGCGCAGGTCAAGGGATAATCGCCCGATTGCATGGACTCGCATGCGGCATCTGCCCCGTGCGAGTCCGTCCTTTAGAAGCGTATTTGCATTTTGCCGTTTGAGAGGAAGCGGCGCGTGCGATGAAATGAGGGAAAGGGGAGAGAGAGCATGACGCTTACGGAGCTGGTAACGAAAAACCGAAGCTATCGCGGGTTTGATCGGTCGCGCCGCGTGACGCGGGAGGAGCTGGAGGACATGGTATCCTGTGCGCGGCTCACGCCGTCGGCGGTGAATCGTCAGCCGCTGAAATACGCACTGTCATGGACGGACGAAACGAACCGGCGCATTCAGCCTTTGACGGCATGGGCAGGGCTTTTGAAGCCGGACAGGGTTCTGCCGGAGGTCGGCCATGAGCCGACGGCGTTTATCGTCATCTGCGTGGATACGCGCATCTGCGCCGAGCCGCGCGGAGCCGACCGGGATCTTGGAATTGCGGCGCAGACGATTCTTCTGCGCGCCGTGGAGCTGGGGCTGGGCGGCTGCATGATCGGGGCGTTCAAGCCGGAGATAAAGTCGGCGCTCGCACTGCCCGAATATGCGCATCCCGCGCTGGTCATTGCGATTGGAAAGCCGGATGAAATCGTAGTGCTTGAGGATGCGGGCGATTCCGTTGCCTATTATCGCGACGAAAACGACGTGCATCACGTGCCCAAGCGCACGCTTTCGTCCATCCTGCTGCCGATTGAATAGACGAAAAAGCCTTCGCGGCTTCGGAGGATTCCACGAAGGCTTTTTTGTCAGTTGATTTTCAGAAGCATCGTGTGCGCGCCATCCATCTCGATGACGAGCAGCCCCTCCTTCTCCAGCTTCTTCATTACGTCGCTGAAGCGCTTGAAGCCCAGCGCCTTCTCGTCGAAATCCGGATACTTTTCCTGAATGTCGGCCTTGAGAATCGAGGGGTTTATGCGCTCGAAGCCTTCCTTTTTAAAGCGGGTAAGGCAGCCCTCGAAGGCCTGAATCCAGTTGCTCTTGTCCAGCCGTGCCTGCGGCGCGTCTGCCGGTGCGGAAAGGCCGACGATCAGCGACGAGTCTTCCGTCCATGCGCGCAGACGCTTGGAGTGCCCGGTCAGCGCGTTCATCAGCTTTCCGAATGTGGCGCAGCCATAGTTGCGCTCGTTGAAGTCTGGCCGCAGACGCATCAGCGCGTCCTTCAGCTCGCTGGCGTACATCTGATCCTCGTCCTGATCCTCCAAAATGCTCTCCACCGTCGCGCTCAGCTCGCCAAGGTCGCCGCCGGTTTGATCCTTGCTCTTCGGCTCCGCCGGTGCCTTTGCAACCACGGACTCCAGAAAGATAAATTCGCTGCAGGCCTTAATGAAAATGCCGCTGGCAACCTCGCTTCGGGAAATGCCCAGCACATGCTTGCCCATGCTTTTCAGCTTGCCGACCAGCGGCATATAGTCGCTGTCGCCGGATACGATGCAGAAGCTGTCAATCAGCGGGTTGGTGTAGGCGACCTCCATTGCATCGATAACGAGCTGAATGTCCAGACTGTTTTTCTGATTCTTGCCGTATCGGAGAGAGGGAACCACGCTGAACGTGTTGGAAAGCAGAGTCTCCTTCAGATTGGAATAACGATCCGTGTAACCATATACCTTGCCCAGCAGGATGTCTCCGCGAATCTTGACCTTTTCGATGATGTTTTGAAGCATCGATTCCTTCGCGCCCGCATTTTCTAAATCCACAAACACAGCAAATTTCGATGTACCCACAAAAACGCCCCTTTGCGTCAAATGTTCTTCGCTTCCTATTGTACCGTGTTTTTGCCCTTCTGTCAAATCCGCCGTAAAAATGGATCGTGTCAAGCAATTCTGGGGAATCAGGCAATGGAGTGCAAGGCACCGAATG
>CAZMGO010000200.1:2021-3212 GCA_964565845.1 uncultured Oscillospiraceae bacterium | reverse complement strand
ACGCCCAATTCCGAAGAGGATGTCATTCTCATGGGCGAGGTCGATATCAGCGGAGCCGTACAGCCGTGAGCGCGCTTCTGCCCGTTTACGAATTGTGCCGCCATCGCATCGACCGCGACGGCAGCGGCGTGGTGACGCTGGTCGCCGTGAACGGCTGTCCGCTGCACTGCGAATACTGCCTGAATCCCGCCGCGCGCGACGGAACGGCAGACGCAAGGCTCTGCACGCCGGAGCAGCTGTATGAGGCGCTGGCGATTGACAATCTGTATTTTCAGGCGACGAACGGCGACGTGACCTTTGGCGGCGGCGAGCCGCTGATGCATGCGGATTTCCTTCGTGCCTTCCTGCGGCTGGTCAACGGCCGCTGGAAGGTACGCGCCGAAACGTCCCTGCACGTGCCGCCGGAAAATGCGCTGCTGCCGCTGGACGAGTATATCGTCGACATAAAGGACATGAACCCCGCCATTTACCGCGCCTACACCGGCGGCAGCGCCGCGCTCGCACACGAAAACCTTGCCGCCGTCCTCCATGCCGTAGGTTCCGACCGCGTGCTCGTGCGCGTGCCGCTCATCCCGGGCTATAATACGGAAGACGACATACAGAAAAGCGTGGAGATGCTGCGCGCCATGGGCGCAGCGCGCATCGGCCCGCTCCGCTATCTTCGAAAGGAAGCTTGATTTTTCCATGAACGCACTTTTGATCGTACTGGCCATGCTGTTTGTATTCCCAGCCCCCGCCTCCGTCGGTATCATCGGCGGCGCAGACGGGCCAACGGCGATTTTCACCACAAGCGAAACCTCCGTCATCGGCGGCGCGGACGGCGCGACCGAGATTTTCACCACAAGCGAAGCCGACATCATCGGCGGCGCGGACGGGCTAACTGCGATTTTCACCACAAGCGAAGCCGACGCAATCGGCGGCGCGGACGGCGCGACCGAGATTTTCACTGCAAGCGAAGCCGACGTCATCGGCGGCGCGGACGGCACAACGGAAACTTTCACCGCAAGCGAAGCCGACACAATCACTGTCATCGGCGGTGCGGATGGGCCGACGGCTGTATTCGTGAGCGGAGGCATCCGCCTTCTGCCCGCGCTGCATGGATTCCTTGGCATTCTCTTTGCAAGCGCCGGCCGTTGAATCGCGCCGGCGTATTGCGTCGGCGCGCCTTTTTTGTTATAATAGGTTCGGAAC
>CAZMGO010000200.1:0-1921 GCA_964565845.1 uncultured Oscillospiraceae bacterium | reverse complement strand
AAGGAACGTGCGTTTCCTGCCGTTTTTCTGATGGCGCGCATCCATGGCTTTCCGCCGGTGGCGGACGCAAACAGCCGCGTGCTGATTCTGGGAAGCATGCCCAGCGTGAAATCGCTGGAGGACGGCTTCTACTACGGTCATCCGCGCAACGCCTTCTGGCACGTGCTGTCCGACGTTCTCGCGGAGCCGCTCCCGGTGGACATTCCCGCGAAAAAGCAGCTGCTTCTGCGTCACGGCATCGCGCTTTGGGACGTGATTGCCTCCTGCGAGCGAGACGGCTCGCTGGACAGCGCCATTCGTCACGACGAACCCAACGACTTTGCCGCCTTCTTTGCCGGGCATCCGTGCATCCGCGCGGTGCTCGTAAACGGCGGTCTGGCGGCGCAAAAGTTCAAGCCCGCGCTGGCGGAGGGGCGACCGATCATGCGCCTGCCATCCACCAGCCCGGCATACACGCTTTCCTACGACAAAAAACGAGCCGCGTGGCAATCGGCGCTTATGAGGTTTTTGGAGGACTGACAATGTCTGTGATTGATCTTCTTATAAAGAAGCGCTTCGGCGGCGAGCTGACGCGCGAGGAAATCCGCGAATTCGTGCGCGGGCTGACCGACGGCTCCGTAGCCGACTATCAGGCCAGCGCCATGCTGATGGCCATCTGCATAAACGGCATGACGGCCGAGGAAACGCTGAACCTGACGATGGAAATGGCCGTCTCCGGCGACACGCTCGACCTGAGTGCCATTCGCGCCATAAAGGCGGACAAGCATTCCACCGGCGGCGTAGGCGACACGACCAGTCTCGTTTTGGTGCCTCTGGTCGCAGCCTGCGGCGTGAAGGTCGCCAAAATGTCCGGTCGCGGGCTGGGCTTCACCGGCGGCACGCTCGACAAGCTGGAATCCGTGCCCGGGCTGTCCGTAAGCATGGACGCCGAACGCTTCATCGAAACCGTGAACGAACACGGCTTGGCGATTATCGGGCAGACGAAGTCCCTTGCTCCGGCGGACAAGGTGCTTTACGCGCTGCGCGACGTAACCGGCACGGTAGACTGCCTGCCGCTGGTGGTCTCCTCCATACTTTCCAAGAAGCTTGCCGCAGGCGCGGACGTGATCGTGCTGGATGTAAAGACCGGCAGCGGTGCAATCATGCCCACCTATGAAAAGTCGCTCGAGCTTGCGCGCACGATGGTGGAGATTGGCAATCGTACCGGGCGCAGGTTTGCCGCGCTGGTAACCGACATGAATCAGCCGCTGGGCAACTATGTGGGCAACGCGCTGGAGGTATATGAGGCCATCGAAATCCTCTCCGGCCGCGTCGAGGGCGACCTAAAGACCGTTTCCCTCCAGCTGGGCGCGCACATTCTGCGCCTGTCCGGCATTGTCTCCACCGTGGAGGAGGGCGTTTGCATGCTGGAAGAGAAAATCCGCAGCGGCGAAGGACTGAAAAAGCTGTCCGAGCTATTCGCCTGCCAGGGCGGTGACCCGCGCGTGCCCTATGAGCCCGACCGTCTTCCGAAGGCGCCGAGGCAGATCGACCTGCTTTCCGACACGGACGGCTATGTGGCTGGCATTCACACCGACAGAATCGGCTACGCCGCCAAGGCGCTGGGCGCGGGGCGTGAGCGCAAGGAGGACAGGATTGACCTGTCCGTCGGCATCGTAATGAAGAAGCGTCTGGGCGACCGCGTAAGGAAGGGGGAATCGCTGCTCACGATGCACGCTTCGGAGATTTCGGACGTTCCCCGTGCCGAGGCGCTGGCGCGCGAAGCGTTCCGCTTCACGGAGACGAAGCCCGAAACGCCACGTCTGATTCGCGGCGTCGTCGAATGAAACGCAAATCCGCCGCTTCGCTCTCCGAGCCGCCGAAGAACGAAGCTCGAAACGCCCTGCGCCTTCCGCGGAAAAGGGTTAGAAGACGTGCGCTT
>CAZMGO010000199.1:0-3258 GCA_964565845.1 uncultured Oscillospiraceae bacterium | reverse complement strand
TTTCCTATGGCGGGCTATGAGAAATTGCGTAAACGTATGGACGGAGGCTGCATTTCATGCTATAATACGGCGAGAAATTGCGTGAAAATGGAGAAATAACTGTGAGAAAATGCATGATTCCGGATGGATACAAAAGTCTATTAAGCGTTCAGGATACGGAAAAGGCCATTAAATATGTGAAGGATACCTTTGAAAGAACCTTTGCCGACGCGATGCGTTTGCTTCGAATCAGTGCGCCGTTGTTTGTGACGGCGGATTCGGGCTTAAACGACAATCTGAACGGCGTGGAGCGTCCGGTGTGCTTTTCCATTCGCGGGATGGATGGGGAGCGCATGGAGATTGTGCATTCGCTGGCAAAGTGGAAGCGGCAGGCGCTGCGCGAGTACGGCTTCGGCATGCACGAGGGGCTGTATACGGACATGAACGCCATCCGGCGCGACGAGGAGCTGGACTGCCTTCACAGCGTATACGTTGACCAGTGGGACTGGGAACGGGTGATTGCCCGCGAGGATCGCACGAGGGCGTATCTGGAGGACACGGTGAAGGTGATCGTGCGCGTGCTGGCGGCGACGGAGCTGGCGGCGTGCGCCATGTTCCCAGCGCTTACGCCCGCGATTAATCCCACGGTGACGTTTATCACGGCGCAGGAGCTGGAGGACAGGTATCCGGCGCTTTCGCCGAAGGAGCGCGAAAGCGAAATCACAAGGGAATACGGAACGGTGTTTCTGGAGGGCATCGGCGGAGAGCTGAAATCCGGAAAGCCGCACGACGGGCGCGCGCCGGACTACGACGATTGGTCGCTGAACGGCGACATTCTGGTGTGGAGCGAGGTGCTGGGGCGCGCGCTTGAGATTTCCTCCATGGGCATTCGCGTGGACGAGGAGGCGTTGGCGCGTCAGCTGGCGCTTGCCGGCGCGGAGGACAGGCGGGCGCTGCCGTTCCATTCCGAGCTTTTGAAGGGCAGGCTGCCGCTGACCATCGGCGGGGGATTGGGACAGTCGCGCATCTGCATGCTGATATTAAAGAAATGCCACATTGGAGAGGTGCAGGCCAGCCAGTGGCCGAGGGAAATGAGGGAGGAATGCGCGGAAAAGGGCGTTTTCCTGTTGTAGTTTTCACGTTTATCCGTTATAATGAAGCATCGATACTTGCATTTGGAGGAATGAATCTATGAAGCTTGGCGTTGTGGGCCTTCCGAACGTGGGCAAGAGCACGCTGTTTAACGCCATTACCTGCGCGGGCGCGCAGGCGGCGAATTATCCGTTTTGCACCATTGAACCGAACAACGGCGTGGTGGCCGTGCCCGATCCTCGGCTGGACGTGCTGGCGGAGATGTACCATCCCGAGAAGTACACGCCCGCCGTGCTGGAGTTTGTGGACATTGCGGGTCTGGTGAAGGGCGCGAGCCACGGCGAGGGACTGGGCAACAAGTTTTTGAGCCACATTCGCGAGGTGGACGCCATTGTGCACGTTGTGCGCTGCTTTGAGGACGAAAACGTGATTCACGTGGACGGCAGCGTCGATCCCGCGCGCGACATTGAGACGATTCAGACCGAGCTGATTCTGGCGGACATCGAAACGGTGACCAAGCGCCTTGAAAAGGCGAGCCATCTGGTGAAAAACGGCGACAAAAAGTATGCCGAGGAGATGGAAACCGCCGAGACGCTGCTCAAGCACATGAACGACCTGAAGCCCGCGCGCACCGCGCCCCTGACCAAGGAGCAGCGCGCAGTCGCCGAGGGCTGGTTCCTGCTCACGATGAAGAAGGTGGTTTACGCCGCGAACATCGGCGAGGACGAGGTGGGCGAGGGCGCCGAGGAGCTTCCGGCGGTCAAGCGCGTGAAGGAAATCGCTGAGGCGGAGGGCAGCCAAGTGCTGGTGATCTGCGCGAAGGTGGAGGAGGAAATTGCTCAGCTGGAGCCGGAGGAGAAGAAGCTGTTCCTCGAGGAGATGGGCATCGGAAAGAGCGGCCTTGACCGGCTGGTGACCATCGGCTACGACCTTCTGGGGCTGATTTCGTTCCTCACCGCCGGGCCCAAGGAGGTGCGCGCGTGGACGATTGAGCGGGGCACGAAGGCGCCGCAGGCCGCGGGCAAGATTCACACCGACTTTGAGCGCGGCTTCATCCGCGCCGAGATTGTGGGCTATGACGATCTGGTGCGTGAGGGCAGCATGAACGCCTGCAAGGAAAAGGGTCTGATTCGCTCCGAGGGCAAGGATTACGTGATGAAGGACGGCGACGTGACGCTGTTCCGCTTTAATGTGTAAAATGAATACGAAACAGGTTGAGCTGCTCGCGCCGGCGGGCGGTATGGACGCGCTCCATGCCGCCGTTCGCTTCGGCGCGAACGCCGTCTATCTGGGCGGCCCGATGCTTCAGCTGCGCGCCGGGAACACCGGCTTTACGCTGGAGGGCGTGCGCGAGGCGTGCGAATACGCGCATGCGCGGGGCGTGCGCGTGTATGTGGCGGCGAACGCGTTTACGTTTCCGGAGGAGATTCCGGACATGGCGGAATACGCGCGGGCGCTGAAGGATTTGGGCGCGGATGCGATGATCGTATCCGATTTGGGCGCGATTCGGGCGATTACACGCGCCTGTCCCGACATGGAGGTGCACGTGAGCACGCAGGCGAACTGCACCAACCATGAGAGCGCGAGCATTTATTATGAGCTGGGCGCGAGCCGCGTGGTGCTGGCGCGCGAGCTGAACCTTGCGCGCATTGCGGAAATTCGCGCGAAAACGCCCAAGGATTTGGAGCTGGAGGCGTTTGTGCACGGCGCGATGTGCATGGCGTATTCCGGCAGGTGCCTGCTTTCCACCTATCTGACCGGCCGCAGCGCCAACCGCGGCGGCTGCGCGCAGAGCTGCCGATGGAAATTCGGGCTGACCGAGGAAAAGCGTCCCGGGCAGGTGTTTCCCATTGAGGAGGATGACGCGGGGACGTACATCCTGTCCTCCTACGACTTAAACGCCATGCCGCTTTTGGACGAGATTCTGGCGGCGGGGGTGACGTCCCTTAAAATTGAGGGACGCATGAAGACGGCGTATTATGTGGCGACCGTCGTGAACGCATACCGCATGCGCCTGAACGGCATGGACGAGAAAATGTGCATGGAGGAGCTGAACGCCGTCAGCCACCGGCCATATACGACCGGGTTTTATAAGGATGAAGCGAAATGCACGCCGAACGCGCCCGAGGGCTACGAAAAGACGCGCGAATATCTGGCGGCGGTCGTAGGCCGCGACGGAGACCGGAT
>CAZMGO010000198.1:0-3368 GCA_964565845.1 uncultured Oscillospiraceae bacterium | reverse complement strand
CAGTGAGTCTGCCGAGGCGCGCAGGGAAGCAGTGCGCAGTCTGGGCGCCGTGATTGATTCGGAAACTAACGAGACCACCTATCCGGATCTGACCGAGGGCGTATCGCCGGAGAAGAAGATTGAGTTCGGCGGATATATTTACGGCGATGATGAGAAGGATACGTACAGCGGTATGTACAATCGCTTCTTCAGCACCTTCATTCCCGGTGAGGAAGAGGACAGCAGCATCATGGTGATGATTACCTGCAAGGCCAAGAAGCGCGAAAACCTGCCCGACGAGACGGCGCTGGTTGAGCTGATGGGCAAGGTTGTGGACGGCATCACCACGAAATAAGCGGAATTTGCGGGAAAGCTGCGGCGGCTTAAGCCATGCCGCGGCTTTCTGCTATGGAAGCGCTAACCGGCTGAGCCGGTGGAAAAGCGCGGGAACGACAAAACGGGCAGATAAATGGAAGGAAAGAAAGGCTGAGACAATGGCAAAAAGGCGTTCGGCTCATGCGCAGAAGCGACGCACGGCGGCAAAGCCGTTCAGATTCAGGCAGATGACGGCAAAGCAGAAGAGGCTTGCGGCGGCGATTGCCGCAGTGTGCGTGATTGTTATCGCGGGAATTGTGCTCGTGAGTGCGGATGTGCTTCCGCATCGGGACGGCAGCCTGAACGTGCGGGACGGCAAGGCACGGATGACGCGCGAAAATTCGTTGGTGGTCAACGGCGGCAGCAAAAAGGCACCGAAATACTTTGAAATCGCCAATGTGAACGGCACGATGGACGGCTTCTCGCTGACGGAATATGCCGTTGACAAGGGCGACGAGAACATTACGCAGTTCTGGTACGAGGCTGACGACGCGGAAAACGAGGTTTATCACTATTATCTTTGCGGCATTGCCATGAGCGCCGAAAAGACAATGCGCGCATCGGCGCTTGCGCGCGGGCTGATGTCCTCGGATGACGAGCCTGTTCCCGGCGAGGTGCGCGGAGCCTTTGACGACGGACGCGCCTACTGCGGCTATACGGTGCTTCAGCAGGATGCGGAGGAGGACGGAGCCATGTGGCATCGGTATCTGTTCCTGTATGCCGATGCCAATGAAAATGCCTGCGTGCTTCTGCAGGCGGACAGCCGCGCGAAGACCGAGGCGGGGCTGGCATCCGAGGAGGGGCTGCTTGCCTTTGCGCGCGAGGCGTGGAAGAATGTGGAGATTTTAAAATGAGGGCTTCCCTGAGGTGCGCGGACGATGCCGTGCGTTTGGTTTCGGAGATCGGCTTTTTGCCGCTGTTTGCGGGAGCGATTCCCGGCTTTTCGGTGGAGGCGCTTACACAGGGGCAATGGTGGACGGGGCTTGCGGATGATCCGTGGCATTGGCGCGAGGAGATTGCCGGGCGAGACGACGTGATCTATGGCAAGCTTTTCGATGGACATGCGGGGTTTGTGAGCCGTGAGTGGTTTCCGACGCTGATCAATCTGCGGCGCGATGGCTATGATTTTGATTCGCGCTGGGAGGAGGGTCTTGCGACGCCTTTGTGCCATGCGGTTATGCAGGAGGTGGAAAGGGAGCCGGGGCTTCTGAAAAGTGAGCTGAAAAAGCGTGCCGGCGCAAAGGGCTTCGAGGGCGCGGTAACGCTTCTTCAGGAGCAGACCTATCTGCTCATATGCGGCTTCGACCGCAGGCGAAACCGTTTCGGCGAGCCATACGGATGGCCTATCGCGCAGCTGACAACCCCAGAAGCCGCATTTGGCGCGGAATGGGCTACGCAGATGTATGCGGAAGCGCCGGAGGTGTCGCGTGCACGTATCGAAGCGCATCTGCGTGCGTTTTTGCCTAATGCAGCGCCGGAGGCAGTGCGCCGTCTGATTGGCTGACGCTGCCGAAAACGGGTTGACCGCCGAATTAACGCGGATACGCTTGTAACGGGGCGCATATGCGATATAATAAGGACAGCGATGAAGGGAATTCACGCGCGTTTCGGCTTCTTCAGAGATCCGGCGTTTGGTGTGAGCCGGAGGAACGAACGTGCGCTTCCGTCCCGGAGCGCTCTGCGATGAGCGGAGCGGGCTCGGCCCGTTACAGCCGAATGAGATGCCGGGCAACCGGCAAATAGGGTGGTACCGCGGTTTATCATCGCCCCTGCTGAAGGCAGGGGCGTTATTTTTGGAGAGTGAAAGCATGCTTGATCTGAATCTGATTCGTTCCAACCCGGATTTCGTGAAGGATGCGCTGAAGAAGCGCGAGTATGACGTGGACTTTACCGAGCTGCTTGCGTGGGACGCGCGTCGCCGTGAGCTGATTCTCGAAAACGAAAACGCGAAGGCCGAGAGCAACAAAAAGAGCAAGGAAATTCCCATGCGCAAAAAGCAGGGACTGGACGCGAGCGAGCTTTTGAGCGAGCTGAAGGAGCTGAAGGAGAAAATCGCCGTGATGGACGCGGAGCAGGGCGAGCTGGAGGAGAAGATTCGCCGCTTCGTGCTGGCGCTGCCGAACCTGCCGGCGGAGGACGTGGTTGCCGGAGGCAAGGAAAACAATCGCCCCATAAAGGTGTTCGGCGAAAAGCCCGCATTTGAATTTGAACCGAAGAATCATGTGGATCTTTGCACGTCGTTGGGGTTGATCGACTACGAGCGCGGCGTAAAGATGGGCGGCAACGGCTTCTGGCTGTATACCGGCGAGGGCGCAAAGCTTGAATGGGCGCTGCTCAACTACTTCATTACCGAGCACCTGAAGGACGGATACGAGTTCATGCTGCCGCCGCATATCCTGACCTACGAGTGCGGCCTGACGGCAGGGCAGTTCCCGAAGTTTGAAGAGGACGTGTTCCGTCTGACGGAGGAGGGCTTCCATTTCCTGCTTCCGACGGCGGAAACCGCGCTGATTAACCTGTATCGCGGCGAAATCCTCAACGAGGCCGATCTGCCCAAGCGCCTGTTCGCTTACACGCCCTGCTACCGCCGCGAGGCCGGTACGTATCGCGCCAGCGAGCGCGGCATGATCCGCGGCCATCAGTTCAATAAGATTGAAATGTTCGGCTACACGCGCCCGGAGGACAGCGATGCCATGCTGCAGGAGCTGATCGGAAAGGCCTGCCGTCTGGTTGAGGGTCTGGGGCTGCATTATCGTCTGTCCAAGCTTGCTGCGGGCGATTGCTCCGCGTCGATGGCTACGACCTACGATATTGAGCTGTGGATTCCCAGCATGAACGAGTACAAGGAGTGCTCCAGCGTTTCCAACGCCCGCGATTATCAGGCGCGCCGCGGCAATATCCGCTTCCGCCGTGCGGAGAGCAAGAAGCTCGAGTACGTGCACACGCTCAACGGCTCCGGTTTGGCTACCAGCCGCCTGCTGCCCGCCATCGTGGAGCAGTATCAGCAGCCCGAC
>CAZMGO010000197.1:0-3409 GCA_964565845.1 uncultured Oscillospiraceae bacterium | reverse complement strand
CATGCTAAATCCAGCCCTTCTCTCACTGTGGCATTTACGATGGGAATTCACGAGAGACAAAAAACGGACTCTGTTTTTTTTGGGGGGGGCAGATATTATACCTCCAGCAGCACGCGAAGAATTTCGTTTGCGAAAAGCCGATGCGCCTCACGGGAGGGGTGATTGATGCTGTTGGCGAGCATCTCGGTGGTGTCTGCGCCTGCGGCGGCGAGCGCGTCCCACATGCGATAGGTATCGGCGACGGGGACGCCGTGCGCGCGGGCTTCCTCACGGGCGGCGTCCACATAGCGGCGCAGGATGCCCTCGTTCTGCACGCGGGCGGCGTCCTTCGCGATATCCCGCAGGGTATCGTTTTCAAGGCGATGGGAAACGTAGCCGCACATGTGGTTGGGCGTTACCAGCACGCACTCCGCGCCGCTTTTCAGCACATCCTCAAGAATGCCCCTCATGGCTTCGCGGTAGCGGCGCAGGCCGTCCTCCACGTCGGCACACATGGAGTCGTTCAGGCCGAAATTGACGAAAACCAGATCGGGCTGCGCGAAAAGCACATCGCGGGCGAGACGGCGATACCCGCCGGGCGCATTGTCGCCGGACACACCGGCATTGATGACGGCGGGCTGCGCGAAGGGGAACATGCGCCCCAGCTCCTGCGCGACCAGCGCCGGGTAGGCGCTGCCGGCCTCGCATGCGGTGTCGACCCTGCCGGCCTCGTTGATGAAGACCTCGAAGCAGCCGTGCGTCACGCTGTCGCCCAGAAAGCCCAGCACGACGGGGCGCTCATCGCGGAAGGAATTATGGCGGCTGCGAAGGCGTTCCATGACTTTCATGCTCGTTCGTTCCTTTCCTCATCGGCACGGTCCAGCTGGCGGAACAGCTCGCTCAGCTCGCTGGGCGAAAGGTTGCGCCACTGACCCGGCTTTAAAATACCCAGTCGAATGTTCATGATGCGCACGCGCCTGAGCGTTTTCACGCGGTAGCCGAGCGCCTCGCACATGCGGCGAATTTGTCGGTTCAGCCCCTGCGTGAGCACGATTGTGAAGGCGCGCTCGCCGGTTTTCTTCAGATGACAGGGAAGCGTCGTCGTGCCCAGAATCTTCACGCCCGATTCCATTTCGCGAATGAATTCCGGCGTGATGGGACGATCGACCGTCACCTGATATTCCTTCTCGTGCCGTCCTGCGGCGCGGAGAATGCGGTT
The DNA here is from genome assembly GCA_964565845.1 of uncultured Oscillospiraceae bacterium. Lineage (GTDB taxonomy): Bacteria > Bacillota > Clostridia > Christensenellales > Aristaeellaceae > SFHK01. Next base: position 2,211 of record CAZMGO010000197.1, on the reverse strand, counting down.
TACAATGTCTCCGTCGCTGGTCAAAAGAAGAAGCCCCTCGCTGTCCTTGTCCAAACGGCCGATGGGATAGATGCGCCGGTCGTGGTCGATGAAAGAAACCACGTTGTCCCGCTCGTTCGGGTCGCAGGTGCACACGATGCCCACGGGCTTGTTCAGCGCGATGTATAGGGGCTTCGATTGCTTCTTCACGCGCTCGCCCGCGATGGTCACCTTCATGCCGGGCAGCACGCGGTCGCCCAGCGTGCCGCGCCGCCCGTCGATCCAAACGCGCCCCTCCTCAATCCAACGGTCGGCCTCGCGGCGCGAGCATTTGCCCGCATCCGCCAGATATTTGTTCAGGCGTACGCCCTTTTCGTTTTCCATGGTGCTTTCCTGCCTTCTTTGACCGTTTTTGCGGAACGGCTCAGTTTTCTCCCTCGGAAACCAGCGGCTGATTGGTAAGGATGCGCACGGCACCGCCCAGATTGCGAATGTCGAAATGCGTGCCGCCGCGGCCGTTTTCGCCGTCCAGCGTCCAGTCCACGTTTTCGCGGGTGTTGACTTCGATGCGGCTTGCGGTGGTCAGATGCAAAAGTCCCTCGAATTTACGCTGCGCCACGTTGAGCAGCAGCTGGCTGAATTCGATGGCGCTGCGCGGCATGTCTACAAGCAGAAGCTCGAAGCGACCGTCGTCCAGCTGCACAAGGCTTTTGTCCAGCGTCAGGATGCCGGCCAGCGACGTGGTGTTGCTCACGGAGCCGAACAGGAAATCGCCCGAAAAGTCTCCGCCGTCGGTATGTACGTCGGCGTATACCGGCTGAAGCTGTCCGAGGTTTTTCACGCCCTCCAGCAGATACGCTAGGTGTCCCAGCACGTTTTTAATCGGCTGCGGCGTGGCATAGGAAACGCTGGTGAACGCGCCGAACGATGCGGTGTATACGAAATTGCGGCCGTTGAAGCTGCCGATGTCGAGCACGCGCGGCTGACCGTCTAAAATGTCCTGCGCGGCCTGATCGAGGTCACGGGAAAGCCCCAGCGTGGAGGCAAGGTCGTTTGTCGTGCCGCAGGGCAGATAGCCGATCGGTATGCTCGCGCCCGATTCCAGAAGCCCGGCCACCGTTTCGTTCAGCGTTCCATCGCCGCCCGCACAGACGACAATGTCATGCTGCGCGGCATACTGCTGAACGAGCTTGCGGGCGTGTCCGGCGTATTCCGTCGTGAGTACTGTCGGCAGCATGCCGCCCGCGCAAAAGCGCTGAAGAATGTCGGCCAGCTTGCGCGCGATGCGGCGCTGTCCGGCGCAGGGATTCACGATAAAAAGCATGCGTTTGGTATTCATTGCATTCTACCTCCCGATTCCGTGGGGAAGCTCGGCGTATCGCGCGAGACACTGCGAATGCGCGCACGCTTCGCCGATACGCTCAGTCCCCAGAGCAGCAGAAAAACGGTCAAAACCGGCGAGGCGAACAACCCTCCGGACTCGGCGCCGGTCAGAAACGGCTCGGACACCGGATACACGGGTGCCGCCTCGCCAAACAGACGTGCCGCGGCGAAAAAGGCAAATACGCCCGCCGCAGCGGAGAGCCAGCCGCGCGCCCGTTCGGCAAGGGTATACGTCAGTCCGCCCAGCAAAAGCGCGTTTAAAACGAACGTCCACGCCGTGCAGCCGCGCGCATAGATGAGCCAGCCGGCCTCCAGTACCGCGCCCATAAGCGGGAAAAGGCGGCGAAGGCGCGGAAAACGCGCGGGCTCAAACAGCGGAAGAATGCCGCAGATCCAAAGTGCCGGATACAGCGCCAGTCCCGCATCGAGCCACAGCGCCAGCCATACGTCGACGGAGGAGGCTCCCGCGCGCCCGTGTGCGATGCGGGCGCTGCCCGTCAGCAAAAACAATCCGATTTCCGTCCCGGCAACCAGCGCGCCAAGCGGCAGCGTCCATCCCGCGCGCGACCATGAAAACGCTTTTTGAAGGAAGGAAGCGCGCCCCGCATGTGCCGTTTCCGCCGACGCTGTCCGGTCGCTTTCCGCATCGGAGGTCGGCAGAAGCGCGATCAATGCCGCACAGGCGAGCGTGAGCGCCAGTCCCAGCGCAAAGCTGCCCGCATTCGTGTACAGGATTGCTGCCGTGCTCAGCCGGGAAAACAGTGCCGAAAAGCCAATGGTACAGCCGATCAGCAGCATGAGGGAAACGAACCCGGCAAGAAGCGCACGCCGTCTAACCCTTTTCCGCGG
>CAZMGO010000196.1:0-3426 GCA_964565845.1 uncultured Oscillospiraceae bacterium | reverse complement strand
AATCAACGCCATTGAGCATAAGCCGATGAAAATGAGCGACTACATTCGTCAGCTGCTCAGCGGCGCGGGAAACGTCAGCCATCAGGAGGCAATCAAACGAGCGACCGCCGAGTATCGAAAGTATCAGGCGCAGACGCTTTCCCCCGTTGAGGAAGCGTATTTGGAAACCATCAAGGAGCTTGAAACTACGGCGAAAAAGAAGAGCAGGGGGCAAAAGCCATGAAATTTCGTTTCAAGATACAGCAATACCAAACCGACGCGGTGGACAGCGTGGTTCGGGTGTTCAACGGGCAGCCTTACAGCGACGGCATATCATACATTCGCGATCTGGGCGAGCAGGAGCCGATTCTGCCGCCGCAGAATGAGCAGCTTTCCCTATTCCCCGAGCCGCAGGTGACGTTTAACGACGTGGCCGACGATACCGGCTATAAAAACGAAAGCGTCCGATTGAGCGCGGACGAGCTGCTGAGGAACATTCGCGCCATTCAGTCGGAAAACAACCTTCATCTTTCCGAGCATCTGGTTCGTGAGCTGGGCTGCTGCTCACTGGACGTGGAGATGGAAACCGGCACAGGCAAGACGTATGTGTACATCAAGACCATGTTCGAGCTGAACAAGCGCTACGGCTGGAGCAAGTTCATCGTGGTCGTGCCTTCCATCGCCATTCGCGAGGGCGTGAAGAAGTCCTTCGAAATTACAGTTGATCATTTCATGGAACTGTATGGCAAGAAGGCGCGGTTCTTCATCTACAACAGCGCCAATCTGAATCAGCTGGACGCGTTTTCCTCCGACGGCGGCATCAACGTGATGATTATCAATACGCAGGCGTTCGCCGCATCCCTGAAGGAGGACGGCAAGAGCAAGGAAGCGCGCATTATCTATTCCAAGCGTGATGAATTCGCGTCCCGCCGCCCGATCGACGTGATTGCCGCCAACCGCCCCATCGTCATCATGGACGAGCCGCAGAAGATGGGCGGCGACGTGACGCAGAAGGCACTGAAATCGTTCAATCCGCTGTTCTGCCTGAATTATTCTGCGACGCACGCCAAGCAGCACAATCTGGTGTATGTGCTGGACGCATTGGACGCCTATAACAAGCGGCTTGTAAAGAAAATCGAGGTCAAGGGCTTCGAGGTGAAGAATTTCCGCGGAACGGATCAGTATCTGTACATGGAGAGCATTCTGCTTTCGCCGAAGAGGCCGCCGCAGGTACGCATGGAGCTAGAAATTCGCTATCAGAAATCCATCAACCGCGAATTCCGCATATTGAGCGTGGGCGACAATCTCTATTATATTTCCAGCGAAATGGAGCAGTACAGGGGCTTTTCCATTTCCGAAATCGACCCCATTGCCGGAACGGTGACGTTCACCAATGGCGACGTCATCCGCAAGGGCGACGTGGTGGGCGACGTGTCCGAGCGCGATATGCGGCGCGTGCAGATTCGCGAGACAATTATCTCCCACTTTGAGAAGGAAGAGCAGAATTTCAACATGGGCATCAAGACGCTATCGCTGTTCTTCATTGACGAGGTGGCGAAATACCGCCAGTATGACGCGGACGGCAATGAGGTGCCGGGCGAATATGGGCGCGTGTTTGAGGAAGAGTATATCGCCGTGCTGAACGAGTATCGGAAGTTTCTGAATCCGGCGTATCTTGCGTATCTGGACGGCATTTCTGCCGCCGACACGCATAGGGGCTATTTCAGCATCGACAAAAAGACCGGGCGCGCCGTGGATTCGACGCTCAAGCGCGGCAGCGAATTTTCCGATGATATTTCCGCCTACGACCTAATCCTCAAAAACAAGGAGCGGCTGCTTTCCTTTGAGGAGCCGACGCGCTTTATCTTCTCCCACTCCGCGCTGCGCGAGGGCTGGGACAATCCGAACGTGTTCCAGATCTGCACGCTCAAGCATGGCGGCGACAGCTCAACCCAGAAGCGGCAGGAGGTAGGGCGCGGCCTGCGCCTGTGCGTCAATCAGGCAGGCGACCGCATGGATGCGGACGCGTGCGGCGACAATGTGCAGGCCATCAATACGCTGACCGTCATTGCCAGCGAGGGGTATTCCGAATTTGTGCGCGATTTGCAGGAGCAGACGCGCGCCGTGCTCTACGAGCGCCCCACCAAGGCAAGCGTGGCTTACTTTACCGGGAAGAAAATCACCGTGAACGGGCAAATCGTTTCGCTTACCGAGGCGCAGGCAAGGCAGATTTACAAATATCTGCTGAAAAACGATTACATTGCCGACGATGACACGATTGCGCAGGAGTACCGGGACGATCTCGCCGCGCATGCGCTTTCTCCGCTGCCTGAAGCGCTCGCGCCCATGTCGGAGGAGATTCACAGGCTGATTCAGGCAATCTTCGACGATACCGTGCTCAAGGAAATGTTCGCCGACGGCAACAAAACCAAGGTGCCGGAGAATCCGCTCAACGATCGATTCTACAAGGAATCCTTCCAGACGCTCTGGAGAGCCATCAACCACAAATACGCCTATACCGTGGATTTTGATTCGGACGAGCTGATTCGCAACGCGATTTCCGCCATTGATGAAAAGCTGTTCGTCAGCCAGCTGCAATACACGGTTTCGCAGGCCAGCCAGCGCGACGCGATTACAAACGACATGATGCGCGAGGGCAGTGCCTTCAACGCTGTCAAGACGCGCACATCCACACTCAAGCACGCGGAAACCAGCCCGATTCGATACGACCTCATCGGCAAAATCGCCGAGAAAACCGTATTGACGCGGCGCACGGTCGCAGCAATTCTGAAGGGCATTCGGCCGTCGACCTATTTGATGTTCCAATACAATCCGGAGGAATTCATTACAAAGGTTGTCAACCTGATTAAGGAACAGAAGGCCACGATGATCGTGGAGCACATTACCTACAACGAGATTGAAGGCAGCTACGACAGCAGCATCTTCACCGCCGAAAAGCACGGCAGGTCGCTGGAGGAGGCGTTTCAGGCGTCAAAGGCCATTCAGGATTATGTCTATACGGACGGCACGGCAGAAAAGAGCATCGAGCGAAAAATGGCCGAAGCGCTGGATGGAGCCGCCGAGGTAAATATCTACGCCAAGCTTCCGAAGGGCTTCTCCATTCCCACACCCGTCGGACACTATTCGCCGGACTGGGCGATTGTGTTCCATGAAGGCGAGGTGCGCCATATCTATTTCGTCGCGGAGACCAAGGGCTCGCTGGAGAGCATGGATCTGCGTCCAATTGAAAAGGCAAAAATCGACTGCGCAAGGAAGCTGTTCGCAACGATTTCAAACGGAATGGTGACCTACGAGCATGTGGTCACCTATCAGCAGCTGATGGATAAGGTAATGAACTAAAGCAAGCTGACCGCAGACCGCAAGGAAAAAAAGGCCTAAATTGCAATATCAAATAGGACAGTTTGGAAAATTTCATATGGCGAGGCG
>CAZMGO010000195.1:0-3485 GCA_964565845.1 uncultured Oscillospiraceae bacterium | reverse complement strand
GAAATCCACGCCCACGGCGGCCTCCGCGGCGTTTTCACAGAGAAGGTGCATTTCCTCCCCCGCGCCCCATGCATAGGCCTCTCCGCTCTCGGCCACAAGCACGGCGCGCTCCTCGCAGGCATCCATTGAACGAACACCCTGCCGCAGAAGCACGGGCGCCGCCGCGCGCGCATCGGACACGCCGGGAAGCTGACAGGCGCGGTTGTCGCCCCAGCCGTACAGCGCGCCGTCCGCCGTAAGCGCCAGTGAGAAATTTCGTCCGCAGGCGACGGAAACCGCGTCCTCTAAAACGGCGGTCAGCGCCGTTATGCGCGCGTCCGACGCGCCGGGATCGCTTTCCCCGCGCACATTGGAGCCCCATGCCCACACGGTTCCGCCTTCGTCCACGGCAAGCGCGTGCGCGCCGCCCGCCGAAATGGCCGTGAAGCCCTCTGCCGCTGCGCCGCAGGCCAGAAGCAGCGCCGTGCAGATTGCCAATATCCTCTTCGTCATTTCGATTTCTCCTGCTCATACAGCCGGCACGCCGCGCAGCCGCCCTCGCCGGTTTCGCGAAGGGAGGCCGGAAGCTGCCGTCCCACACGGCGCATGGCATCAATCACCTCGTCCGCAGGCATAATCAGCCCGACGCCCGAAAGCGCAAGGTTGGCGGCGCATACGGCGTTCGCCGCGCCGACGATGTTTCGGTATACGCACGGCACCTCCACCAGTCCCTCCACCGGGTCGCACACCAGACCCAGCAGGTTCATGGCGGCGAAGCCCGCCGCGTCCGCGCAGGCCTCGGGCGTCCCGCCGCCCAAATCGCACAGCGCCGCCGCCGCCATGGCGCTTGCCGAGCCACATTCGGCCTGACAGCCGCCCTCCGCGCCGGAAATGCCGGAGCGCAGCGCGATGACCTTTCCAAAGCCCGCCGCCGTGAACAGGGCGCGCACGAGCCGCTCGTCCGTATAGCCCTTTTCCTCCTGCGCCGCAAACAGCGCCGCGGGCAGCACGCCGCACGCGCCCGCCGTAGGCGCGGCCACGATGCGCCCCATGCAGGCGTTGCATTCCGCCGCCGCCAGCGCGTAGGCGCTTGCCGCGCCGAGTGCGTTTCCGCCGAAGGTTTTGCCCGCGCGCACGGCTGAAAGCAGCTTCGCCGCCTGTCCGCCCACGCGTCCGCTCATCGAGCGCGCATCCGGATTCAGCCCCTCCTTCACGCTTTCGCGCATGACGTGCAGGCTGTCGGTCATGCGGCGAACGGTCGCCTCGCGCGCATCCGCGTCCTCGGCATAGGCGTCCAGCACGGCCTCAAAAAAGCCGCCCTTTTCGTTTGCCAGATTTACAAGCTCCTGAATGGTGGTGTAATCATGCATGGCGCAGCCCTCCTCACAGCCGTCTCAAAAGGTTCGCGGTGCGGATGCCGCGCAGCCGGCGAATCATGCTCACGCTTTCCTGATCGGGCGCGTTGTCGGTTTCAATCACCATCACGGCGTCTCCGCCCGCCGAGCGGCGGAATACCTGCATCGTGGCGATGTTCACGTTCAGCGCGGCGATAAGGCTGGAAACGTTGGCAATCACGCCCGGCTCGTCGGTGTGGCAGATGACCAGCGTGTCCAGCTGTCCGCTGAAGGAAACGCTCATGCCGTTGAGCCGCTCCACGCGAATCGCGCCGCCGCCCACCGAGCACGCGCGCATGGACAATTGCCCGCCGTGCACGCCCGTAAGCTCGACGATTGCCGTGTTCGGGTGCGCGTCCGGAATGTCCTCCAGACGAAATTCATAGGAAAGCCCGGCCTTTTTCGCCAGCTCCAGACTGTCGCGCAGGCGAATGTCGTCCACTGCCATGCCCATCAGCCCCGCAATCAGCGCCCGATCGGTTCCGTGGCCGCGATACGTGCGCGCGAACGAGCCGGAAAGCGTGATGACCGCCTTCGCGATTTCGTCGTCCATCAGCCCGCGCGCCGCCCGGCCAATGCGCGCCGCGCCCGCCGTATGCGAGCTGGAGGGCCCGATCATCACCGGGCCGATAATGTCGAATAAATCCAAAGGAATTCCCCCTCCGTCCTTCGCGCTCCGTCCCATGGGACGGTTCTATTGTTTCACGGGCTTCGCTGCCTATACGCCCGAATTGGGCGGACGCGCCGGCCTTCTCCATCTTCAGCCGCGGCGAAGCATTTCGGCGTATGCCATGATGTACGGCCCCACGCCCTTGCCCTCCTGCGGCATGTAGTAGGCTTCGTTTCGATAGTTGTCCTCGCCGGATGCCATGGCGACAAGATACACGTCCGTCAGCGCGCGCCCCTTCAGCTTTTCCTCCGTCAGCCGCACAAATACGTCCCTGCCCGCCTCGCCCAGCTCGGCAGGCAAAAGCCCCAGCCGCGCGCCCTTCTGAAGCGAGTAGGCCATCATCGCCGTGCCGCTGCTTTCGGCGCGGTTGCCGTTTTCGGCGGGCTGATCGATCAGGTTGTTCCACAGCCCGGTCTCCGGGTCGCGGAAGCGAAGCAGCGCGCGCGACAGCGCTTCAAAGGCCGCGCAGAGATCGCGCCAGTCGTCTCCGTCCAAGCATTCCAGCACGTCCGCCTGCGCCATCTGATACCACCCGGACGCGCGCAGCCAATGGAACGGGCATGCGTCGCCCTTTCCGTTTCCGGCATGGTACAAAAGCCCGTTTTCCGGGTTGAACAGATTCTCGTTCACCCAGCGAAAGCGCGCGGCAATGCGGTGAAGCGTCCGCGCGTCGCCCGTCTTTTTGGCATAGCGCGCCGGAAACACCTGACTCATATACAGCCCGTCCAGCCACACGCGGTAGCGCGGCGGCTTCCCGTCGCGCCACACGTGCCAATAGTTGCCGCCCAGCGCCTCCTCGGTGTGACAGGCGTTTTTATGCACAAGGTCGTCAAACAGCGCGTCGGCCAGCGCCTTCAGCTCCGCGTCCTCGTCCATAAAGAAGGGCAGCAGGCTGGCGGTTTTATAGCAGTCCACGCCGTGATCGGGCGTGTAGCCCGCATATCGGTTCAGGCGTCCCTCCGTCTCCACGGCGTGAAGATAGCGCGCTGCGTAGTCGCGATAGCGCGTGCCCGCGCCGGCTTCGTACATGTAGTACAGACCCTCCATCACGATGCCGATGTAGTAGCTCCAGTCAAACAGAAACGTTTTGCCCGTTTTCGGGCTTCTGTGCTCGTTGTCCCATGCGAAAAACCGGTCTTCATCCTCCACAATGGCTTTCGGATCGCCGTCCGGCGCATCCACGGTCAGCTGATCGATAAACGCGCGGGCGCGCCGCATGGCCTCCCGCTCTCTTTCGTTTGACATGCGCATCCCTCCTGCCTTCAGTGTACCCCTCAGCGGCGCGAATGTCAAGCGCAGACGAAAATTCGAACGGCTCTGCGCGGAAAAATGCGCGCTTGACGCATGTGCCCCGCGGCAAATGCCCGGCGTTTTGAGCGAAACCGGAAACGCGGGAATTCGCTTCCTCCATAATGGCGCACTTCCTTTCGGGAAAATTTGGC
>CAZMGO010000194.1:0-3499 GCA_964565845.1 uncultured Oscillospiraceae bacterium | reverse complement strand
GCGTGTTCCGTCAGCAGCGGCGCAATATCGTTGTCGGACAGATGCTGAACCAGATGCGGCAGGGACTGATTACCGTGGATCGGGAGAAAAGCATCACCTTTGCCAACGGCGTGAGCAGCGAGCTGTTCGGCGTATCCGTGAAGGATTCCGAGGGGCATGCGCTGACCGAGGTATTCCACAACGAGGAGCTGGAAAAGGTCATCGGCGAAGCCATGAGGATGGGCACCGGCAACGTGTGTACCGCCGATTTGGACGGAAAGCGCCCGGACGGCGGTAATCGTCCGCTGCGCGCGTATGCGTCCAGCCTGTTCCGCGAGGGCAAGTGCTCCGGCGCGATGGTTATCGTTGAGGATATTACCGAGCTGCGCAAGCTGGAGCAGCTGCGCACGGACTTTGCCGCCAATGTGTCCCATGAAATGAAAACGCCGCTCACCTCGATCAAGGGCTTCGTGGAGACGCTGCAGGCGGGCGCGATTGATAACCCGACTATGGCGCGCAAGTTCCTTGACATCATCATGATCGAGGCCGACCGGCTGACGCGCCTGATCAACGACATTCTCTCGATTACCAAGCTGGAATCCGGCGAGGAAGAGGTGGAAATCAAGCCGATCGCGCTGGACATGGCTGCAATGGAGGTTTGCGACCTGCTGAAGATTCACGCGCAGGAGAAGGAGGTTCGCCTGATCGCCGCGCCGAATGAGCATCCGGCCTATGTGATGGGCAATCCCGACCGCGTGAAGCAGCTTCTGATTAACCTGATCGAGAATGGCATCAAGTACAATAAGAGCGGCGGCAGTGTGTCCGTTAAGGTGTTTGAGGACAAGACGAATGTGAATCTGATGATTGCCGATACGGGTATCGGCATCAAGGAAGAGCATTTGGGCCGTCTGTTCGAGCGCTTTTACCGCGTGGACAAGGGGCGTTCTCGTGCCATGGGCGGAACTGGCTTGGGTCTGGCTATCGCGAAGCACATCGTGAACACGATGCATGGCATGATTGAGGTACACTCGAAATACGGTGAGGGTACGGAATTTCTGATTACGATTCCGCGTGCGCCCGAAAGTGAAGTGGGCGGGAAGCCGGAGGAAGAGGGGGAAGAAACGGAATGCTGAAGGTAGCGATGATCAGCAAGTGGCATGTGCATGCCGAGGGATACGCCCGCAGCTTCAATAAGGAAGCGGACGCGTGCGTGACGTGTGTGTGGGACGAGAACCCCGAGCGCGGTCGGGAATGGGCGGCGCAGCTGGAGGTTCCCTTCGTGGAGAGCTATGACGATGTGCTTGCGCGCACGGATGTCGACGCGGTGGCCATCTGCTCACCGACGAACATGCATGCCGATCTCATGCTTCGTGCGGCAAGGGCCGGAAAGCATATCTTCGCCGAAAAGGTGATGTGCCTGACGACGGAGGAATGCCGCCGCGTAGCAAAGGCGGTTGAGGAAAATGGCGTTGTGTTCACGATTTCGTTCCCGCACCGCTGCTTCCCGGAAAACCTGTTCATCAAGCATGCGATTGACGAAGGAATGCTGGGTGACATTACGCTGTTCCGTGTGCGCAACTGCCACAACGGCGCGCTGGCAAACTGGCTGCCGGATTATTGGTATGACCCGGAAACCACGGGCGGCGGCGCGATGATGGATTTGGGCGCGCATCCGATGTATCTGTCCCGCTGGTTCATGGGAAAGCCCGTGAGCATCCAGTCCCGCTTTACGACGCACACCGACCGCACGGTGGACGATGACGCCGTGAGCATCATCGGCTTTGAAAACGGAGCGATGGCGATTTCTGAGACGAGCCTCGTGTCCCCGTTTACCCCGCGTATCTGCGAAATCTACGGCACCCGCGGCGTAATTCTTTGTGAGGATGGCCGCGTGCGCGTGAAGACGAGCATGCTTCAGACGGAAGGGAATGATGGCTGGATTGTACCCAAGCTTCCCAAGGAGCTTCCTTCGCCGCTCAGGCAGTTCATTGATTCCGTGCTGTATGGAAAGCCGGTGCTTTTCGGCACAAAGGAGGGCATTGAGCTGACGGAGCTGATGGAAAACGCCTATAAGGCGCAGCGCGAAGAAAGAACGGTTGCGCTGTAATAGGGAACCGATTATAAAAACGACGCTGTCCCGACTGATCCGGGAACGGCGTCGTTTTTATGATAAATTATGGGTGACACACCATGAAATCCTTAATATCTTGTGTCTACAACATGGACGCAGCTTGCGTAGAACTGAGATTTACCGATGGCAGCATGGTTGCTATTGATACCATTGCAGTGGAAAACGAGATGGCCGACAATATGTACGAACGCTTAGAATTGGATTACCTAATCTACATGCGCAGCTTGAATATGCAGAAGCCATTTTGAATGGTGCGCCCGAAGCATATTTGAAAACGCTAGCCGGGTATAAGCTGCTTGATTACCTATCTCCCGCCCATTTCGATCACAATATATTGACGGAATGGGCGGAATTTTTGTTTATGTGGTAGAATTTTTCAGAATTTTATGCTATAATACTATATTAGGTAGTTGTGCCCATGAATCTTTTCCGATTGGGCTTACATTGAAACGACAAGAACGGTGAGGACATGAGGTATAAAATTGCAATCTGCGACGATTCTAATGCAGACAGACAATATGTTTTGAATATGGTAGATCACTGGGCAGCATCTTCCGGTCATGTGGTACACACTGACACATTTACTTCTGCCGAAAACTTCCTGTTCCACTATGCCGAGGAAAGCGACTACGATATTCTGCTGCTGGACATTGAAATGGGAGCTATGGACGGCGTAACGATGGCGAAGCAGCTTCGCAAGAGCAACGATACGGTTCAGATTGTTTTTATCACAGGCTTTTCTGATTATATTTCGGAGGGTTATGAGGTTGCGGCACTTCACTATCTTATGAAGCCTGTGAAGCGTGACAAATTGATTGCCGTTTTGGATCGTGCTGTTGCCGCTTTGCAGAAAACGGAACGGGTGATCTTGCTTCCGAAGGGCAGCGAGATGCTCCGCCTTCCGGTTTCCAATGTGCAGTATGTGGAAGCCTTTTCCCATGCCGTTGTCATTGGAACCGAGAGAGATACCCTCCAGATCAAAATGCCCATCTCTGAGCTGGAGAAGCTGCTGGGCGAGGGATTTATTCGTTGCCATCGTTCCTACCTTGTCGGCTTGAAGCACATTGCCCGGCTTTCAAAGACGGAGGTTATTCTGGATGATGGCAAAGCCTTGCCTCTGTCCAGAGCTGCCGCACCGCTGGTACATAAGGCATTCATATCCTACTACACAGGTGAGGAAAATGAGACTGTTTGAGCTTATCTTCGGCAAAGCCATTGACCGCCGCATTGCTGCCTATCAGAATGACCTAATCACCAAGCACTGCGATGAGGTGGACAATATCTATCGGCAAATGAGGGGTTGGCGGCATGACTACCACAATCATATTCAGGCTATGCTTGCCATGACAGACAATCCAGAGGAACTTCGCAAGTACCTTTGGATGCTCA
>CAZMGO010000193.1:0-3518 GCA_964565845.1 uncultured Oscillospiraceae bacterium | reverse complement strand
GCGGGCGGCGCAAATTCGGTTGAAAAATGAGCGGGTTTATTGTATAATCATGGTAACCCGACAGAAAGTAACGGAGGGAAATCGATATGGCAAAGAACAGATACATTGGCGAATACCCGGTCATCGGCATTCGCCCCACGATCGACGGCCGCAGAGGCGCGCTCAAGGTGCGCGAGAGCCTTGAGGATCAGACGATGAACATGGCGAAGGCCGCCGCGAAGCTTTTTGAGGAAAACCTGCGCTATTCCAACGGTGAGCCGGTAAAGGTCATCATTGCCGATACCACCATCGGCCGCGTGGCGGAGAGCGCCGCCTGCGAGGAGAAGTTCCGCAGAAACGGCGTTGCCGTCACGCTGACCGTCACTCCCTGCTGGTGCTACGGCTCCGAAACGATGGACATGGACAGAAACACCATCAAGGGTGTGTGGGGCTTTAACGGCACCGAGCGTCCCGGCGCGGTGTATCTTGCCAGCGTGCTCGCGACCCATGCCCAGAAGGGGCTTCCGGCGTTCGGCATCTATGGCCACGAGGTTCAGGAGGCGGACGATACCTCCATTCCCGCGGACGTGCAGGAAAAGCTGCTCCGGTTCGGCCGTGCCGCGGTTGCGGCGGCCACCATGCGCGGCAAGAGCTATCTGCAGATCGGCTCCGTCACCATGGGCATCGGCGGCTCCATCATTGACAGCAAGTTCATCGAGAAGTACTTCGGCATGCGCGTGGAGTCCGTCGACGAGGTCGAGGTTATCCGCCGCATGACGCTGGGCATCTACGATCAGAAGGAATACGAAAAGCTCCGCGCGTGGGCGGACAAAAACGTGATCGAGGGCTTCGACAAGAACCCCGAGAATCTGCAGAAGACCCGCGAACAGAAGGACGCCGACTGGGAGTTCACCCTGAAGATGTACCTGATCATCAAGGATCTGATGAACGGCAATTCCAACCTGCCCGAGGGCTGCGAGGAAGAGGCTGTGGGGCACAACGCGATTGCCGCCGGCTTCCAGGGACAGCGCCAGTGGACGGACTTCTATCCGAACTGCGACTTCCCCGAGGCGCTGCTGAACACCTCCTTTGACCACAACGGCGCCCGTGAGCCGTTCATTTTGGCCACCGAAAACGACGTGCTGAACGGCTTCGGCATGCTGTTTATGAAGCTGCTCACCGGCCGCGCGCAGATGTTCGCGGACGTGCGCACCTATTGGAGCCCCGAGGCCGTCAAGCGCTGCACCGGCTATGACGTGGAGGGCGCCGCGAAGGAAAACGGCGGCTTCATCCACCTGATCAACTCCGGCGCGTGCTGCCTTGACGCGAACGGTCAGGCCGTGGACGCAAACGGCGAGCGCCTGATGAAGAAGTGGTGGGAGGTAACCGAGGAGGATCAGAAGGCGATCATGGCGCACACCACGTGGAATTACGCCGATTTGGGCTACTTCCGCGGCGGCGGATATTCCTCCCGCTTTGTGACCGACTGTGAGATGCCCGCCACGATGATTCGTCTGAATCTCGTTGAGGGTCTGGGCCCGATGCTCCAGATTGCCGAGGGCTGGACGGTCAAGCTGCCGGATGAGGTGAACGACAAGCTGTGGAAGCGCACCGACTACACTTGGCCCTGCACGTGGTTTGCTCCGCGCTGCGACGGCAAGGAAGGCAGCCCGTTTAAGACGGCTTACGACGTGATGAACAACTGGGGCGCGAACCACGGCGCGATCAGCTACGGCCACATCGGCGCGGATCTGATTACGCTCTGCTCCATGCTGCGCATCCCGGTTGCCATGCATAACGTGCCGGTGTCGGACATCTTCCGTCCCGCCTGCTGGAATGCTTTCGGCATGGATAAGGAGGGCGCCGACTATCGCGCCTGCGCGAACTACGGCCCGATGTACAAATAAACGACGGCCTTGATAACGGAAGGCGGCTTGGCGCGGAGTCAGGCTGCCTTTTGTGAATGGACGCTCGTCGGATGCGCAGACCGCCGAGGCGCGCGTTCGCACGGGGAGGAAACAGGGACATGATACAGGATCTGCATTCGCACACGCGCTATTCCGCCTGCGGACGGGACGAGCCGGCGCTGGTGGCTGAGGCGGCGGCACGCGGAGGCATCGAGCTTCTGGGCATCAGCGACCACAACTACGGCATCGGCGACCGCAAGCGTCAATATCTGGCGGAGCTGGACGCGCTTCGGGCGCGCTGTGCCGGTCGGCTGCGCATTCTGCGCGGCATTGAAATCGCCACGCTTCCGGAGCATTTTTTGAAGCCCGGCGAGGATTTGTCCGCGTTTGACTTTTGTCTGGTTGAGCATTTGGACAGTCCCGCCTCCATGGTGGGACGGGGAATCTGCGAGTTTGCCGACGCGCTTGGAATTCCTACCGGCATCGCGCACACCGACCTGTTCGGCTGGATGGCGGCAATGGGCGCAGAGCCGGAGGAATTTCTGAGGAGGCTCGCGGCGCACGGCGTGTTCTGGGAAATGAACGTGAATTACGATTCCATTCACGGGTATCGCGAGCACGCGTATGTGAAGGTGTTTATGGAATCGCAGGCACAGCAGCGCATGGTGCGCGAAGCCGGTCTGCGCGTGAGCGTGGGCTTCGACGGGCATAGGGTGGAAGACTATCTGCCCGGGCGCGTCGCGGACATGAATCGCTTCTTGGAGGAGGCGCGGATACCGCGTCCGTTTGAACAATAGGGGAGGGAAGACGGCATGAATATTGATCCGATCGTCACAAAGGTTCTTGAAACCGTGAAGAGCCATGAGCTGTCCACCGGCGCATACGCGAGATGGACGATTCCCGAGCCGGGACGCAGCATGGGCGTGAACGAATACGGCTGCGCCGATGCGGCCAACCTTTTGTATACCGTGGGCGAGCCGGTGCGCGACCCGGCGGAGCGCGCAAAATGGGTGGAGACGATGCAGAGCATGCAGGCGCCGGACACGGGATTGTTTTCCGAGCCGACGCATCATCCGTTTCATACCACGGCGCATTGCGTCGCCGCGCTGGAGCTGTTTGACGCGCTGCCTCGCTACGAGCTGACCGAGTTGAAGAAGTATCTGGACCCGGAAAGGCTGCACGAGCTGCTGGAGAGTCTGGACTGGGAGCGGAATCCGTGGCCGATGTCCCACCGCGGCGCGGGGCTGTTCGCGGCGCTGACGATTACGCGCAGCGCGAGCCTTGCGTGGCAGAACGATTATTTCCAGTGGCTGAAGGAGCATTGCGATCCCGAATACGGCATGAGCTATCGCGGACGCATCGGCGCGGACATTCCGGCGCATCACATGTACGGCTGGTTTCATTATCTGTTCAACCATGCCTGCGCGCGCAGGCCGATTCCGTATGCCGAGAGGCTGATTGACAGCTGCATCGCCATGTACGACCGCGACGAGATGGGCGCGCCGTTCGGCGTGAGCTGCGGCTTCATGGAAATTGACTGGGTGTTCTGCATGAACCGCGCGTCCCGCCAGACGGCACATCGCCGCGAGGAGGTTCGCGACCGGCTTTCGCGCTTTGCAAAGGGCTATATTG
>CAZMGO010000192.1:0-3527 GCA_964565845.1 uncultured Oscillospiraceae bacterium | reverse complement strand
CAGGTTTCCGTGCCCTGCGTGGGCGACGCGCCGTTCAGATGCTCGTCGGCGGTAAAAATGCCGCTGGCGACGCCGTGATGCTTCATCAGCTTCGTCCAGCCGAAGCGGAAGCCGCCCTGCTCCTTAAAGCCGCTCTTGAACATGTTGATGACGCCCGGCGTTTTGAGACCCATTGCCACGTTCACGCCGTGGGACTGATGATAATAGGTGCTGAAATACGGGTGATCGGCGCCGACCAGTCCGTCTCCTTCCTCCTGCTGCGCGCTCTTCAGGCGTTCCCACTTGAGCGAGCGGCTCATCGGCTGAATGTTCGGGAAGGTATGGAAGATGTTCGGCCAGTCCAGCGTCTGCCCGCGCAGCATTTTGCACAGCTCCAGCAGATATTTCTGCCCCGTGATGTTGTAAAGCTGCAGCGCCGCCAGCATGTTCTCTCCGCCGCGGGCACATGCCCAGCCGCGCAGGGGCTTGCTTTCAAGATTGCGGTACTCGTATTTGAAGAATTTGTCCATGAACGGCAGCACGCGCTTGTCCATGGTGGCGGTGAAATACTGATACAGCGCCTTCAGGCAGATCATCAGCGGCCAGTAGTCGTCGTTCAGCTCCGGACCGAACCAGCCGTCCTCGCGCTGACTTGCCAGAATCCACTCGATGTAATCCATCGCGCTGGCCTTCAGCTTTTCGTCGTCCAGTCCCCACGCAAGCGAAACCAGTCCGTCCAGATAGTACGGCGCGCGCTCCCAGCCGTCGCCCTCGCCGCCCAGCCATGCGCAGCCATTGCCTACGTCCGGCCAGATTTCCCGAAGCTTCCCGGTGATTCCCTTCGCCTGCGCTTCCATCTGCGCGCGCAGCCAGCCCTCCGGGCGGATTGCACCCAGCGACAGGGGCGACAGGGTATTCGTCGTGAGCGGTGCTTTGTTGAAAATGGCTTTCATTTTCTGCCTCCTCGCGTATGCGCGCCACCGTTTTGAGCCGGCGTACCGTTCTCAAACATGTGATACTCGCACTCTATGCGTCCGTTATAAAACCGCCTGCGCCGATCGGCTCTTCGACCGAACTCGCGCTCAAAGCCCATATCGGCGGAAAACGCATATACGTTCCAGCCCGGACAGCGCCGCGAAAGCTCGCCCAGCTGGCGCGCGACGACGTGTGCCACGCGGCGGTCGCCGATGCGCTCGCCATAGGGCGGATTGGCCACAATCGCGCCCGGCTCGCCCTTCAGAATCACGTCGCGCATGTCCATCACCTCGACCTCGATCCGCCCGCCGAGGCCTGCCTGACGGATGTGCCGCCGCGCAAGCTCAATGGCCTCCGGGTCGATGTCGGAGCCGGCAATGCGAATCTCCCGCTGCGCGCCCTCGTCCGAACGGCTCTGCGCCTCGCGGCGAATCCGCTCCAGCGCCGCCGCGTCGGCGAAGGGCCATTTTTCCATGGCGAACGGACGCCGAAGCCCCGGCGCGCGGTTGAGCGCAATGAACGCCGCTTCGATCAATAGCGTGCCCGTGCCGCAGCAGGGATCATACAGCGGCTGCCACGGATGCCACCCGCTGGTCAAAATCAGCGCCGCCGCCAGCGTCTCGCGCAGCGGCGCCTCGCCGTTCCACGTGCGGTAGCCGCGCCGGGACAGCGGTTCGCCGGAGGCGTCCAGCGACACGGTTACCATGTCGTCGCGAATGCTGACGTCAATCTGCACCGTCGCGCCCGTTTCCTCAAACCACGAAACGCCGTAGGCTCCCTTCAGCTTTTC
This sequence comes from uncultured Oscillospiraceae bacterium, assembly GCA_964565845.1. GTDB lineage: Bacteria > Bacillota > Clostridia > Christensenellales > Aristaeellaceae > SFHK01. The sequence continues at coordinate 1,783 of CAZMGO010000192.1, read as the reverse complement.
GGCCACGGCCTTTTTCACAATCTTCTGCGTATCCGTCTGGCTCATCAGAACGCTCTTCACGCAGCGCGCCCGCACCGGAAACGCGCTGTCGCGCGCGAGATAGTCCGCCCACTCGATTCGGCGAACGCCCTCGAACAGCTCCTCAAAGCTGCGCGCGGGGAACTCGCCCACAACCAGCGAAATATGGTCGGCGCAGCGCAGCCAGAGGTTGGCCTGCATGGCGCTTTCGAGCGTACCGGAAAACTCCGCGCCGCCCACGTTCAAAACCCGAACGTCCTGCGCGCCCAGCCGCTTCAAATCGCGGCCCGTCAGCCCCTCCATGCCAAACGCGGCGGAGGCAATCCATTTCATAACGCTTTCTCCCGTATCTTCATTGTTTCATACCATTATACATCAAAACGCCCCTCGCGGCAAGAGCGCGGCGCGTTTCCGAGCGAATGTGATTGAAATTTAATACATGGATAAGCACCCTATCCCGCCGCGGCTGTTGAAAAGTATATGTGCGGTTGTCTTTTCTGCATTGTATTCCGTTCGTCCGCGTGCTACAATATTTTCAGCAGGCACGGCTTCGTGCTCATTAAAGGAGGCTGTTTACTTTGAAGAAAATTCGCGTGGCTCTGATTGGTTATGGCCGAAGCGGCAGGAACATCCACAGAAAGCTGCTTATGCAGCTGCCCGACAAATACGAATTCGTCGCCTTCGTGGATCAGGATGGGGAACGCCGCGAAATGATCGAGCGTGAAAACGGCATGCGTGCGCTGAGCGACTACCGCGAGCTGTTCGGCCGCGCCGACGTTGACCTCGTAATCAACGCTTCCTTCTCCTTCGACCATGCCCGCATCAGCTATGACCTGCTCACCAACGGCTTTAACGTGCTGTCCGAAAAGCCCGCGTCCGGAAACGTGAACGATTTCGAATGCGCGCTGAAGGCGGCAATGGAGCACGGCAGGCAGTATTTCGTGTTCCAGCAGTATCGCTTCGCGCCCGCCTACATGAAAATGCGCGAAATCGTCGCCAGCGGAAAGCTCGGACGTCCGGTGCAGTACAGCTTCAATTTCGACGGCTTCGCCCGCCGCTGGGACTGGCAGACCGTGCATGGCTTTTCCGCCGGAAGCCTGCGCAACACCGGCCCGCACCCGATGGACTGGGCTCTTGATGTGATGGGGCATCCGCAGGATGTCAGCGTATTCTGCGCCATGGATCGTGCCCACACCTACGGCGACGGCGAGGACTACGTAAAGATGATCCTGCGTGCGCCCGGCGCGCCCGTTTGCGACATCGAAATTTCCTCTGCCTTCGGCTTTGGCGGCAAGGACACCTATCAGGTGCATGGCACCCGCGGCTGCCTGACCGGGACGGACGGCGGTCTCAAGTGGAAGTACTACGTGGATGAGGAAGCCCCCGAGCAGCACCTTACAACCGTTCCGCTTCGCACCGACGATTGTACGCCCATCTACTGCGGCGAGGAGCTGTCCATGCACGAGGAAGAGTGGGTTCCGAACGCAGAGGAAGCGCGCACCTTCAATTCCAAGGGTCTGAACTACTATAACGCCCTCTACGAGACCCTGACCGCCGGCGCGCCCTTCCTAATCAGGAATGACGAGATCCTCCTCCAGCTCAGAATCACCGAGGAGGCCTACCGTCAGAACGCCGACCTGTTCAGATAAAGCCTCACGGCGAGCGCTTTCCCCTGCCCGCTCTCATTGCATGAACACAGACACTCCATTAAAAATCCCGCCCGACGGATTATGCATCTGCCGGGCGGGATTTGAAACAGGCTGCT
>CAZMGO010000191.1:0-3527 GCA_964565845.1 uncultured Oscillospiraceae bacterium | reverse complement strand
GTCCTTAAATTTTCCGTTCAGCCACTTGTAAATCTTGCTGTTCGTCCAGCTGAAGGTCGACTTGCTTCCGCCGCCGTTTTCGCTGTTGAAGTAATCCCAGTCGATTACGTAGCGTGTAATCAGAAGCGCGTTGTCGCCGTCCGTGTCCAGCACGATCCACTCAAGATCCTCCTTGCCGTTGGAATTGACTCCGTCCTGCTCATACACGCCGAACGTCACGATTTCGCCGATGTACCAGCTATCGGTATCGGCCTTCGCCGACGCGATTCCCGCCTCGCCCATGCATCCCGCAAGAAGCAGTGCGAGCATGACCAGGGCCGCCAGTGTTTTCTTCATGAAATTCCCCTCCCAAACGCAATTGCCGTCGTGTATCTGTTTTCGAATTCTGCCATGCCGTCCGATCCGCGCTTCCGGCAGACATGGTATTTTTATCCTATCACTTTACATAAACGAAGTCAATCTTCGTGCAAAATTTTTACGTAAGAAAACGTCGATTTGCATGAAATGCCTTCACCAGCACCCGCCCACCGAATGAAAAGCAGGCGTTTCAGCCGAAAAGGCCGAAACGCCTGCCCATGCAGTCCCTGCGGTTACGGATTGCTGTTCATATTCTCCATCACGCTGCGCAGACCCACGATGTTTTCCACCGGCAGGGTGAACACCACGGTATGCGCCTCGCTGGCCGCGCCGGCCTTTTCCATGATGGCATGCATGACGGCATCCTTCTTCTCATGCCGCACGGCAATGAGAAGCATTTCCTTTTCGTTGGCGATGGAAATGCCGAAGAACTTCGCGGTTCCGGCGGAAGCGGTGCCCTTGGCATGAACAATCGTTCCGCCGCCCGCGCCCGCACTGCGCGCCGCGTCCATCACCAGATCAGAGGTGCCGTGCTCGGCAATCGCCATAATCAGGTCGTAGGGGTAATTCTGCTTCTCTTCCATTGCTCCCACCTCGCTGTCTTCCTCCTTGATGTCGCCAATCAGATACTTCATGGCACGCGCGCCGCCGATGCTCGTCACCGGCAGGCTCATTGCAATGCCGCAGCCGGGCATGTTGATGCCCATGCTCATGACCATCTCCGTCAGAAGCCGGTTCACCTTGCGTCGGCTTCCCAGCGACAGCATGACCACCTTTTCCGTAACGCCCAAACCCAGCACGTCCAGCACGCTGCTCACCGCCGTTCCCTCGCCGGGCACGGAGAACAGGGAAGACATTTCATGCTCCCGCAGCAGGGACATATACTTTTCTTCCGAAGCGCGCTTGATGATCATAAGAAGCGCTCTTGCGCAAAACATATCGGGTACCTCCCTTTACATCTCGATGATGTCTTCGTCTTCGGGTTCGGCTGCGCCACCGTCGGCGTGCTTCTGCTTCAGCTTGAAGTACAGGCCGAGAATCTGAATGGCAATCAGCGGCGTCATGGCAACCATTGCGACCACGCCGAACGCGTCCGAGGCAATGTTTCCGCCAACGGCTTCGCACGCGCCCATAGCCAGCGGAAGCAGGAATGTGGCCGTCATCGGGCCGGAAGCGACGCCGCCGGAGTCAAACGCGATGGATGTGAAGATCGGCGGTACAAAGAACATCAGAATCAGGGCAATCGCGTAGCCGGGAATCATCAGATACATGATCGGGATCCGCAGAAGGATGCGCAGCATCGCAAGACCCACCGAAATGGATACGCCGATGGACAGCGTGGTGCTCAGCGCCTTCTTCGGAATCGCGCCCGCGGTCATTTCGTATACCTGCTTGCTCAGAACGTGCACCGCAGGCTCTGCGGACACCACGAAGTAGCCGATAACCATGCCCAGCGGCACCAGAATCCAGCGATAGCTCTCCCCGCCCAGCCCCAAACCAATCAGCTTGCCGACCGGCATGAAGCCCACGTTGACGCCCAGCAGAAACAGCACCAGCCCTATATAGGTATACACGATACCCACCAGAATGCGCGCCACATGGCGGAAGTGCAGCTTCAGCATCGTAAACTGCAAAATCAGGAAAAACACCGCAATCGGAGCCAGCGCAACGCCGACCTCCTTCATGTACTTCGGCAGCGCCGACACGAACATGCGCCACAGCTCGGTGGACGTCTCCGCCGTCACCGTCGCTGCCGCGCTCTGCTCGATCTGACCCGGCTTGTAGATCAGACCCAGAATCATGACCGCCAGAATCGGGCCCACGGAGCACAGCGCCACAAGACCAAACGAATCGCTGTCTGCGTTTCGGTCGCTGCGCATGGCCGATACGCCGACGCCCAGTGCCAGAATAAACGGAACGGTCATGGGGCCGGTTGTCACGCCGCCCGCGTCAAACGCCACGGCCAGGAAGGAATCCGGCACGAAAAACGCCACTCCAAACACAATTGCGTAGGAAATGAGCAAAAGCACCCACATTTTGATGCGCAGGAGAATGCGCAGAAGCGCAATCACCAGAAAAATTCCCACGCCCACGGCCACGGCCAGAATCAGCGTCATGTTCGGCACGTCCGATACCTGCTCGGCAAGCACCTGCAAATCCGGCTCCGAAATGGTAATCACGATTCCCATCACAAGCCCGATGGCAACAACCATCCACAGCTTGCGCGTGCGCGTAATGGCGCTTCCGGCGTATTCGCCGATGGGCGTCATGGCAATGTCCGTGCCCAGCGTGAACAGTCCCATGCCGAAAATCAGCAGGAGCGCGCCGACAATGAACGCCAGCAGCGCACTGTTCGATACCGGAATCAGGAGAAAGCAGATCAAAAACACAATGACCGTGATCGGCAGCACGGACGTAAGCGACTCTCTCCATTTTTCCTTCAGCAGATTTCGGCTCTCAAGCATCTCATCCTTCCTTTCCTGTTTAGTCGGGCGTTCTGCCCCAGCGGTTCCATTATAGCAACGGCCTATAGGCATGTCAACGCATTTTCGGTTGCAAAGCCGACGGAAAGATGATTTCTTCCGGACACTTGGCACAGCCGCTTCTGCAATTTTATGCCCACTGATTGGGATACATCGAAAGTTATCCGTAAATTTTCTCAAACCCCATTGATTTTGCCGAATTTGGAGTGTATGATAGGCTTGCTATAATAAGGATAGCAGGGCTTCATCGGCTCTCCGCCATGAGGTCACCGCAATCGCAAAGGAAAAATCAAAGAAAGAGGTTGTATGCAACATGGCTGAAATCGATCTGAAGAAGTACGGCATCACCGGCACAACGGAAGTTGTTCACAATCCTTCCTATGAAATGATGTTCGAAGAAGAGACCAAGCCCAGCCTGGAGGGCTACGAAAAGGGTCAGGTCAGCGAGCTCGGCGCCGTGAACGTCATGACCGGCATTTACACCGGCCGCTCCCCCAAGGACAAGTATATCGTCATGGACGCCAACTCCAAGGACACCGTGTGGTGGACGTCCGATGCCTACAAGAACGACAACCATCCCATGACCGAGGATACCTGGAAGTGCGTGAAGGAGCTCGCCACCAAGGAGCTTTGCAACAAGAAGCTGTACGTTGTGGACGCCTTCTGCGGCGCGAACCACGACACCCG
>CAZMGO010000190.1:0-3558 GCA_964565845.1 uncultured Oscillospiraceae bacterium | reverse complement strand
GACGCAGTAAAATCTCGATCTGCGCGCGTTTTTCACTCGTCAGGTGTTGGAATTCCCGCCTTTTTGTGCTATACTGTTCCTGAGCCATGGCGAACCTCCTGGTGTTTTGTTGGGTGGTGCTTTCATTATACCATAGGTTCGTCTTGGCTCACGTTTTTTCTTGCGAAACTGTCCTATTTCATTTTACAGTCATCCCTCGAAAAACGGGAACTTCCTTCCTCATTTTTCGTCTAAATTCATGGGTAGGTATTCCATTTATCCGGAGGTATCCAGAATGCTCAAACGTTTTCTTATGCTGTCCACGCTGCTGCTTCTGGCGCTGTCTGCGCTTGCAGAGTCGCGCTATTCCAATTCGGTTTCTGCCGGGGAGGGTTTTTTCGCCCATGTGGAAAGCGAGTCGCAGACCTTTGGCGACGAGGGCAGCTTTGGCGGCGCATATTCCGAGCCGCTGGTGGTTTATGTTGACGCCTCCGGGAACGAGACGGAAATTGCCCACGGAGTCATCACCGAAAGCCTCGATGGCAGCATTGTGGTACGCTACAGCGCCGAGGCGTATGTGCATCGCTATCTGATTGCCGGCATTGGCGGAAGGATTCTGGCGCGCGTGGACAGCATTGAGGGCTTCGGCGGTGCCTCCTATTCCGTCGCCCGCAGCGGCGAAAGCTTCGGCATCATCGATCAAAAAGGCATGTTCGTCATCCCGGCCACCTTCAAGCAGATTACGCGCGACCAAAGCGACGTATACGCCGGGTATGACCGCGCGCCGTTCTTCTGCACATCTGCGATTGACGGCGGCATTACGGTGCTCGACTGCGACTCGCTGGAAACCATCGGTCGCTACACCGAGGTGGATTCCTACCTCCGCGCGAGCTTCGTCAATCCTTCGCTGTTCATGGTGGAAAATCGTTCAAAACGCTCGTGGTGCTCGATGGAGACGGGAGACGTGCTGTTTAGCCTGATGCTTTATCAGGACGCGCGCGATTTTACCCGTTCCTCCGAATATGAGCCGCTGAACGCAAACGGCTCCTTCCTCTACATTGATGGGCTGCCGGAGTGTCTTGTGATCACGCGAGGCGAGGGCGCAAATGCAAAATCGTATCTTGCCGACAATCACGGCGTGCGCATTTCCTTAGACTTTCAGTCTCTGATACCGCTCGTATGGGCAAATGGCAAGGGTCTATTCCTGTTTGAAACCTTCGATGCCTCCGCCGAATCGCAGTCTGCATCCGCAGCGGACTGGGATACGCCCTATGACCCAGTCGCTCGCTATGGCGACAGCTACCGCTGCGGTCTTATCGATCAAACCGGAACAATCGCTGCGCCCGCACAGTATGTGGGGTATCAGTGCGTCGAGGGCAGCATCGTGCTGGAGGAGGCCAGCGGCCAGACCTATACGCTTTCCATTTCATAGCCTTCTCAGGCAAACATATGTGCGATAACGCACGCGCCAAAAAAAATTGGGCACGTCGCGGCAGCACCGCCCAGCTTGCGCAGACAGCCGCAGGCACGCTTCGCAGTCCCCCTCATTTTTGCACGAAAAAGCGCTCGAAGTTCTCCGCCTCCGGGCGCTTTTGATGTTTACCGATTACAGAATCTGTCTTGCAACATAGATGCCGCTGGCCGAGGCATGCGACAGCGAGTGAGTAATACCGCTGCCGTCGCCGATGACATACAGGCCGGGATAGCGCGTTTCCAGATGCTCGTTCAGCTCTACCTCCATATTGTAGAACTTCACCTCCACGCCGTAGAGCAGCGTATCGTCGTTCGCCGTGCCGGGCGCAATGCGATCGAGCGCGTAAATCATTTCGATAATGCCATCCAGAACGCGTTTCGGCAGCACCAGACTCAGGTCACCGGGCGTAGCGGACAGCGTAGGCATAACCAGTCCTTCCTCAATGCGCTTCACCGTGGAACGCCGCCCGCGCACAAGGTCGCCGAACCGCTGCACAATCACGCCGCCGCCCAGCATGTTGGACAGCCTCGCAATGCTTTCACCGTAGCCATTGGAATCCTTGAACGGCTCGGAAAAATGCTTGGAGACCAGCAGTGCGAAATTGGTATTCTCGGTCTGCATCTGCTTGTCCTCATAGCTGTGGCCGTTCACGGTCACAATACCGTTCGTGTTCTCCGTTACCACGCAGCCGTGCGGATTCATACAGAACGTGCGCACGTTGTCCTCGAATTTCTCGGTGCGGTATACAATCTTGCCCTCGTACAGCTCGTTGGTCACGTGCTCGAACACAACGGCCGGCAACTCCACGCGCACGCCGATGTCCACACGGTTGGACTTCGTGGGAATGTCTAACGTCCGGCAAACCGACTCCATCCACTTGCTTCCGCTTCGGCCAACGGACACAATGCACTTCTCGCAGGTGTATACGCCCTTTTCGCATTCAACCTCGTAGCCGCCTTCAATCACGCGGATCATCTGCACCGGCGTATTGAAATGGAAGTCTACCTTGTCCTTCAGATGCTCATACAAATTCTTCAGCACCACATAGTTCTTGTCGGTGCCCAGATGACGCACGGAAGCATCCAGCAGGTTCAGCTTGTTCTGAATGCAGATGGTTTTAAAATGCGTACCAGCGGTCGAATACAGCTTTGTCCCCTCGCCGCCGTAGCGCATGTTGATGTCGTCCACATACTTCATCAGCTCCAGCGCCTGCTTTTTTCCGATATACTCATGCAGCGTTCCGCCAAAGCTGTTCGTGATGTTGTATTTCCCATCCGAAAACGCGCCCGCGCCGCCGAAGCCGCTCATGATGGAGCAGCTTTTGCAGCCGACACAGCTCTTCACCTTTTCTCCGTCGATCGGGCAATGGCGCTTTTCCAGTGTATTCCCTGCCTCGAACAGCGCAATCTTCAAGGCCGGATTTCCCTTCACCAGCTCATAGGCCGAATAAATGCCGCCCGGGCCGCCGCCGATAATAATAACGTCGTACTTCATGGCTTCCTCCTTTGGTCACAACATTTTATTATACCGGATGGATGTAAAGATCAATCGGCGTTCCCTGCGAATATGCAGTTAGCTTTATAAGACGCCCTCTTCCTTCCCGGCATTCCAAGGCCAAGCAGGCACAGAATGGGCGCGGCGGCAAAAACGGGAAATGCATAGCGTACGCTTCCGCTTATCGGGACAAAGCATAATCCCAACCCATACGCGAGCAAAATCAGCAAAAGTCCCCTGCCGCGTCTGCGCTGCACGCCCATCCCCGCAAATGCGAACAGAACGGCATACAGATACAGGGATGGCTGAAACAGCAGCGAAAGCGGCGGAATTTCAGCGATGCACTGCACCATGCTTCTTACCCTTTCCGCCCATATAAGCCTTTTCGGATTATAGTGCGGCTCCACATAGCCCTCCGCCATCCGTTTATACGTTTTTCCGGAGGACATGTAAGTTCCATAATCGCCCATATAAACGATTCCGGTATCTCTGTCATCTATGTAGGAATCGTTCAATATTATAGGAGGGGTCCAGGTTTCACCCTCGTTATAACTGATATACATACAGTTTTTACCTGCGGGACATGCGTGCTGAAGTCTGAAGCTCGATGC
>CAZMGO010000189.1:0-3611 GCA_964565845.1 uncultured Oscillospiraceae bacterium | reverse complement strand
CTGCCGAGGCGGAAGGGCAGCCAATCCGTGCCCACGCCGGAGGAAACGAGCATCTTGACGAGCGACTTTTTATCGTTTTCGTCGTACAGTCCGGCGGGGAAGTCGCCCTGATAGGCGCCGGCGGCGGACATCAGGCATTTTCCGAAGGCGTTCACCTGTCCGCCGAGGGTATGTCCGCAGAAGATCAGGTCAGCCTCGGCGTTGCCGTTTGCGTCCTTCACGGTGCAGATTTGCTTGGAGGCGTCCGGGTTATGCGCCAGCACGAGCACCGTGCCCGCGTCGGTGGCGTTGCTGAACTGGAAGGCGCGGGTGCCGAACGTCGAGGAATACGCGCAGCCCACAATCAGTATGGGCGAATCGTTCACGAGCACGCGCTGCGTGGCGTTTTCAAGCAGCGTAACGCCCCCGAGCGCGCAATCCTGATACAGCCCCTCTACTTCGCTGTCTCCGTCGCCGGACACGGCATAAATGCCGCCGGGCACGGAAAGCTCGCCAAGGCCGGAAAAAAACAGCTCGCGCGCCGATTTCAGCCGTTCATAGATGCCCGCGCGTCCCTCCTGTGTCTGCGCGCGGAAGAGGTCGGAAAGCGACATGGCGGTATAGTCGCCGCCCAGCAGCACGAGATCCGGCTCGGACTCGCACAGCGTGCGCATCAGCTTCACGGAATCGCGCGCGCTTTTTTCACCGGAGATTTTGAAATCCGAGGCAAACAGCACGCGCGTGCCCTCCAGAAACGGAGAAAGCCCGCTGATATACACGTCCACATAGTCCACGTGCACGATGCGCGAGCACGCGTAGCCATAAATGCCGATTCCCACAAGGGCAATCAGCAAAAGCAGCGCAAGGAACCGCTTTGGGCGAAAGCCCTTTTTTCTTCTTTTTCGTTTTGCCATAGCTCCTCCAAATTCACGGGCGAATGTTTCACGTGAAACATTCGATAGTTCCGCGGGGAAAATGTTTCACGTGAAACATTCACGTTCAAATTTACACTTGGGCATTGCAACCGGGCGTGGATTCTATTATAATAGGAATATGCCGCGCGGGCAAGATGAAATAGGTAAAGGATGCCTGTCCGGCGGCTTCACAACGGGAGGCCCGAGAATGGATTACAAAAGGAAGCAAACGCTGCGCTGGCCTGCCGTGCTTGCGCTTGTCGTCGCCATGACGCTGGCCGCGTATCTGGTTGCCCTTGGCATGCGCGAGGGCGGAGACACGCCGCTGTCCAGCGTCGTGCGATTAAACACCGTTTCCAACCGCGACGTGCGCGTCAGCGGCGAAAACGTGTATTATCTGGAGGGCGGCTCACTGCACTGCGTCACCTCCGAGGGCAAATACGTGTGGAACTTGGGCGTGGACTCCGATTCGGAGTTCTCCGCCTCGGAGCACGGCGTGGCGGTATGGAACCGAAAGAAGCTGACGCTCGTCGATAAAGAGACCGGGCATCTGCTCGCGTCGAAAACGATGGACGGAGAGATTCTCTCCGCGCTGGTGGGCGACCGATACGCCGCCGTCGTAATTGGCCCGGAGCACGCCAGCACGGTCACGCTGCTGAACAGCAGCGGCGACGTGGTGGACACGCTCACCAGCTTTGACGGCTACACCGTGCTGGACTTCGGCTTCTACGAGGGGCAGGAGCTGTTCTGGATTATGACGCTGGACTCCGCAGGCTCCACGCCGACCTGCCGCATCAGCACGTTCATCCCCGGCAAGCGCGAAACCGGCACCATCGAGGATACGGAGCAGGTGATCTATCAGGTCATGTTCCGTTCGAGCTACATTGCCGCGGTCGGCACGAACTACCTTCGCCTGTACGATTACACGGCGAACGAGAAGAAAAACCAGCGCGTAACGGTTTACGGCTGGTATATGGAGGCTGTGGACAAGCGCTCGGACGACCCGCTGATGCTGTTTGTGCCCAACCAGCAGATGGAGGGCACGATTGCCATCTCCGACGTGCGCATGATTCGCGGCTCAAGCGAGCAAATCGTGCATCTGCCGGTGGTCTGTAGCACGCTGCTGGCCGACGGAAGCACGATGTACGGCTTCTCGCAGGAATACCTTGTCTGCTGCGCCTTCGGCGAAAAGAAATCCACGGTGTATAAGCTGCCGGTTCTGGTAGATACTGTAATCGGCATCACCACCGACCACACGGCGGTCGTCACGTCCGGCGGATCCATCTATCTGATTCGCCTGCCATAAAATTAGCGACATGGAGGGAAAAACGTGAACATTATCAACATTATTCTGCTGGCGATTCTGGCAATCAGCTTCATCTCCGGCATGCAGAAGGGCTTTCTGGCGTCCCTGCTGGCGACGCTCGGCTTCATCGCCGCGTGGATGATTGCCTCGTCCTTGTACGGCACGCTGGCGAACCATTTCATGAACAGCAGCTTCAAGGAAGCGCTGAACGGTCTGGACCCGTTCCGCGAGCTGGTTGCGAAGCTCGGCGACAGCGCCAACGTTGTCTGCAACGGCGCGGCGAGCACGCTCAACGGCATCTGCGAAACCCTCACGGAGTCCTCCGTGCCCAAGGCGATGGTCGAGGCCTTCCGCAGCAACGCCGCAGGCGCCTCGTTTGCCGCGGCGACCATCGGCGAATGCCTCACGCAGACCATCTGGCAGTCCACGTTCAACGTCGTTTCCTTCGTGATTGTGTTCGCCATTGCCTATGCGGCGCTGATTCTGGTGGTCAACCTGTTCAATAACATGTTCCGCCTGCCCAAGCTTCGCGGCGTGGACGCGCTGCTGGGCGGCGTGTTCGGCGTCGTTCGCGGCTACGCGATTCTTTGCCTGATTGCCGCCGTGATTCCCATGGTGTACACGGCGCTGGATTCCTCCGTCGTGCAGACGCTGTTCGAGGGCTCCTCCATGGGCGCGTTCTTCCTGAACGGCGAATCCCTGCTCAGCGACCTGTTCCGCGTTTCCTCGCAGCTTGATAAGGTCATGCGCTCCATGCCGAAGATCATCGTCTGATTCAAATAGAAAAAAACCGCTGAAATCGACCGGATTTCGGCGGTATTTTTTCTGGAAAAACGGTGGTTGACAACCGTGGAGCACAATGCTATAATAACGACAGGAAGGGACGACGCTTTTGCTGTGGCGTTTCCCCTCTGTTAGGGATTAGCCGCCTGCCAGTTTGCGCTGGATGGCGGCTTGTTTATTACTTCTTGCCGTTGCGACCGAATTTGATCGCGTTCAGAACAAGCGTGATAATCATGAGGACTAAAGAAATAATTTCAAAGTCAGACATGATCTCACCTCCTTCGCTTATGTGAAGGATAAGAGCCTCGAAAGACTCTTATGCTCCGATTTTCATCGAAGCCGCAGACCATCGTCTGCGCCCGACGTCAGAGGTGAAAAGCCAAGCGCCATCTTCTTTCTTCCTGCCGGAAGCAAGTGCTTCGCGTTTATTGTATAATGAGAAAAGCAGCATGTCAAACCGAATATAAAAAAACGGCGGTTGACAGCCGCGCGGGAGCATGCTATAATAACGACAGGAAGGGATGACGCTTTTGGATCGGCGTTCCCCTCTGAGAGGATGGCCGCCTACCAGTTAGCGCTGGATGGCGGCTTGTTTATTACTTCTTGCCGTTGCGACCGAATTTGATCGC
>CAZMGO010000188.1:0-3671 GCA_964565845.1 uncultured Oscillospiraceae bacterium | reverse complement strand
TTCCCCCACACGGGTATTTCCTATATCGGGGATAAATCCACAGAAGCCTTGCGATTTCGTCGGCGCACATAAAATGGATATCGCAGATTGGCTGTCTGTTTTCCAAAATTGAAATTATTTCGATTTTGGAAAGCGGCATAACGGGAGAAGGGAGAACGGACAGGGCTTCTTTAGTCCGCCTTTTCCTCTCGCGTCAGATTCTTCACCCACAGGTATTTCTTGTACCGGGGATAAATCCACGGCAGCTTTACGATTTCGTCGGCGCACATCAGTATGTAAACCGCCATAACCGGCCAATCAAATACGAAGGTGCCCAGAAACGCCAGCGGCAGCGAGAAGCACCATGAGGCGAAAAACACGCTGACGGCGTCATATTTGGCGTCGCCCCCGGCGGGGAAAATGCCGCACACCACGACGGTATTGATGGAGTAGGCAAAAACATAGAACGCCGTGAAAATCAGCATTTGAATGAGATACGCTCTTGCGGTCTCGGTCAGCACAAAGAAATAGGCCAGCGCCGGGCCGATGGCGCAAAGCAGCACCAGATGGATTCCGCCCACCCAGAACGAGATATGGCAGAGCTTCCGTCCGTAAAGCTTCGCCTTGTCAAAGAGACTGCTGCCAAGCAGCTTGCCGATGAGTATGCCGGCGCCCGCGGAAATCCCCTTGCAGACGCAGGTTACGATTTCCTGCACCACGGAGGCGATGGAGGCGGCGGCGGTGGCGTCCGAGCCGAGGTGCCCCATGATAAGCGAATGGAGGGAGAAGCCTACGCCCCACGCGAGAGAGCTGCCCAGCATGGGCAGGGAAAGCTTCATAAAGTCCCTTGTGATTGCGGGTGACGACCATTTGAGACCCTGCCAATCGGGGCGAAGGCTGTCCGCGCGGTGGGATTCGCAAATGCACCAGACAAGCCCGATCAGCTCAACAAACACCGTGGAATACGCGGAGCCGTTTGCGCCGAGCTTCGGCACGCCCGCAAGGCCGTAAATCAGGAAGGCGTCGATTCCCATGTCGGCAAGCAGCGTAACGACGGAAATCAGCACGCTTCGGGACGCCCTTCCCTCGATCTTCATCTTCAGGTAATAGCAGGCGGTAATGCCGCTGAACAGATAGGACGGGCTGACGGCGCGCAGATAGGATGCGCCGATTTGAATCAGGGAGGCTTCGGGGGTATAGATTCGCATGAGCCGTTCGGGAATCAGCATTGCCGCAGAAAAGAATACAACGGCGATTCCCATGGCCCATTTCAGAAGCATGCAGAACAGGTTTTTGACCATCGCGCGGTCGCCCTTTCCCCAGTACTGGGCAATCAGCGCGCCGCCGCCTCCGACAACGGCGCCAATGAACAGATTCATAAGGAAGGAAATCTGATTGGCGAGGGAAACGGCGGCGACGGCGTCCTGTGTCAGCCGCCCCAGCATGAGCGCGTCCGTTGCGCCGATCAGCGCCGCCAGCAGATTCTGAAGGCCGATTGGAATGGCGAGAGAAAGCAGCTCCCTGTAAAACGTCCGCTTCTCCGATGGAGTCATTTGGATGCCTGCCCGCGTTTTCATGCGATTTGCCTCCCGTGAACGGTTTGATGCGCGCTTGAACAATTTGGTGCGGCATGGTATAATTTTATCACTCGAATTCGCGGCGGCGATAGGGATATATCCGCAAAAAATAGAATTATATCACGGGAGACGCATTCGCATGAAGAAGCTTCAGATACCGGTGGACAACGAGATGAACGCCATTTCCGTATTTGACCCCTCCTTTCGCTTCACGTTTTCCTACGATGACCTGAGCGAATACAAGAAGGGATTTGTCAACTGGCATAAGCAGCCCACCGTTGAGATTTCCGTCGTGCGCGAGGGAGCTGTGGACGTTTACGTGCTGAATCAGAAAAAAACCGTGACCGCGGGGGACGGCTTCTGCATTCTGCCGGGCTGCCTGCATTCCATCTGCGCCACGGAGGGGTATGAAACGGCAAAGTATTTCACGGTGATTTTCCATCCCGAAATTTTATATGGCTATCGCGGCAGCTATTTTGAAAACGCGTATTACCGCCCGCTTGCCGACGGCGGCACGCCGCTGCTTCTGCTGCATGCCTATGACGAATGGACGCGGGAAATCCTTTCGGGGCTTAAGTGGATTGCCGGGCATTGCTCGGAGCGCTGGGGCGCGTCTCCGCTCATCGCCAGCCCGCCGGAAATCCGGCTGGAAATTCAGCGTCGCCTGCAGGACGCGTGGGTGCGGCTTGCGGCGCATTCTCCGCGGGAGGGAGCGGACGCGTCCTTTGCGCATACCAAAAAGATTTACGGCATGATTCGCTATCTTCATGAGCATTACGCGGAGAAATTTTCGCTGACGGCGCTTTCGCGGAGCGTGTTCATGAGCCGCAACGAATGCTGCCGGTATTTTAAGCAGACCATGCACATGACCATCACGGAATATCTGCTGGAATATCGCCTGTCCCGAGCGGCGGAGCTTTTGGAAACCTCCGGCCTGAGCGTTACGGAAATCGCCGGGCAGACCGGCTTTTGCGACGTCAGCTATTTTATAAGGATGTTTCGCCGGAAAACCGGCATGACGCCGAAGGCGTACGTCCGAAAAATCAGCGAAAATCATTGACGGAGGCGCGCGGAGGATTTCGCATGCGCGTTAAATTTCGTCAAATCGGTTGACAGCATATGGCTTTCTGCGGTAAAATATATCTTGTGTCAATCCGCTCACAGCCCCGAGCGTTTGATGTATTTCATCCGGTATGCTGACCTCATGCCTGATGCATCAGTATTGATATTGATTTGGAGGAATCCCAATGAGCTCTTATATCGCAAAGCCCGAAACCGTCGAACGTAAATGGTACGTGATCGATGCGGACGGTGTTGTGCTTGGACGTCTCGCGTCTCAGGTTGCCCTGATGCTGCGCGGCAAGCATAAGCCCACCTTCACGCCTCATGTTGACACCGGCGATTACATCATCGTCGTCAATACCGATAAGATCGCCCTGACCGGCCGCAAGCTGGATCAGAAGATCTACTATCACCACAGCGGCTATCCGGGCGGACTGAAGGAAACCAAGTACCGCGAGCTGATGGCCAGCAAGAGCGAATTCGCGTTCAAGAAGGCCGTCCGCGGCATGCTGCCCAAGGGCCCCCTTGGAAACAAAATGTTCAAAAAGCTGAAGGTTTATGCCGGTGCGGAGCATCCGCATGCCGCGCAGCAGCCCGAAGTTTTCGAAATGAAGTAATCAGGGAGGAGGACGAAAAATGTCTGAAGTTTCTTTTAGCGCAGTCGGCAGAAGGAAAAAGGCGATCGCCCGTGTTCGTCTGATTCCCGGCGAAGGCAATATCACCATCAACAAGCGTTCTCTGGATGAGTACTTCGGTCTCGAGACCCTCAAGACCGTCGTGCGCCAGCCCCTCACCCTCACCGAAACGCTCGGCCGCTTTGACGTTGTCGTCAGCGTTGCCGGCGGCGGCTATACCGGCCAGGCCGGCGCCATCCGTCACGGCATCTCCCGCGCGCTCGTGAAGGCCGATGAAGAGCTCAAGGGCTCCATCAAAAAGGCCGGCTTCCTCACCCGCGACCCGCGCATGAAGGAGCGCAAAAAGTACGGCCTGAAGGCTGCTCGTCGCGCACCTCAGTTCTCCAAGCGCTGATTTACAATTCTTTTCAATCGAAAA
>CAZMGO010000187.1:0-3700 GCA_964565845.1 uncultured Oscillospiraceae bacterium | reverse complement strand
GCCGCGCGTCGGATGAAGCGCGGCGCGTTTCCCGCCTTCCGCTCCCGCGCGTGCGCTTTTGTGTGCGGAGGGTCGACCATCGGCACGCAAGGTCGTGCCCTGAGAGGATTGAACTTATGCTATCGCAGCTTTCCATGAACCCCGATATTGCCCGCAAGCTTCTGCATGTGGGCGAGGCCTTTCGAATTCCCGGCCCGTTTTTTTCCTATGAGGAAATCAAGGTGGGCAACGTGAATCACACCTACAAGGTGAATTACATACGAGACGACGGCACCGGCATGGCAAGAATCAAGTCCTATCTGGTGCAGCGCGTGAATACCTACGCCTTCCAGCACCCGGTCGAGCTGATGCAGAACATCGAGCATGTAACCGAATACATTCACGAAAAGCAGCCGAACTCCCTGTGTCTGCACTTTCACCACACGGAAAACGGCGCAAATTACCTGATGGACGAGGACGGATTTTGGCGGCTGAGCAACTATGTGCCGTCCGTCACGTTCGATGCCTGCGACGATCCGGACATCGTGCGCAGCGCAGGCGAGGCCTTCGGCGATTTCCAAACCATTCTTTCGGACTTTGACCCCTCGCAGCTTTTCTACACGATTCCGGACTTCCACGACACCCGCAAGCGCTACGAAAAGCTGAAGGCAGACGCGGCGGACGACCCGTGCGGACGGGTAAACGAGGTGCGCGCGGAGCTGGACTGGCTGCTTCGCGCCGAGGACGAGGCCTGCATCCTGACCGATCGCTTCCGCGCGGGCGAGCTGCCGCTGCGCGTGACACACAACGACACGAAGATCAACAACGTGCTGTTTGACACGCAGACCCATAAGCCGCTGGTGGTCATCGATCTGGACACCGTCATGCCCGGCCTAATCGGTCACGATTTCGGCGACGCCATCCGCTTCGCGGCAAATTTCGTGGAGGAGGACTGCCCGGACGCGAGCAAGGCCGGCGTAAATCTGAACATCTACTGGGCGTTCGCCGAGGGCTTTCTGAAGCACACCGCGAATACGCTCACCGAGGGCGAGGTCGAGACCTTCGGTGCCAGCTGCTTCGCGCTGGCCTGCGAGCTTGCGACACGCTTTTTAGACGATTACATCCTGGGCGACCGATACTTCAAAATCAAGTATCCGACCCATAATCTGGTGCGTACGCGCTGCCAGATTGCGCTGGCGCAGGATATGCAGCGAAAGATGAACGCCATGAACGCGATTGTGATGGACTGCTGGCTTCGAAACCGCTGAAGCGGTATCCAAGGGCGAAGCAGCACAAAGGCGAAGGGTGCCTGCCCCTTCGCCTTTGCGTTTTCCCCCGCGGCTCATTCCTCCACCATGTCCAACGCCTTCCAGCCAAAGCGAAGGATGGACACGAGCATGGAAATTTCCGTGACCAGCTCATCAAGAATCCCTGCCAGTGAGCCGGTCGCAACGTCGTAGACAATCCACAAGGGAGAATTGACCAGCATGCCCGCCACGCGCAGCTTACGCGGGTTATGGGTATAGCCCGCAATCGTCGTGGCAAGATTGGCCGCAACGGGCAAAATTGAAATCCATCCGTCCCACGTGAGCGCAAGCGCAAGCAGCTGCGCCACGCAGAGGAGCGCGCACATGGCGCGGCTTCTGCCAAATTTCCATTTTGCGCCCAGACAAAACGAGCGGAAGGTGTTAATGACATAGCTGATTCCGCCCGTCACCGCGCCCAGCAAAAGCAGGTGCGCCGTGTAAAACACATAGGACGCAAGCTGCACCCGAAACAGTTTCCGATTGCTTTTGCACTGATACGAGAAAAAGAACAGCAGCGTTCCGCAGAGTCCAACCAGCTGAACCAAGATGCTTCTGACCGTCATGCCTCTCCCGTTCCTCTCAGCTCAATCGTTCAGCGCCGCATCAAGCGCGCGCAAATCCTCTTCCGTCGTTGACCAGCTCGTGGCAAAGCGCACAACGGTGTGTGCGTCATCCTTTTTCTCCCAGAAGCTGAAGGCAACCCTTTCGCGCAGTCTCTCCATGCGGTCGTTTTCAAGCACCACAAACTGCTGATTGGTCGGCGATTCAATGGCAAACGCAAGCCCATGGGCGATAAAAATCCGCTTCATCCGCTCGGCCATGTCAATCGCATGTCGGCTGATTGCAAAATACAGCCCGTCCGTGAACAATGCGTCAAACTGAACGCCCAGCAGCCGCCCCTTGGCAAGCAGCGCGCCTCGGCGCTTGACGGATGTCAGGAAATTCCTCGGCTTGTTTCCCCTTGTGAACACGACGGCCTCGCCGCACAGCGCGCCGACCTTCGTGCCGCCGATGTAAAACACGTCGCACAGCCGCGCAATATCCGAAATCGTCACGTCCGTTTCGCGGCTCATCACGCCATAGCCCAGCCGCGCGCCGTCCAGATACAGCGACAGCCCCCACCGGCGGCAGATTTCCGAAATCGTTTCCAGCTCGCTTTTGGAATACAGCGTGCCGTATTCCGTGGGATGCGAAATGTATACCATGCCCGGAGGTGTCATATGCTCGCGCGTTTCATTGGCCGCAAAGTCCGCTAAAAAGCGTTCCAGCGTTTCCGGCACGATTTTCCCGTCCTTCTGCGCAAGCTCCAGTACCTCGTGACCCGTGTACTCAATTGCGCCCGCCTCGTGCGTGCTCACATGCCCGGTTTGCGCCGCAATCACGCCCTCGCAGTCGGCCAGCATGGTGGAAATGACCACCGCATTCGTCTGAGTTCCGCCGACGAGAAATTCCACGTCCGCATCCGGCATACCGATCGCCTCGCGAATTTTTTCCCTCGCGCTCTCGCAATACCGATCCGCGCCATAGCCCGACAGGGACTCCAAATTCGTTTCCGCCAGCCTTTTCAAGACCTGCGGATGCGCGCCTGCAATATAATCGCTTTCAAATGAAACCATGCATTTGTTCCCCCGTTCCTCGGTTTGCTTCGCTCCTTCGAAATTATCGCACGGCAACGTAAAAACAGCAAGTCCGTCCTTCCAAGCCATGCCGCTTCGAAGGACGGACAAAATCGGTCGTTTCCGCGCGTTATCTGTGAATGATCTCGGAAATGGCGTTCAAAATTTTCTCGTGGCAGCCGCCGCAGCCCGTCGTGCAGCTTGTAATCTCCTGCACCTCACGGAACAGCTCCTCCAAGTTCTCCGTCGGCTCCGCCCTGTGCAGTGCGTCTTCCACATCGAAATACGAAACCTGCTTGCAGTTGCAAATCATGTAATTCTCCATTGCATTCCCTCCTCTTCCTTGGGATTATACCGCGGTTTCTTGGCCTATTCCGTTGTATATGCAACGTTCAGTCCATCAAAAACTCCCGCCGCCCGATGAAGGGAGACGGGAAAGAAGCGTGCATCTCTCAAGAACCGCTAAGCGACTTGTAGTTATTATAGCAGTTCAGGCACATATTGGTTCTATGAATGTTTGATACGTTTTTCTGCGCCTGATTGCCGTAATTCTCTCCCTTGTACGAAAATGTACGACCGCAAATCTTGCATTTCGCAGAATAGGTTTTGCTGGAAGGGGATGACCCGCAGCCGCAAAGAAGGGTCACGCACAAAGCGAAAATAACGATTAAATCAAACAGCTTTTTCATTGTTTTCTCCTCCGTATGGAAAATGCTCTGCCGCCCGCCTGCTTTTCTCATTTCAGGCAGGAACGATCAGATACAGCCTGGCGCAATCCGTTTCGAAGGACAGAACGCC
>CAZMGO010000186.1:0-3931 GCA_964565845.1 uncultured Oscillospiraceae bacterium | reverse complement strand
CGGCGAATTCGCCCCCACCCGTACTTTCAGGGGTCACGCCGGCGAAAAAGCGTCCGCCCGAAAGTAACGGTAAATGAGTGAATGACGAATGGCAACACGCATGAAGGAAAAAGCTGCCGCGCGTAAAGCAAACGCGGATAAGCGCCCGCACGCGATCGTCAAAAATGTCCGCATTTCTTCCCGCAAGGTGAAAATCGTCATTGATCTGATCCGCGGCAAGAAGGCTGACGAAGCGCTGGCGATCCTGATGTATACGCCCAAGGCGGCGGCCCCCGTGGTTAAGAAGCTGCTGGAAAGCGCCATCGCGAATGCGGAGAACAATCTCAGCATGAACCGTGACGACCTGTATGTCGCCGAGGTTTACGCCAACCAGGGCCCGACCTACAAGCGCTACTGGGCTCGTTCGCACGGCCGCGCAGACGTGATCCTCAAGAGGACCAGTCATATTACCGTCGTGCTCGACCAGGTGAAATAAGGGAGGCAACAAAATGGGTCAGAAAGTTAATCCCCACGGCGCGCGCGTCGGTGTCATCCTGGACTGGAGCACCAAATGGTACGCGGGCAAGAAGGATTTTTCCAACAACCTGATTGACGATTATAAGCTGCGCAACTGGCTGAAGGAAAAGCTGAATGCCGCCGGCATCTCCCACATCGATGTGGAGCGCTCCGGCGAGCGCATCGGCGTGAACATCTTCACCGCCAAGCCCGGCATCGTCATCGGCAAGGGCGGCAAGGACGTCGAGATTCTGAAGAAGGAAATTCAGCAGTTCACCGGCAAGGAAAACGTGAACTTGAACATCCTCGAGATCAAGAACCCGGAATGCGACGCGCAGCTGGTCGCCGAGAACATCGCTCAGCAGCTCGAAAAGCGCGTATCTTTCCGCCGCGCCATGAAGCAGACCATCGGCCGTGCCATGAAGGCCGGCGCGAAGGGAATCAAGACCACCGTTTCCGGTCGTCTGGGCGGCGCCGACATCGCCCGCTCCGAAGGCTATCATGAGGGCTCGATCCCGCTGCAGACCCTGCGCGCGAACATCGATTACGGCTTCTCCGAGGCCAAGACGACCTACGGCCGTATCGGCGTGAAGGTATGGATTTACAAGGGACAGGTTCTGCAGAAGGCCGTCAAGGCTCAGAAGGCAGCCCCCGCTTCCCGTAAAGTTGAAGGAGGGAAATAAGCAATGCTGATGCCCAAGAGAGTTCTGCACCGCAAGCAGATGCGCGGTCGCATGAAGGGAAAGGCCCAGCGCGGCAATTTCCTCGCGTACGGTGAATACGGCCTTGTGGCGACGCAGCCCGGCTGGATCACCTCCAACCAGATCGAGGCCGCTCGTCAGACGATGACGCGTACCACGAAGCGCGGCGGCAACGTCTGGATCAAGATTTTCCCGGACAAGCCCGTAACCGCGAAGCCGGCCGAGACCCGAATGGGTTCCGGTAAGGGCGCGCCCGAGTACTGGGTAGCCGTTGTGAAGCCCGGCCGCGTGCTGTTCGAAATGGGCGGCATCGACGAAGCCACTGCGAAGGAAGCCCTTCGTCTGGCTGGCCACAAGCTTCCGATCAAGACCAAAATCATTTCCAAGGAAACGCAGGCGGGTGGTGAAGAGCAATGAAGAATGACATCATGAAGACCCTTATGGAGAAGTCCACTCTGGAGCTCGACACCGAACTCAAGAATAAAAAGAGCGAACTGTTCAACCTTCGCTTCCAGCTTGCCACCGGTCAGCTTCAGAACACCGCGGCGATCCGTTCCTGCAAAAAGGACATCGCGCGCGTGAAGACCGTCCTCCGTCAGCGCGAGCTGACGAAGGCCTAATGGACGCGAAAGGAGGAGCTGAAATGTCCGAGCAGAGAGGCATTCGCAAGGAGCGCGTCGGAGTTGTGGTTTCCGACAAGATGGATAAGACCATCGTCGTCGAGATCCGTACCCGTGTAAAGCATCCGCTGTATGGAAAGATCATGAACCGCACCACCCGCTTCAAGGCGCATGACGAAAACAATGAGTGCGGCATCGGCGACACCGTTCGCGTGATGGAGACCCGACCGCTGTCCAAGGATAAGAATTGGAGACTGGTCGAAATCGTCGAAAAGGCGAAGTAAGCCCGTCTATTTCAACAGGAGGAAAACACAATGATTCAGCCGCAAACCAGACTTAAGGTTGCAGATAACAGTGGCGCGAAAGAAATCATGTGCTTCCGCGTATTGGGCGGCTCATTCCGCCAGAGCGCAGGCGTCGGCGATGTCATCGTCGCCAGCGTGAAGTCCGCCAATCCCGGCGGCGCCGTAAAGAAGGGCGAGGTCGTGAAGGCCGTTATCGTCCGCACGCGTAAGCAGTATCGCCGTCCCGACGGTTCGTACATTCGTTTCGACGACAACGCAGCCGTCATCATCAACGATCAGAAGCAGCCCAAGGGCACCCGTATCTTTGGGCCCGTGGCTCGTGAGCTCCGCGAAAAGGATTATATGAAGATCGTTTCGCTCGCTCCCGAAGTGCTGTAATGGAGGTGCACGATCATGAATGTGAAAACCGGTGACACCGTCGTCGTCATCTCCGGTAAGGATAAGGGCAAGCAGGGAAAGATTCAGAAGTCGTTCCCGGCGGTCGAGAAGATTATCGTAGCCGGCGTTGCGATGGTGAAGAAGCATCAGAAGCCCCGTGGACAGGGCATGCCGGGCGGCATCATTGAAAAGGAAGCCGCGATTCCTGCCTGCAAGGTCATGCTTGTTTGCCCCTCTTGCAAGAAGGCTACCCGCGTCGGCCATAAGTTCATCGAGCGCGAGGGCAAGAAGCCCCAGAAGGTCCGCGTTTGCAAGAAGTGCGGAGCAGCCTTTGACAACTGATGAAGGAGGAAAAGCAAGTGGCCAGACTGCAAGATAAATATCGCAGTGAAGTCGTTCCTGCTTTGAAGCAGAAGTTCGGCTACACGAATCCCATGGAGATTCCGAAGCTGGAAAAGATCGTCATCAACATGGGCCTGGGCGATTGCAAAGACAATGCCAAGTCCCTGGAGCTGGCGGTTTCCGAGCTTTCCACCATCGCCGGTCAGAAGCCCCTGGTAACCAAGGCCAAGAAGTCCATCGCAAACTTCAAGGTGCGTGCCGGCCAGAACGTCGGCGCCAAGGTTACCCTGCGCGGCCAGCGTATGTATGAATTCGCGGATAAGCTCGTTTCCATCGTGCTGCCCCGCGTTCGCGACTTCCGCGGCGTATCCCCCAAGGCCTTTGACGGTCGCGGCAACTACGCGCTGGGCGTTCGTGAGCAGCTGATCTTCCCCGAAATCGAGTACGATAAGGTCGAGAAGATCCGCGGCATGGAGATGATCTTCGTAACTACCGCGAAGACCGACGAGGAAGCCAAGGAACTGCTGTCCCAGCTGGGCATGCCGTTCTCGGCTTGATGCAAGGAGGATATTCAGCGTGGCTAAGACAAGCTTGAAGATTAAGCAGGCCAGGGAACCGAAGTTCTCTACCCGCGCCTACACCCGCTGCCGTATCTGCGGTCGTCCCCATTCGGTGCTTCGCAAGTACGGTGTGTGCCGCATCTGCTTCCGGGAGCTGGCTTACAAGGGCCAGATCCCCGGCGTGAGAAAGGCTAGCTGGTAAGCTGGGCAAAACGGAAGGAGGTAAAACAATGCTTTGCAACGATCCCATCGCGGATATGCTCACCAGAATCCGCAATGCCCTGATTGCCAGACATGAAACCGTAACCATCCCGGCTTCCAACATGAAGAAGTCGATCGCCCAGATTCTGCTGGACGAGGGTTATGTGAAGTCCGTCGATTATATCGACGACGGCCTGCAGGGCCAGATCAAAATCGTCCTGAAGTACGCTCAGGGCAAAGAGTCCGTTATCAAGGGCCTTAAGCGCATCTCCAAGCCCGGACTGCGCGTGTACGCCAAGAACGAAGAGATCCCGCAGGTACTGGGCGGT
>CAZMGO010000185.1:0-4128 GCA_964565845.1 uncultured Oscillospiraceae bacterium | reverse complement strand
TGCCAGCGTGCCCTTGGCAAAGTTCGGGAACTCAAATACGCCCATCGGGCCGTTCCACACGACGGTCTTGGCTTCCTTGACCGCGTCGGAGAACAGCTTCACGCTCTTCGGGCCGATGTCCATGCCCTCGTAGTCGGCGGGAATGCCCTGATCGGCGTCCACGGTGACGATGTCGCAGTCATTGGAGAAATCGCTGCCGCATACGTTGTCCACAGGCAGAAGCAGCTTCACGCCCTTGGCCTTGGCCTTTTCCATCAGATCCTTCGCCAGCTCAATGCGCTCCTCGTCCAGCAGGGACTTGCCGATTTCCTTGCCCATGGCCTTCTGGAAGGTGTACGCCATGCCGCCGCCGATGATCAAGGTATCAACCTTCTCAAGCAGGTTGGTGATGACGCCGATCTTGTCCTTGACCTTCGCGCCGCCCAGAATCGCAACAAACGGACGCTTCGGGTTTTCAACGGCGCTACCCAGGAAGTCCAGCTCCTTGCCAATCAGGAAGCCGGCAACGGCGGGCAGATAGGAGGCGACGCCGGCGGTGGAGGCATGCGCGCGGTGCACGGTGCCGAACGCGTCGGATACATACAGCTCCGCCATGGAGGCCAGCTCCTTGGCGAACGCGGAATCGTTCTTTTCCTCCTCCGCATGGAAACGGACGTTCTCAAGCAGGATGGCTTCGCCGGGCTTAACCTCGGCAGCCAGCTTCTTGGCGTCCTCGCCGATTACGTCCTTAGCCAGCTTCACCTCGAAGCCGAGCTTCTCGGACAGGCGCTTCGCGACGGGCGCGAGGGAATACTTCATGTTGAACTCTCCCTTGGGGCGGCCCAGGTGGGAGCACAGAATCACGGCCGCACCGTTGTCAAGCAGATACTTGATGGTGGGCAGAGCGGCATTGATGCGGGTTTCGTCGGTAATGGCCTTGTTTTCGTCCAGCGGCACGTTAAAGTCGCAGCGAACGAGAACCTTCTTGCCCTTTACGCAGATGTCCTTCACGGTCTTCTTGTTCATGATGGTCACGCTCCTTTTTGAATCGTTGTTATCATACCACAATGTGGGAAAGCGTAAAAGAAAACTTTTGTTACTTTCTGGCTCCGTCAGTCCGCATCGCGGAGCAAAGTAATGATTCGAGCCGCCGCGCCCTCGTCCGTCACCAGAAAATCGTGACGATGATGGCGCGTGGCGGCAAGGATCGCCTCGGCCTTGCGCGCGCCCGCGGCCACGGCAAACACCGTCGGAATCCGCTCAATCGCGTCCACCGGCAGCCCCAGCCCGGAGGCCGACGCCAGCAGCCGTCCCTGCGCGTCAAAGCAATAGCCCAGCACCTCGGCCGTCGCGCCCTCGGCCACGAGCTCCTCAATGCGCGCATGCGGCATCAGCCGGTTCACGGCCATGTCGTCGGCGCGGGCAATGCCGTACAGAAGCACGTCCGCCTTCTGAATCGCCTCCAGCGGCTCGCGAATCTCGTCCATCTTGCACAGCTCGCGCAGTGCGTCCGGCGAAAGCGAATCCGGCAGGTACAGCGCCCGGTGACGTCCGCCCAGCTTCACGGCAATCGCCTCGGCCAGCGTGCTTGCCTGCGTCTCCGCGGACTGCCCCAGACCGCCGCGCGCCGGAAGCACGGTGATGTTCATCGGCGTGCCGCGCGGAATATGCTCCGCCACCTGCTGAACCGTCGTGCCGCCGTTGACGGCGAGAATCATTCCGTCGGAAAGCAGCTTTCGAAGCCTCGCTCCTGCCACGCGGCCAACCTCGCCCAGCACGTCCGGCGACTGATCCGCGTCGCCCGGAACGATGCGCACGTTTTCCACCTTCAGAAGCCGGGAAAGCTGCACCTCCATCGACGACAGCCCCAGCTGCGCGCGCACGATCTCCCGTATGCTGTCCAGCATGCCGTAGGCCTTGTCGGTCAAAACCATGCCCGCTGCGGAGACCTCAATCCAGCCGCCCGCGCGAAGCGCGTCGGTCAGCACCCGAGCCTCCCGCTCCGGCATGCGCATGCGCTGTGCCAGCGCGCGCCGCCCGACCGGCTGAAGAACCGAGATGCGCTCCAGCGCCATCGCCCGCGCCACAATGCCGTCCATCAGCTCCGGCGCAAGATTGGTCAGCAGCTTGACTGTCGCTCCATCCACGGTTCATGTCCTCCGTTTTATGCGGGCGAATTTCGTCCCACATGCCCATTTTTACCCACGCGATAGTATACCACGCCCCGCCCGCTTTGTCCATACCGAAACCCGACGACCGCATGAACTTTGCGTAACATTGCGCGGAATTTCGCATGTCATCCGCCGGCATGCGGCTGGCGCACGCAAATCGCCCTCCGCGCAGAAGTACTGCCTTCTACTGAAAGACGGAATGAATCACGCTTCGGGCGTGCCGTTCGACGCGATAAATTCGAAGACGCATGGCCTCCCTGCCCACGCCGTAATGCGCGGCAAGCTGCTCGCAGCCAATACGCTCTTCATAGTGCTGATGAAACAGCTTTTGCTCGCGCGGCGACAGGTTCTCCTGCAGCGCCTTCTTCACATCCGCGCGGGAGCGGTGTGTATCCAGCGCGGCCTGCAGCAGCCATGCGCAGTTCTCGTCCTCCAGACGCTCCATTTCGTCGTTATCCATGTAAATCACCTGCACTCGCTTGCGTGTGCGCAGATGATTGAAACACTTGTACTTCGTCGTCAGCATCAGCCAGCCGCGCACGTTCGGATGCCGCTTCAGCGCTTCCTGCTGTTCGTGCGCATCCACAAATACCTCCTGCGCCACGTCCTCGGCATAGGATTCCAAATGGGCTCCAGCCAGCAGCGCGCGTGCCATGCGCCGTACAGCCTCGTAATTCTCGCGGTAGAGTTCTTCCATCCAGTTCCGCCCGACTTCCTGTCCGCCATGCTCGCTCATTGCTCTTCCTCCCTTTAATAATTCTTATGGTCACTATTATATTCTATCACATTTACTCACAAATTACCACTAATTTAAAACATAATTTGCGTTTTTCGGCATTTTATTGATAATCGAATTGGTGCTGGGGGGGGAGTGGTGGACTCCTTATCCTCCATCCCCGCTTTCCCTTCATCGGGAGGCGGGGATTTTTTGCTGCTATCCTTATGAATTTCTCTTGTTGTGCTTGATATAAGCATTTGAAAATGTTATACTATAGACACCGGGGGGCGGTCATGAGACCAACAATTTCTATGTTCTATGGAATTATCATTCGAATGTATAATAATGGGGAGCCTAATCCGCCGCATTTTCACGCATCTTATCAAGGCTATAATGCTGTTTTCAGCTTCGATGGCGAAGTAACGGATGGGGAAATGCCGAAAAAGCGGCAGAAAATCATCTAAAATTGAGCCTTTGCGCTGAGAAGGGAGATAGCAGTATGACTACGCCGGTATGGGTTGTAAAGGATGTCGTGCCGCAAGAGAATTACTCCCTGCTCTTGACCTTCGCTGATGGCAGCAAGCGTATATACAATGCGCGACCGCTGCTGAATAAAGCGGTTTTTGCTGATTTGAAGAGCCTGCCGTTTTTCCTAACGGCACGCGTCAGCGGAGATACAGTAATTTGGAACGACGATGTAGATATTGCCCCAGAACATTTGTATGAATGCAGCGTTCCTGTAAATTGAACATACAAGAAGGTGCAGTACATGATGAAGTGCTGTGCTTTTTAATTCGCGAATTGCTTACATTCTCCTCCAGTAAAAACACCTCCTGAAAATCCTGTTTTCGAAAGACGTTTGTCTGCAAATCCCGTCATTCAAAACCTTCAAACCGGTCGATCAAACAGCGACAGGCGGCACCCATGTAAGCGGCATAGGGCTTTCTAAGACTCTCAGGCAGCCGATTGCAGCTGACCTCCATATTCATACTGCCGCTATAGCCCACCTTCCGCAACGCGCGGAGCACGTCATCCCACGCAATTTCCCCCAGAAACGGAGCCAGATGCACATCACCCTCGCCAAAGTTATCGTTGATATGCACCATGCGCAGTCGCTTGCCGACACTGAGAATGGAACGATAGGCATCCTGCATGGAGATCTGCGCATGTCCCGTATCCCAGCAGATCCCCTCATCCAGCGCATCCGCCACGCGAATCAAGTCGCCGGTGTCCGTGCCGAAGCGGCGAATCCGCGCAGGT
>CAZMGO010000184.1:0-4194 GCA_964565845.1 uncultured Oscillospiraceae bacterium | reverse complement strand
AAGCGACCGGATATTGGAAAACGAATAGCGTGAAGTATAACTTTTTATTGATCGCACACGAGTACCTGTTTGTATTTAGAAAGTAAATATATCATCACAGAAGGAGGGATATACTTGTTTGGAATCTCATATGACACTTGGAAAAGCGTGGTGCTGTCAAGAGTTATGCGCAAAATAGTCAGCGTCACTTATGAAGTTGGTTAGGCGAAGGCCGAACAGGCTTCTGGCATGTTCGGCTTGTCCGCCGGTCAGCGGCCTGCCAGTTGTCCATCAAGGGTGGCGAAGCCAGATACAGCTACATTTATTCAAAAAAAGCTTACATACTGCGGCGATGGTAAGTGTTCTATGGCAACAAAACATCAGATAGCCTCTACTATCTGAATAAATGAAAGCTATATAAATAATCCGAGTCATATTCCATAAACAAAATTGTTTGGATTTTTCTAAAGGGAGCGAGCAGGGCTGACATCTATAGGGACAGCACCGCAGCAGGCTCCATAAAGGAAAGAGAAGAGGCTCCGCGGAGAAGCAGAGCCTTGAAGGGGGTCAATGGGCACGGTAGCCGGTTTCGGGATCGATGCGGCTGAGCAGCGGCTCGCCGTTCGATAGCGCACGGAGGTTATGGGTCACGATGCGAGCGAGAGCCTCTCCCACGTCGGGCAGGTGGTCGCCTCCGGCGACATGCGGGGTGATAAGCAGGCGCGGCGCGTGCCAGAGGGGGCTGTCCGCAGGCAGAGGCTCAGTGCCCAGAACGTCGAGCGCGGCGCCGGCAAGGCGTTCCTCGGTCAGCGCGTCAAGCAGTGCGGCTTCGTCAATCAGGCTTCCGCGCCCAGCGTTGACGAGGTAGGCTCCCGGCTTCAGCAGGGCAAGGCGGGCTTTGTTCAGTAGGCCATGCGTCTGGGGCGTTTCGGGCAGCGCGCAGGCGACAACGTCGGCAGAGGGGAGGAGGATGTCCAGCTGCTCAAGGCCGAAAACGCGGTCGGCGATTTCAGGGTCGGGCACGGGCGTGCGGCGGATGCCGGTTACGTCTGCGCCCAGCGCGCGGCACATGCGTGCGAACGCGCCGCCGATGTCGCCCATGCCCACAACCAGCACGCTTGCGCCGCGCACGGAACGTGCCGCGCCCAGATCCCTCCAGCACGCAGCCTGCTGCTGAACGGCGTATTCGTTCAGGCGCTTCATCAGGCAGAGCAGGGAGGCGAGCATGTGCTCAGCCACGGTATGACCGTACGCGCCCGTCGCGCAGCAGATTGCGAGGCCGGGATGCGTGCGGTACAGCTCGGGATAGCGGCCGGTTCCGGCGCTGTGAAGCTGCAAAAGGCGCAGGCCGGAATTGCCCTCGAGCGCCTCGATGGGCGGATTGCCGATAACAACCTCGGCATCGCCGGGCGTGCCGGTCAGATCGGCGTCCGGAAGAGCGGCAAGAACGGCCTCCCGCAAGTCCTTCACGGGAATGTGCAGACAGATTTTCATTTGGAATGCTCGTCCTTTCTTCGGTTCAAAATTCTGGCTATGGCGGGGCGCTTCACGTGCATCGCGCCCTTTGGGCAGAACTCCTGACAGCAGAAGCAGCGAATGCAGCGGGCGCGGTCGATGATGGGCCGGCGGCTTCGCATCGAAATCGCCTTTGCGGGGCAGAGCTTTTTGCATTTTTCACAGCCGATGCAGGCGCGCCGGTCTACGGCGGGGCGGCTGCACAGCGCGGCGGAGGCGAGCTTTCCGAAAAGCGTTCCCCATAAGCCGGGCAGCTCGCGGGAGAAGGTAAGATCCTTGCGCGTGCGCACGAGATCGAAGTCGGGCACGGCGAATGCGGAGGGGTCGCCGAACAGGGTGATTTCGTCCTCCAGACCGCGCGCGGCGGCACGCCGAATCGTTTCCGTCTGCTCCGGGTCGAGGCCGATGATACCGGCGCAGACGCGGTCGGCGGCGTAGGGTGAATCGGAGGCGATCAGTGCGCCGATGCTGCGCGGACGGCCCATCGTCGGGCCGTTGCCCTCCATGCCCACCACTGCGTCCACCAGACACAGACGCGGGCGAAAGCGCTCGCTCAGATCCACAAGCATGTCGGCGAAGTCGGCGTGAGCGGGAAAGCGATAGTGGTATTCCGGCTTGAACGTGCCCGGAATCACGCCGAAAAGGTTCTTCACGCAGGCGGACATGCCCATCATGCCGTGCGTTTTCAGCTTGCAGAAGTCGATGATGGCGTCGGCCTCGTCCAGATAGGCGGTGTAGTCCAGCGACTTCAGAATGGCACCGCCGGGGTTTTCCGCGTGCGCATGCGTGAAGTTCTGATTCAGCTGTGCGCCGGTCTCCAGCACGGCGCGCACGCCGGTAGCGGCATAGACGGCGTTCACATAGGCAGACGTGTACAGCCCGCCGGGGCTGTCGCCCACGATGACGCGCGCGCCGCGGGCAATGAGAAGCTTGCACAGCACCGTAAGAAGCGCAGGATGCGTCGTCGCGGCGGAATCCGGCTTCATCATGCTGACCAGATTCGCCTTTATGATGACGGTCATGCCGGAATGTACCCAGTCAAGCCCGCCGAGCGGACGGAGGACGGCTTCGAGCGCCGGGCAAACGGTTTCGGGCGCGTAGTCCCGGCAGGAAACGATGGAAACGACGGACATGGACAGCCCTCCCGATGGTTTGTAGGATCGCGTATGTCTCGTGGTACGTGCCGGAGGAACGGCTTCGAGGACATGGCTCCGGCGGAAAACGACGGAGATGGGCAAACCTCCCGATGGTCAGTTGGAGACCGTGCGCGTTTCGCGGTATGCGCCGGTTACGCAGCGAATGCTGGTCAGGCGGGTTCGACGCAGGCCAAGCAGCGCGTCCATTTCGTCGGCTGCGTTGGTATACAGCCCGCGCGTGTGGTGTACGAGAATGTAGTCGGCCTCGCGGATGCGTCCCTTCGCATTGCGGCAGAAGGTGCGCACGGGCGCGGCAAGCGCGAACGCCCAGATTGGCGCGCAGATGGTCACGTGCGCATAGGCGGAAAGGTCGACGTTGGGCGTTTCAATGGGCATATCCCAGCGATGCATGGCGTAGTGCCCGCACCACCAGAAGCCGAGCGTTTCGTGCGTGCGCTCCGTTGAGCGGATTTCGTATACGTCGGCACCGGTGCGGTTGGCCTCCGCCAACGCCTTTTCTCGCACATAGCCCATGCGCGAAAAGTAGACCACCAGGCACGCGGGGTTCGTTCCGAGATTTGCGTACGTCTGCGTCTTTGCCGCAAAGGCCTCCTGCCTTTGAAAGACCACTGCCGCCCAGCCGGTTGCGGCCTGCGCAAGGCCGAAGAGAAAGTAGCTCGTGGACATGAAATTCAGCGGGAACATGTAAAACTGGATGCAGATCCACAGCATCAGCGCCACGCCGAAAAAGCCGCCCAGCGCGGCTCCGACGCGCCTGCGCGCGAGCAGCAGCGCGGCAGCGGTCAGGTTGGTAAGGCCGTTGACGATCAGAAGGGCGATGCCGGAAAACCGAAAATCCTGAAACAGCACGTCCGCAAACGGCAGCACCTGAAAGTAAGGAAGCATCGCATCCATGCCCATGATACCGCCGGAGGGATCCATGAGCATGCAGGCAGCGCCGCCCACGGCACCCAGACCGATGAACAGCGTCCAGAAAATCAGCAGTCGGCGCGCGACGGAAAAGCGGGAATGCATAAAGACAACGCCTCTTTTCAAAGGGATGAACTCAGTATAGCATCCTTTGTTTAAAAAGGAAACCGTCCCCCGGACGGAAGGACGGCTTGCGGAAATTTTTTTCAATCGCGCTACCATGCACCCGTAAGAAAGCCCACGCAGGTGGCGAAGAATTCGCGCAGAAGGTAGTGGGGCAGACTGAACAGCGAGGTGGCCACGGGCACGGCGTACGTTTCGCCCTCGTGCAGCGAGCGGACGATTTTCAGGGCGCGGAACACGTGAAAATTGTTGGTAACGACGCCGATGGACATTTCGTTCGGGTTTTCGAGCAGCTCAAGCGAAAAGCGCAGGTTTTCCCGCGTGGACGTGGAAAGCGATTCCAGCCGGATGCGTTCCTCCGGAACGCCGCGCGCAACCAGACCGCGCCGGATGCATTCTGCCTCGCTGATGCCCTCGTCCTCTCCCTGCCCGCCGGAGGCGATTATAAGCGTGTTCGGATTTGCCAGCGCGTATTCGGCGGCCACCTCAATGCGGTTGCGCAGTGCGCCGC
>CAZMGO010000183.1:0-4210 GCA_964565845.1 uncultured Oscillospiraceae bacterium | reverse complement strand
GTAGCTCAGTGGATAGAGTGTTCGACTCCGACTCGAAAGACCGTGGGTTCGAATCCCGCCGGGCGCGCGGCAAAGGCCTCATGCTCCGAATCAGGGCATGAGGCCTTTATTTTGAACGTGTCCGGAGGGTCTGCATGCGGCGCATCCGATCGAGCCTCATGCCTTCACGCGGGCTGCCTTTTCGCAGCGCAGGATCCAGTCGTCCAGAAACCTCATCTGCTCCGGCGTATGGAACCAATGCTCTCCGTTCTCCCAAACGGTCAGCCTGGCCTGATGCGCCCCTGCAAAGGCGGCAATCGTTTCCCGGTCGGTCAGATTGTCCTGCCCGCCATACAGAATTTCGGTCGGCACCGTCCATCGGATGGGATGACGGCGGACATAGCAAAGATATTCCCACGAAAGTGTTTCGCCGAACGCGGTTTCAATCGTTCCCTTTTCCCGCAAATCGTTTTCGGACACATTCGCCCAGCCCATCATGCGGGCAATCAGCCCTTCCATGTCTACGATGGGAGAGAGAAAATAGGCTCTTTCGAGCTTCGCCTGCGGCAGGGCGCACATGGAAAAATACGCGCCGATGCTGTTGGCGACCAGAATCACGTGGTCATAGCCCGCCGAAAGGCGCTGAAAGGTTGCCGGAAGCTCCGATTTTGCGTCCCACGGCGTTTCGGCCTTGTAGGCAAGACCGACCACGTCACAGCCGGGAAACAGCGGCTCGTAGTGCGCGGCCTCCTCCGCCGTGCCGCCCTTGCCGTGAACGTAGAAAATCAGGGTGCGGTTCTGCATTTTTTCAATGTCACCTTCCGTTCCTTCATGGAAATTTTGCCGACCTCATAGCCATATTCCGTAAGCTCTTTTTTATAGCGCAGGAAGGAATGGTCCATGGGAACGCCGGCAATTTCCTCGATTTCCTCAAAGCTCAAAACGACGGACTCTCTGCCGTCGGCGCTTATGAAATTCCAAAGCCGCTCGTACTTGCTCATTATGCTTCACCTGCCCAAGTGTGTCTGCAAATGCCGTATACCGCCGTCCGTTCGCCTTCATCGTCGGTGTATTCCTCGGCGAGCGTCATGCCGTTGGCCTTCGCCACGGCGACAGAGGGCAAATTGGCGGCCTTCATATAGGAATAGAGCCAATCAAAGGCGGTATTTTGAAAGGCCCAATTTCGAACGGCCTGAGCCGCCTCCGCGGCATAGCCCCTGCGCTGATGCGCCTTTGCAATGTGATAGCCGATCTCCGGCTTGATTTGCCCGTTGATGGTCTGCATGGTCAGCCCGCAGTCGCCGATCACCTCGCCGGTTTCCTTCAGGCATACCGCCCACAGGCCAAAGCCGTCCGTTTCATAGCGCTCCCTGTTTCGAAGAATCCAGCCCCGCACGCGGCCTTCGTCAAAGGTATATGGGTAGTGCCGCATGATGTCGGAGTCCGCAAGTACCGCGTAGAGAGCGGAAAAATCCTCCATGGTCATTTCGCGAAGAAACAACCGCTTTGTATCAATCTGCATCCGTTTCTGCCGTGCCTCCCTTCCTTGTAAGAAAATGCACGTTCCGCAACGTGTGTTTCTGAATTGCGTGTTCATTATACTCCGTCATTCAAGAAAGTCAATGGGGTTTGCGCGCGCGGAGCCGAAAAAAGTTCCATATTTCGGAAGGAAAAGACTTGATTTATTTAGCTTGGTGCATTATACTGTAACCGAACCGAAATAGGTTGAAAAGAGGGTGAAATCTTTGAGCATAAAACGGTGGTTGGCGGCCTGTCTCGTGCTGTTTCTGCTTGCGTGCAGTCTGCCGGCCTACGCGACGGACTGGGTGGCGAAGGTCACGCGGCAGTCCACGGTATATGCCGAGGCGAACACCTCCTCCAAGGTGCTGGGCAAGGTAAAGGCAAACACGGTGCTTGCGCTGGAGGCCACAAAGAACGGCTGGGCGCGCGTGAGCATGAACGGCAAAACCGGCTACATGAAGGCCGCAAACGTGACAAAAACCACGAAAACGATGTATGTAAACGTGGCCTCGATGGCGGTTTACGAGTCCAACAAAACCTCTTCGAAGAAGCTGGCCACCATGGCCTACGGCGAATCGGTGAAGGTGGAGGCAACGAACGGCGAATGGGCGCGCGTCGTAAACGGCAAAAAGGTGGGCTTCTGCAAGAAGAGCTCGCTCACCTCGACGAACCCGAACACGATGAAGACCACCGTTTACACGCAGTCCGCAAACGTAAAGGTCTATAAGCAGCCGTCCGCGTCCGCGGACGTGAAGACGACGCTGAAAAGCGTGAACACGAAGCTGACGGTCGTCGCCATGTATGACGGGCAGACGTGGTGCCGCGTGAAAAACGGCAGCCAGTACGGCTTTGTAAAAAAGAGCGATTTGGATACGAAGAAGTACGACGGCTATTCCACCGCCAAATGCGCCACCGGCAAGGCCATTTCGATGGACTGGTGGACGAGCAATATCCAGTCGCTTTTCCCGCGCGGCGGCACGGCGATTGTGACGGACGTGAAGACCGGCATCACATGGAAGGTCTATCGCGGCGGCGGCACCAATCATGCCGACGTGCAGCCGAAGACCGCGGCGGATACCCGCGCCATGAAGAAGGCGTGCGGCAGCGATTACCTGACGTGGAATCGCCGGGCGATTTGGGTATCGATTAACGGCAAGCGATATGCGGCCTCGATGAACTGCATGGCGCACGGCGAGGGCTCCATCTCCGGCAACGATTTTGACGGGCATTTCTGCATTCATTTTGTGAACAGCCGCACCCACGGCAGCAATTCCGTGTGTCCGCTGCATCAGGCGGCCATCAAGACCGCGCTGAACGCGAGCTGACCGGACATTTCTTCACTTCATCGACATAATTTCGTATCAACGCTCCGCTTGTAAATCCGGCTTCTGCGCGTTATAATAGAAGCACGATTGAAAAGGCGGAGCGTGAAGTTTATGCCCAATACCCGGATTACCCGTCAAAAGTGGAAGGATCATTTTTCCTACGCGAAAAAAACGTATATCATCGGAATTCTTCTTGCCATGGGAGTCGCCAGCCTGATTTATTCCGTCACGCGCTATCAGGCGCCCAACGAGCGCGCGGTGCAGATTGCGCTGGTCGACAGCTATACCGCGCCCGAAAAGCTGGACGAAATCGTGCCCACGCTGCTGAAGGCCGGGCAGGCCTTTGACGACACGCTGGAGGAGGTAAACTTCCTTTCCGTCACCTACAGCGGAGACGGAAACAGCGATTACGAGGGCGCGCAGGTCTATATGGTGCAGGTATATGCCGGAGAGAACGATATTTTCATCGAAAATGAAACGATGATGAACGAGCTGATTAACCAGAGCTATTGCGTGCCGCTGGACACGTTCGAGGGCTTTGAGGAGTTTATGCTCAGGCATCCCGAGGTGAAGGTGCTCTACGCCGTTCCGGGCGCAGAGGAAGAGGATGAGGAGGAAGACGAGAACGAGGACGGCGAGGCGCTCGTTGAGGAGCCGCGTCCCTACGCGCTGGATATTTCCACGCTGACGGGCTTTGCCGAGCGCGGCGCGCTGGACGTGAGGGACAAATACGCCGCCGTGGTCGTAATGAGCAAAAATCCGGATACGAGCTTTGAGGTGCTTTCCGCGATGTTCGACGTGCTGGCGCCCTCCGAGGAGGCGGTTGAGTGACGATCACGCAGCTTTCGGGCAAAAATCGCCTGAAGCCCGGCTACGGCCTGCTTTTGATTGTTGGGCTTGTGGCGGCCGTGTTTGCCATGAACCTGCTGCTGGGCGGATTCATGGCGCTGGGTCTGCCGTTTCTCTATGCGTCCATCCTGTTCTGGGTGTTCTGCGTGGGGCTGCTGGCGCTGGTGTTTCAGCGCTTCGGGCTGGTGTACCGCTATGACGTCGACGGCGTGAAGCTGATTATCTCCCGCATTTACCTTCGCAATCCCCGGTTTTACGAGCAGGTTCTGCTGCGCGAAATCGTGTTTGTGGGAAGCCCGGAGGAGGCGCGCCGCCGAAATCCGGATGCGGGCGTGAAGCGCGCCTATGCCCACCGCGACAAAAACGGCCCGGTGACGGCTGTAACCCTTCGAAGGGACGGCACGAGCAAGACCCTGCTTCTTCGTCTGGACGGCGACGCGGCGGAGTTTCTGAAAAATGCGGTGAAAAACCGCTGACATTCCCTCCCGACCTCGCGGCGGTCTGCGGGGGTCGGGAATTTTATCCTCGCAAAAAGG
>CAZMGO010000182.1:0-4215 GCA_964565845.1 uncultured Oscillospiraceae bacterium | reverse complement strand
CAGGACCGGAGCACAGCATGCCGAAGGACTCCACGCCGCGAATCTTTCCGTGCTTGATCTTCACGCCGCCGGGCAGCTCCGCGCCCTCCAGTGCGCAGCACACCAGCGCGCCCGCGTGCACGTTCGGCGCGCCGCAGACAATCTGCAGCGGCTGCTCCCTGCCTACATTCACCGTGCAGATGTGAAGATGGTCGCTGTCCGGATGCATTTCACAGGTTTCCACGCGCCCGACCACCACGTTCGTGAACTTGGCGGTGTTTTCCCAGCCCTCTACGGCGGTACCGGTCATAATCATGCGGCGCGCGTATTCCTCGGCGGGCATGTCGATTTTCGTGTATTCATTCAGCCATTTCATCGGTGCCTTCATCGTTTATACCCTCCCTTAACCCCTGAACTGCTTGAGGAAACGAACGTCGTTCTCATACAGATAGCGCATGTCCGGAACGTTGTATTTCAGGTTGGACAGTCTCTCCACGCCCATGCCGAACGCGAAGCCGGAATATTTTTTGCTGTCGATGCCGCACATTTCCAGAACCTTGGGATTCACCATGCCGCTGCCCAGAACCTCGATCCAGCCGGTATCCTTGCAGATGCGGCAGCCCTTTCCGCGGCAGGCCGCGCACGTCAGGTCAACCTCGGCCGACGGCTCCGTGAACGGGAAGAAGCTCGGACGGAAGCGGGTCGTCACGCCCTCGCCGTATAGACGGCGCGCGAAGGTATCCAGCGTGCCCTTCAGGTCGCCCATGGAGATGTTCTCATCAATCACAAGACCCTCCAGCTGGTGGAACACGGGGCTGTGCGTCGCGTCTGCCTCATCGGCGCGGTACACGCGGCCAAAGCTGACGATGCGGATGGGCGGCTTGCGCGTGGTCATGATGCGCGCCTGAACCGGCGAGGTATGCGTGCGCAGCACCACGTTGTCGTCAATATAGAAGGTATCCTGCGCGTCACGCGCCGGATGGTTCTTGGGAATGTTCATCAGCTCAAAATTATAGTGATCCAGCTCTACCTCCGGGCCCTCAACTGCCTCGAAGCCCATGCCGGTGAAAATGTCCAGCAACTGCTCCAGCACGATCGACATCGGATGCAGGCTTCCTGCCGAGCGTCCCTCCACAGGCATTGTCACGTCAACCTTTTCATCCTCCAGACGCTTTTCAAGCTCACGCTCGGCGATTTTCTTCTGCGCTTCGCCAATGGCCTCCTCCAGCCTTTCGCGAGCCTCGTTGACCCACTGACCGATTTTCGGACGCATGTCTGCGGCCACCTGACCCATGCCGCGCAAAATGCCCGTCAATTCGCCCTTTTTGCCGAGCACGCGCACGCGCACGGCATCCAGCGACTGGGAATCCTTTGCATTTCTCAGCTCTTCCAGCGTTCTCTCCAGAATCTCGTTAATCTTTTCCCGCATGACTCTTCTCCCTCTCCCTCTGATCTCAAGCATAAAAAGACCCCTGCCGAAGCAGGGGCGAAGCAAGGCTCGCGGTACCACCCGATTCACCGGTCACAGAGAACCGGCCTCACATTCTTTAACGGGAATGACTCCGTTCACGCCTACTAAATCGTTCAGCGTGAAGGCTCACGGGTGAACTTCACCGGTTTTCCGTTCGCCGCGCTTCCAGCCGATGGCGCGGCTTCTCTTGTGAACGGTGCTGCCGACTACTTTTCCCTTTCACAGCCTTTGAATACGCGTAAGCATATCACACTCGCGTTCAAAACGCAAATTAAGTTTCCCTTACTGGTCGTCGTCCTCGTCGTCCTGCGCCTCGGCATACTCGGCTTCCTCGTCATCCTCATCCGCCTCGGCGATTTCGAGATAGCGTTTGAACACGCTTTCCATTTCGTCATCGTCCTCGATGGAGGCGTAGACGTCGTTGCCCTCGTCATCCTGATCGATGCGCAGCACCACGGCCTCGTCCTCGCCAATGTCCTCCATTTCCTCGGCGGGCGCAAGAATCACATAGCTGTTTCCATTCCATTCCAGCGTCATCAGGTGCTGAAAGCTAAGCTCGTTGCCCTCGTCGTCAATCAACTCAACAATGTTGTCCTCTTCCATGTATCCGTCCATCAGCCTAAATACCTCTCTTTCGCCGGTTTCCCGGTTCGATTGCTCCATTTCACGCCAGCCGCCCGCATCTAAAAACGCCTGAAGAATGCAAACGGCGGCCATCTTATCGATAACCTGCTTCCTGCCCTTTCGGCTCACACCTGCATCGATCAGCACGCGCTCAGCGCTGACGGATGTCAGCCGTTCATCCTGAAAGCGCACTTGGAGTCCCATATCCGTCAGCCTGTCCGCGAACGCGCGGACACGACCGGCCTGCAGCCCCTCTTCTCCGCTCATGCGCATGGGAAGCCCCAGCAGCAGCCGATCCGTTTCATATTGACGGGCAAGCTCGCCGACGCGCTTCAGATCCCGTTCGAGACCCTCGGTAAAGATGGTCTCCACGCCCTGCGCGGTAATGCCCAGAAGGTCGCTCACCGCAACGCCGATGCGCCTTTCGCCCACGTCCAAAGCCAAGATTCGCTTGACCATGCCGCCTCCCAAAGAACGACCCGGCAAACGCGCTGCCGAGCCGTTTCAATCAACGCTCCCGCGCCCGGTTACCTAAGCTTCCTCTCGTGCTCCTCCACGTAAAACCGGACGAACTCCTCCAGGATTTCGTCTCTTTCCACGCGGCGAATCAGCGAACGGGCGTTGTTGTAGCTGGTGATATACGTCGGGTCGCCGGAAATGATGTACCCAACCAGCTGCATAATGGGATCATGCCCCTTTGCCTTCAACGCCTCATACACATACTGAATAACTTCCCTCGCAGAGTCGGGGGTATCGGTGGGAAATGCAAAACTTCTGGTCTCGCCCATTTGATCGCTCATGGTACACCGCCTTCCCGGTTAAGCTGTATAATCATAGACAGTATAACACAATCGTGCGCACAAGTCCATACCTTAGACGAATTTTCGCGGGGAAATGGCGCAATTTTCCGAATTTTATCCGTACAGTCGTCCCACAATCCAATTTGTCAGCCGCACGGGAAGCAGCTTTGCAAGCACCGCGAACAGCTTATACTGCGCGCCAATCGCGTAAAGCGGCTTCACTCGCTTCCTTCCGGCAATTTGGGCGATGTACGCGCCCGCGGTATCCGGAGACATGCCGTTCCGCTCGTCCTTCTCCATAACGGAAACCGCCCGGTCAATCCGTCCGCCGTATACATCGTCTCCCACGACCGACTTCTCGCGCGCCGCGGTAAAGCCGGTATGGATGTCGCCCGGCATGATGGCGCAGACGGAAATGCCATGCGGTGCCACCTCGTTTCGAAGCGCCAGCGCATATGCGTTCACGGCCGCCTTCGTAACCGAATACCACGCCTGAAACGGAATCGGCAGGATTCCCGCAATGGAGCCGGTAAACAGAATCCGCCCGCTGTGCTGCGCGCGCATCGTTCCCAGCACCGCGCGCGTTACATGATCCGCGCCAAACAGATTCACGCGAACCAGTCTCTCCGCTTCCTCCGCGCGCGTAAACTCCACGGCGCCCGATATGCCGAACCCTGCGTTGTTTACCAGAAGATCAATTCGTCCCTGCTCCTCCGTCACGCACGCAACGGCTGCGCGCACCTGCGCTTCATCCGAAATGTCGCAGCCTATGTGCCGAACGTTCGGCGCGGCGCGATCGGTACGGCTGAAATCGTATACCGTCCAGCCGTCCCGCGCAAGCGCCTTCGACGCGGACAGCCCAATTCCGCTCCCCGCGCCGGTGACAATCGCAACCCTGCTCATTTTACCTCTTCAGAACCTTTTCGAAAATGTCCAGTGCCTCATCAATCAGCTCGTACGTCAGCGTAGCCATATAGCTTGTGCGCAGCAGGCAGTTGCCGGGCTGCGTGGCAGGCGGCAGCACGGGATTCACGTATACGCCCGCTTCGAACAGCTCGCGCGCCTTCTGAAGCGTGTTTTCCTCCGAATAGGTGTAAATCGGAATAATCGGCGTGTCCGCATCGATAATCGGAATGCTTCGCTCGTGGAATCCCCTGCGCGCATACGCCGCCAGCTCGGACAAATGCGTCACAAGGGAGGGCTCGCGCTTGATGATCCTCAGCGCCGTCAGCGCCACCGCGCAGTTGGCCGGCGGAATGGACGCGCAGAAGATATACGGGCGCGACGTATGCATAACGTAGTTCACGACCTCCTTTGAGGCCGCCATATAGCCGCCCAGCG
>CAZMGO010000181.1:2569-4241 GCA_964565845.1 uncultured Oscillospiraceae bacterium | reverse complement strand
CCGGCGCGCAGGTCGCCGGCCTCGATTGGAAGTCGAGAGGGTTCACACCCTCTCGCGCTCTCCCGGGGGCTGTTCTGATGAAGATTTTGGTTTCCGACGAAACGGGCGTGGGCGCGCCGCTCCCCTACATCCCCTTGGGCAACGGGGTGCGAGAAAGATTGCTCCTCCTCTCTCTTTCGGCCTTGGGCAGACGAAGAGTCAGGCCATGTTTGGCGCGGCCTGACTCGATAAGAAATTCCGACGGCGATTCTCAGGAGTTCCTGTGCTTTTCGCGCTCCTCGATGGCCTTGAGCGTCTTCATCTGGCGGCGGTTGACGACCTCGTGGCTCTTGGGCTGGATGTCGCCGGCCTTTGTGAGCGCCCACTTGGTCAGCGTCGGGCCGACGAGCTCGTAAATCAGCACGGAGAACAGCACGATGTTGCGAATCAGCCGTCCCTCATAGCTGCCCAGCTCGCCCACCGTCAGGCACATGCCCAGCGCTACGCCTGCCTGCGGCAGGAGCGTGATGCCGAGATAGCGGGTAACCTTTTCCTCGCAGCCCGAGACCTTGCAGCTGCCGTATGCGCCGATATACTTACCCAGCGAGCGGAACAGGATGTACACAAGGCCGATGCCCACGACGCTCAGCTCGGCGAACACGTCCAGCTCCAGCTCCGCGCCGCTGATGACGAAAAACAGCACATAAAGGGGCGCCGTCCACGCGTCGGCCTTTTCCATTAGGTCGCCGGAGAGGATACAGCGGTTGCAGAATATCGTGCCCAGCATCATGCACACCAGCAGTGAGGAAAAGCCGATGGTGACCTGCCCGATATGGAACTCCGCCTTGGAAATGGCGACGGTCAGCAGCACGAACACGATGGTCATGGAAAGGCGGTTGCTGTTGGAGTTGAACAGCTTTTCCATCTGCGTGAGGATTTCGCCCATCAGAGCGCCCAGCGCCAGCGACAGAACGATTTCCAGCGCGGGATTGACCAGCACGGAAATCAGGTCGATCGCGCCGCTGCCCAGCGCGCGCGCCACGCCGAAGGACACGGCGAACACCACCAGACCAACCGCGTCGTCCAGCGCGACGACGGGCAGCAGGATGTCGGTCAGCTTGCCCTTCGCCTTATACTGGCGCACGACCATCAGCGTCGCGGCCGGAGCCGTGGCGGTGGCGATTGCGCCCAGCGTGATGGCGGAGGAAATGGGCAGCTTGTCGCCCAGAACAAAATGCAGGCCAATCAGCGCCGCGTCCACAAACAGCGCGGCGACCAGACCCTGCACCACGCCCACAATCGTGGCCTGCCTTCCGGTTTTCTTCAGCGCGGAAAGGCGGAATTCGTTGCCGATGGCAAAAGCAATAAAGCCCAGCGCCACATCGGACATCAGGCTCAGACCTTCAACGGCCTCCAGCGTGTGAAAGCCGACGGGCAGGTTCAGGCGGCCAAGCGCATAGGGGCCAATCAAAACGCCCGCAATCAAATAGGCGGTTACGTCCGGAAGCCCCAGCTTCTTCACGGCGCGGGTCATCATCAGACCCGCAAGCACGGCGAACGCAACGGATAAAAGCGTGTTCATACCTTTTCTTCTTCCTTCTTTTGAAAATACCATGGAATCTTATCAGAAGCTGTGTTAACGTTCAACCGCGGCACCATTGTTTTTTGTGTCTCTTGACGCATTCTAAGCAAA
>CAZMGO010000181.1:0-2469 GCA_964565845.1 uncultured Oscillospiraceae bacterium | reverse complement strand
AACGAAGCCCGCCGCGGGGCTTCGTTTTTACGGTGCGGGAAAATATCCGCGCGCGGCTTATGCGCGCCCGATGTCCTCCGCAAATTCGGGACTGGCAAGCAGCGTACGCAGCGCTTCCGAGGCGCCGCGCGCAAGGGGCGTAAGCGGCAGGCGCAGCTCGTTTTGAATCAGCCCAAGCTCAGCCAGCGCGGCCTTTACGGGAATGGGACTGACGTCGGCAAACAGCGCGCGGTTCAGCGGCGCAAGCGCGCGAAAGCACGCGCGTGCCTCGGCAAGCGCCCCGCGCATGGCGGCGCGCACCATGCGCCCATAGAGCCTTGGCGCGACGTTCGCCGTCACGGAAATCATTCCGCTCGCCCCCAGCGCCAGCGCCGGAAGCGCCATATCGTCGTTTCCGCCGTACACATGGCAGCCGTCCCCGGCCAGACGCAAAAGCTCCGCCAGCTGGCGAATGTCGGAGGAGGCCTCCTTCACGCCCCGAATCAGCGGATGCTTCAGCAGCTCCGTCACCGTTTCCGGCAGAAGGTTGACCGCCGTGCGGGACGGCACGTTGTATAGAATCAGCGGCACGCGCGACGCGTCGGCCACCGCCCGAAAGTGCCGGATAAGCCCCTCCTGATTGGCGCGGTTGTAGTAGGGCGTGACGCATAAAAGCGCGTCCGCGCCCGCGTCGGACAGAAGCGACGCGCGACGTGCCGCCGTGCGCGTGCAGTTCGCGCCCGCGCCCGCAATCACCGCCGCGCGCCCCTCGGCGCGCGCCACGGCGCAGCGCACCAGCTCCAGCGCCTCGCCGTCGGTCAGCGTGGACGGCTCGCCCGTCGTTCCGCAGACGATCAGCGCCTCCGTGCCTGCGGCAAGCTGCCGCTCAAGCAGCGCTTCAAATGCGGGAAAATCCACCCTCCCGTCCGAAAACGGCGTTACCAGCGCGCAGCCGACGCCGCAGAACATCGCGCTCTCCATAAAGCATCCCTCCCCGGCAATCAATGCGCGCGGGAGGGAGAACATGCATGGGGAACCGTCACCGTCCTCGGGCGGCTCCGAAAAAAACGGTTCGGAAAGCAGGGACGCATTTGCCCGTCGCCGTATCGGCTTACGAACCAGCGGTATTTTTCCGCGTGCGAACGCTTCAGCGCGGCGCAAAACGCTTCAGGGTCGTTTATGTGAAGAGGAAGCGCTTCGCCTGCGGGCGGAAGCAGCTCGACCGGCCCCAGCGTCATCAAAAGCGCGGCGATTTCAAACAGGTATCGAAGGCCGTTTTCGTAGTCCGAAAAGCCGGTCTCGAACATGAGACGTGCGCATTCGCCCGTGCGGACAATCTCGACGACCGTCCGGTTGTCCAGCGACAGACGCACATCTTCGCGCCTTGAACGCCGGAGGCCGCGCAGGGCAGGATACGCGCGAACCCTGCAATGCCGCCGAAGCAGCGCCTCAACGTCCGCCCTCGAAAGCGGCGCGCGGACGTTCAGCGAATAGAAAAAGCCTGCCATTCCCATGGCGCGTCACTCCTCCCCGGACAGGAAGCGTTCGATTTGCGCGCAGGCCTCCGCGTAGGCGTCCCCGGTCATGTCCAGCCAGTGAATGTCGGGATCGCGCCGAAACCACGTCATCTGCCGCTTGGCGAATTTTTTGATGGCGGCGGACAGCTCCTCGGTCATTTCCTGCTCGCCGGCGAATTCGCCGTCCAGATAGCGGGTGAGGAAGCGATATTCCAGCCCCAGCTTCATCAGAAATTCATGGTTCGCGCCGTTTTGAATGAGATTCCGCACCTCGTCCACCATGCCCGCGCGCATGCGGCACTCCAGCCGCTCGTCGATGCGGCTTTTCAGCGTCTCCCGCTCCCACGACACGCCCAGCTTCAGCACGCGGTATCTCGCCTCGCGCGACGGCGGCTGCGTGTCGCCGCTTTCCAGCTTCTCCAGCGCGCGCATCACGCGGTTGCGGTTGCTGCGGTCAATTTCCACGTTCGGCACGGCGGAGACGAGCATTTCATACAGCTCCGGCGTGGTCTTCGTTTCCAGCTGCTCGCGGTAGGCAAGGTTTGGCACGCGGTCGGACAGCTGATAGCCCTCCGTGACCGACGCGACATACAGCCCCGTGCCGCCCACCAAAAACGGCACGGCTCCGCGCGCGAGAATGCCGTCAATGGCGCGATAGGCCAGCGCCTGAAAATCCGCCATCGAGAAAAAATCGTTCGGCTCGCAAACGTCCAGCAGATGATGCGGAACGCCCCGCATCTCCTCCCTTGAAATCTTCCCGCTGCCCAGATCAAGCCCGCGGAAAACCTGCCGCGAATCGGCAGACACGATTTCGCCCCCGAAGCGCTGCGCCAGACGCACGCCCAGCGAGCTTTTTCCCGAAGCGTTTGTGCCGACCACGGCCACGATGCGCGGAAGCTCCGGCATAAAAACCCCTCCATTGCGGTTCATTACCGAAAGTATTCCACATATACGCCCGTTTGTCAAGTGTTTT
>CAZMGO010000180.1:0-4297 GCA_964565845.1 uncultured Oscillospiraceae bacterium | reverse complement strand
CGCTGGGGCAACATGCACTGGGGACACGCGCGCAGCCGCGACCTTGTTCACTGGGAGCATCTGCCCATCGCGCTGTATCCGGAGCCGGGCTACACGATGTTCTCCGGCAGCGCAATCGAGGACACGGAGAACCGAACCGGCTTCAAGACGAACGGGCACAATCCGCTGCTTCTGTATTACACGGCGGCCGGCGACCCGTTCGAGCAGCACATGGCCGTATCCACGGACGGCGGGCACACGTTTGAAAAGCAGCCCGGCTGCGTGATCGACTGCCTTCGCGGCGGCAACCGCGACCCCAAAATCGTATACGACGAGGAAACGAACG
Organism: uncultured Oscillospiraceae bacterium; assembly: GCA_964565845.1. Classification (GTDB taxonomy): domain Bacteria; phylum Bacillota; class Clostridia; order Christensenellales; family Aristaeellaceae; genus SFHK01. Next base: position 3,972 of record CAZMGO010000180.1, on the reverse strand, counting down.
TGTACCGGCTGGCGCTGTATCTGGACGGCGACGAGTACGCGCTGTTTGAAACGGATGATCTCACGCATTTCCGGCAGACGCAGACGCTTCGCCTTCCGGAGGACGACGAATGCCCCGATCTGTTTCCGCTGACGGCGGACGACGGCACGCGGCACTGGGTGCTGATTGGCGCGCACGACCGGTATCTGGTGGGCCGTTTCGCTGCGGACGGGCCGTTCCACCCCGAGCAGGACGCAAGAAGACTCAGCTATGGCGACCTGAGCTATGCCGCGCAGCGCTTTTCCGGCATTCCCGGCCGCGCACTGCGCCTGTCGTGGAACCGCGCCGAGCTGCATGACCCCGTCATTCAGGGCAGCATGTGCACGCCCGCCGATTACAGCCTTCGCCGGGACGCGAACGGCCATGCGCTCTGCCTGAACCCTGCGCCGGAATTTGGCTTTGATTCCGCGCTGGACGCGCAGGGAGAAATCCGCGAGGGCGAAACGGTTTCCGTGCCCGGCGGCACGATTTGCCTGAAGGACGGGCTTCTGACCGTAAACGGCGTATCCTGCCCCGCCGGCGCGCACGAGCACTTCCGCACCGTGGGCGATACCCACGCCCTTGAGGTCTACCTTGCGCCCGGCGACCGCTTCCTCTGCGTTCCGGCGCAATAGAATCCGTCGGCTTTACGCGTTTTCGTCCAGGCTGCAAAACCGGCGGCCTATGAGAGCCATTCCAAGCGCAAGCACCCCCCCGACCGCTTCAAGACACGGTCGGGGGGCTTTTCGTATTCCGCGGCGCGCCCTTAGAAATGAACGCTTCCGGTTCCGGGCGTGCTCTCGGCGAGCACGCGGCCGTTTTTGCAGGAAAGGTGCACGGCGGCGCTGCGGTTGAGCGCGTCATAGTAGTTTTTCGCGTCCAGCACGATGAAGCTGGCGGGATTGCCCACGCGGATGCCGTATTCGCCGCCCAGATGCAGCGTTTTGGCGGCGTTCGTGGAGACGAATTTGTAGGAATTCATGATGTCGCCGTAGCCCATCATCTGGCACACGTGCAGACCCATGAAAACCACGTCGCGCAGCGCGCCGGTGCCCATCGGATACCACGGATCAAAGATGTCGTCGTGGCCGAAGGATACGTTGATTCCCGCCTCGGTCAGCTCCTTCACCCGGGTAATGCCGCGGCGCTTGGGATAGGTGTCCACGCGCCCCTGCAGGTGGGTGTTTACCAGCGGATTGGACACGAAGTTGATTTTGCTCAGCTTCAGAAGCCGCATCAGCCGCTGCACGTAGGCGTTGTTGTAGGAATGCATGGCGGTGGTGTGGCTGGCGGTCACGCGGTCGGCAAGACCGGTTTCATAGGCGCGCGCGGCCAGCGTTTCAAGGCCGCGGGAGGCCTCGTCGTCGATTTCGTCGCAGTGCACGTCCACCAGCTTGTCGTATTTTTCGGCCAGCGCCACGGCGAAATCCAGAGAGGACACGCTGTATTCCCGCGTGAATTCGAAGTGCGGAATCGCGCCCACGCAGTCCGCGCCCATGCGCACGGCGTCCTCCATCAGCTGCCGTCCGTTCGGATAGCTTTCGATGCCCTCCTGCGGGAAGGCGACGATCTGCAGCGTCACAAAGTCCTTCAGCTCGTCGCGAAGCTCGAGGAGCGCCTCCATGGCGGTTAGCTTGGGGTCGGTCACGTCCACATGCGTGCGGATGTACTGCACGCCGTTTGCCGCGTACAGGCGCACCGCGCGGTTCACGCGCTCGCGCACGTCCGCCTTCGTCAGCTTTTCCTTGCGCATCGCCCAGCATTCAATGCCCTCAAACAGCGTGCCGGACTGGTTCCACACCGGGTCGCCCGCGGTCAGGCAGGTGTCCAGATGCACGTGGCTTTCAATCAGCGGCGGCAGCGCCAGAAGGCCGCCGAAATCCCGAACCTCCTCGCCGGGCTTTGTGGTCAGATTCGCGCCGATTTCGGTGAATTTGCCGTTTTCCACGCGGATGTCGCGAAGCTCCTCCGCGTTTTCGATATACAGATTGCGATACAGCATCGTGCAATTCCTCCCGCGTTACCGCTTGTGAATGAGACGGCCAGCCAGATAGCAGGCGACGGCCACAACCATGTTGTTGATGGCGGCGATGCCGAACGAGAAGTCCTTGATGATGTTGCCGCCGGTGAGGTTGCCGACCACCGCGCCCGCCACGACGCCCACGATTGCCGCCCAGTTTACCGAACGGCCCGCGGGCTCCTCGCCCTCGTAGGCCTTGCGATTCACGAAGAAGTCCGCAATCAAGATTACGCCGACCGCCGGGAGCGTCGCGTTCAGGATGGTGAGCCAGTTGCAGAAGTTGTTGTACAGCCACATGGCGGCGACCGTGCCGATCACGCCCGCGATGAGCACCATGGGCTTTTTCTTCTGCCCGGTGATGTTCGCAAGACCCAGCGCGCCGGTGTAGAGCGCGTTGTCGTTGGTCGTCCAGATGTTCGCGCCCAGCACGAGGAAGGCGAAGATGCCCAGATTCAGCTCGATCATGACCCAGAAGATGTCGTTTTGTCCCACAAACGCGCCCGCCACGCCGCCGAAGCAGAACATCAGGGTGTTTCCGAGGAAGAAGGCAATGATCGTCGTCCAAACCGCCGTCTTGTTTCCGCGGGCAAAGCGGGTGAAGTTCGGCGTAGCCGTGCCGCCGCTGACGAAGGAGCCGATGACCAGACCGACGCCGGTAAAGAGCGACATGCCGGTGGATTTTTCAAAAATCGCCGTGAGGCCGCCGCCCTGCACCGTTGCCTTCACCATGGCGTAGGTGCCCAGAATGGCAATCAGCGGAACGGACACATAGGATACGATTTCCAGACCCTTAATGCCGAAGTAGGCCGAGGTGGTCATGCACACGCCCACGCCGAGCACCAGCACGTAGGGAAGAATCGTGGAGTCCTTGGCGAGTACCTCTGCGGCGGGAATGGCGAACATCGCCGCGCCCACGCCGAACCAGCCGATCTGCGTAAGCGCAATCATCGCCGAGGGCAGGTAGGAGCCCTTCGCGCCGAAGGCACGGCGAGCGAGAAGGTCGAAGGAAAGGCCGGTGTGCGCGCCGATGTAGCCGAGCGCGCCGGTATAGCCCGCCAGAATCACGCCGCCCAGCAGGATGACGGCGATAAAGCCCCGAAGATCCAGCCCGTTCGCCAGATCCACGCCCGTCCACATGCTGGCCGAGAAGAACGTGAAGCCCAGCATGATGAAGAACATGGGCCAGAAGCCCTTGCGCGCCCCCGCGGGCACGCGCTCGCTCGTGTAGTCTACGTCCACCGGTTTCTGTACCTGCTTTTCCATGGAAACGACTTCCTTTCTCCGCATGGCGGATACGAATTTCTTCAGAAGTCTCGCAGACAAAAAAACGGCCCGCAGTCCATGACGGATGCAGACCGAGTGCATACAAAATACGACTCTGCGTCTTATCGGCATCTCTGTACCGTCTTAAAGACCCTGAATTGCATGTGATTTTACAGGAATCCCGCCGAAATGTCAACGAAGAACCCGTTAATTTCGGCGGAAGTCCGCGTGCCGTTCAAAGCCTCCGCGTTACGGTGAACGTCTTGGACGCATCGCCGAGGCTGCGGGTGATTTCCAGCGTGTCGGGAGAGACGGCGCGAAGCATGGTATCTCCGCGGCGCAAAAGCTCGGAGCCGTTGCGGCGGTGAATCAGCGCCCGAATGCGCGCGCGAAGCTCGCAATCCTCATGCCCCCACGGGTAGGGAAGGCGGCAGAAGGGGTCTCCCATGCCGGTCAGGCCGACCTCGTCGCCGTAGTACAGGCATGGCATGCCGGGCAGCAGGGTAATCAGCTCGAACGCGCGGGCGAAGCGCTCACTGCCGAGCGCGTACTGCTCGGGCGTAAGCGGCACAAAGGCGCGCTGTTCGCGCGGGGGCTCAAGGTCGTCAAGACCGGCCAGCACGTTGATTGCGCGCGGCTTATCGTGGCTGCCGAGCAGGTTCATCATGGAA
>CAZMGO010000179.1:0-4313 GCA_964565845.1 uncultured Oscillospiraceae bacterium | reverse complement strand
GCTCCGCGTGCATCAACCTGTCTCTGGCGGTGTTCAACCTGATTCCCCTGCCCCCGCTGGACGGCTACCATGTGCTGAATGATCTGATGCTGAAGCGCCCGCTGTTTGCAACCGAAAAGGCCGTGCGTATCGGCGGCGGTATCATGATGGCGCTGATTCTGATCGGCAACTACAACCCCGATTGGGACGTTATTTCCATCGTGCTCAATTTTGTGGAGCAGCACGTGTTCATCGGCCTTTCGAGCCTTGCCCGACTGTTCGCCGAAGCCGTGCATCTGATATAGCCCATGGCATACGTTGTTGAGCTGAAGCAATACCAATACACCGGTCCGCTCGACCTGCTGCTGGACATGATCTCGCACGCGAAGATCAACATTCGCGAAATCTTCGTAAGCGAGATTACCGAGCAATACCTCGAGGCCATGAAGCAGCTGGACGATTTGGACATGGACAGCGCCAGCGAATTTCTGCAGATGGCCGCCACGCTGGTCGAAATCAAGTCCCGCGCGCTTCTGCCCAAGCCGCCGGAGCCGGAGGACCCCGAGGCGGAATCCCCGGAGGAGGCGCTGATTCGACAGCTGGAGGAATACAAGAAATTCAAGGAAATCTCCCGCGAGATGAAGCAGCTGGAGGACGAGGCGCGCGAATACATTACCAAGCTGCCCGAGGAATACCCGCTGCCGCCGCCCACGATTGAGCTGACCGGCCTGACCCTCACGGGGCTTGCCAAGGCGTTCGCGCGCGTGCTGAAGCGTTTGGAGGAGCAGGCCGAGAACGAGCAGTTTGAAGCCTTTTCCCGCCGCGAGGTGCGCCGGGAGGTCTTTACCGTTGCGCAGTGCATGGCGCGCATCAAAAAGCGCGTGAAAAACGGCCCGGTTTCGTTTTTCGCCCTGTTCGAGGACGCGCCCGCGAAGGAGGAGGTCATCACCGTATTCCTTGCCCTGCTCGAGCTTCTCAAGCTCAGCCAGGTAAAGGCGTCCCAGAAGGACGAGTACGAGGATATCCTCATCGAAAGGGCCGACGCATCCGAGTCCGCCGGCGACCGCTCCGAATGAGCGGTCGCTTTTTTCATGCGCGGGCGCAAGGATACGGCGCGCGTTAGCCGACGGACATTGTAAACTTTTTTGTGCTTTTCGGGAGTTCAACCACGCTTATCTTGACTTTCGAGCCGGTGAGCTCTATAATAGTAGTATGTAAAGTTATGCTGTCACAGCAGCTTTATGTGACACCAAATAAGGAGGTCCTCTACGTTGAGCATCAAAAAGACCGTAGACGGCAATACCGCCGTCAGCCATATCGCGTATGCATTCAGCGATGTGGCGGCGATCTACCCGATCACTCCTTCGTCTCCGATGGCGGAGGTCGCCGATGAATGGGCGGCTGCCGGCCGTAAGAACCTGTTCGGTCAGGAAGTAAAAATCGCCGAGATGCAGTCCGAAGCGGGCGCTGCGGGCGCCGTTCACGGCTCTCTCGTCGCGGGCGCGCTGACCACCACCTTTACCGCCTCTCAGGGACTTCTTCTGATGATCCCCAACATGTACAAGATCGCCGGCGAGCAGCTGCCCGCGGTGTTCCATGTATCCGCCCGCGCGCTGGCCTATCACGCGCTGTCCATCTTCGGAGATCATTCCGACGTTATGGCCTGCCGTCAGACCGGCTTTGCGATGCTGGCGTCCAACTCCGTGCAGGAGGCGCAGGACATGGCGCTTGTCGCGCATCTGGCGACGCTGAAGTCCTCCGTGCCGTTCCTCCACTTCTTCGACGGCTTCCGCACCAGCCATGAAATCCAGAAGATTGAGGACATTTCCTACGAGGACATCGCCAAGATCGTGGATTGGGACGCCATCAAGGCCTTCCGCAGCCGCGCGCTGAACCCCGAGCATCCGCATCAGATGGGCACCGCGCAGAACCCGGACATCTACTTCCAGGGCCGCGAAGCCGCCAACAAGAACTATCTCGCCACGCCCGCCATCGTCGAGAAGGCGATGAAGGACGTCGAGAGCATCACCGGCAGAAGCTATCACCTGTTCGACTACGTCGGCGCGCCCGACGCTGAGCGCGTGATTATCGCCATGGGCTCCGGCTGCGACGCCATCGAGGAGACCATCGATTACCTGACCGGCAAGGGAGAAAAGGTTGGCCTCGTGAAGGTTCACCTGTATCGCCCCTTCTCCATGGAGCACTTCCTCGCCGCCATCCCGGCGACCTGCAAGGCCATCGCCGTGCTCGACCGCACGAAGGAAGCCGGCTCTCTGGGCGAGCCGCTGTATGAGGACGTCTGCACCGCGCTGCGCGAGGCCGGCAGAAACGACATTTTCGTCGTCGGCGGCCGCTACGGTCTGGGCTCCAAGGAATTCAACCCCACCATGGTCAAGGCCGTTTACGACAACCTGGCGGGCGAGAAGAAGAATCACTTCACCGTCGGCATCAACGACGATGTGACCAATACCTCCCTGAAGCTCGGCGAAACGCTGGACGTCGCGCCCGCGGGCACCGTCAGCTGCATGTTCTATGGTCTGGGCTCGGACGGCACCGTCGGCGCCAACAAGAACTCCATCAAGATCATCGGCGACCATACCGACAAGTACGCGCAGGCCTATTTCAGCTACGACTCCAAGAAGTCCGGCGGCATCACCGTCAGCCACCTGCGCTTCGGCGACACCCCGATCAAGAGCACCTACCTGATCGACAGCGCCGACTTCATCGCCTGCCACAACCCGGCCTATGTCACCAAGTATGACATGGTGTCCGCGCTGAAGGTCGGCGGCGTGTTCCTGCTCAACTGCCCGTGGAACGCCGAGGAGCTTGAAACCGAGCTGCCCGCCTCCATGAAGCGCAAGCTGGCCGAGAAGAAGGCGCGCTTCTACACCATCGACGCCATCTCTCTGGCGGCGTCCGTTGGCATGGGCAACCGCATCAACACCACCATGCAGGCCGCGTTCTTCAAGCTGGCCGACATCATCCCCTACGAGAAGGCCGACGAGTACATGAAGGCCTACGCTAAGAAGTCCTACGGCAAGAAGGGCGACGCCATCGTCAAGATGAACTGGGACGCCATCGACGTTGCCATCAGCGGCCTGAAGGAAGTCAAGGTTCCCGAGGCGTGGCTGAACGCCGAGACCGGCGCGGAGCCCGTGAAGGTTGAAGCCACCGAATACTTCAACACCGTCGTTTCCCCGATCCTCGCGCAGGAGGGCGACAAGTTGCCCGTATCCGCGTTCTCCGTGGACGGCAGCGTGCCCACCGGCACCACCAAGTACGAGAAGCGCGGCATCGCCGTGAAGGTTCCCGAGTGGGACATCACCAAGTGCATCCAGTGCGGCAACTGCTCTCTGGTTTGCCCGCACGCCGCCATCCGTCCGTATCTGGCCACCGAGGAAACGCTTGCAAACGCGCCCGCGTCCTTCGAGACCAAGCCCGCGCTCGGCCCGAAGTTCAAGGGTCTCAAGTACCGCATGCAGGTCTCCGTTCTGGACTGCACCGGTTGCGAAAATTGCGTAACCGTCTGCCCGGCCAAGGAGAAGGCGCTCACCATGAAGCCCCTCCACACCCAGCAGTCTCAGGAGGAAAACTGGGAATACGCCCAGACGCTGCCTGAATACAAGGGCGAGCTGAACCTGAAGACCGTCAAGGACAGCCAGTTCAAGAAGCCCCTGTTCGAGTTCTCCGGCGCGTGCGCGGGCTGCGGCGAAACGCCCTACGTCAAGCTGATTACCCAGCTGTTCGGCGACCGCATGATCATCGCCAACGCCACGGGCTGCTCCTCCATCTACGGCGGCAGCGCCCCCACCTGCCCCTACACCGTCAACGAGAACGGCCACGGCCCCGCATGGGCGAACAGCCTGTTCGAGGACAACGCCGAGTTCGGCTTCGGCATGAACCTGGGCACCGCCCAGCGCCGCGCCAAGCTGAAGGAGAACGTTGAGAAGCTCATCGCCGTCGAGTACGCCGCCGCCGACATCAAGGAAGCGGGCAAGGAATGGCTCGACAACATGGACGATGCCGAGGGCAGCAAGAAGGCCGCCGCCAAGCTGATCGCCGCGTGCGAGGATGGCATCGACGTTGACCTGACCGGCACCCAGTGGGAAGCCGAGTGGCTGGCCAACGGCAAGGTTTGCCCCTGCGAGGCCTGCACGCTCGCCCGCGAGGTACTGAAGGATAAGGACCTGCTCGTCAAGAAGTCCGTGTGGATCTTCGGCGGCGACGGCTGGGCCTACGACATCGGCTACGGCGGACTCGATCACGTGCTTGCGCAGGATCAGGACGTCAACGTGCTCGTGCTTGATACCGAGGTGTACTCCAACACCGGCGGA
>CAZMGO010000178.1:0-4385 GCA_964565845.1 uncultured Oscillospiraceae bacterium | reverse complement strand
CCTGCGTGGGCTGCAACGCCTGCACCAAGTCCTGTTCCCAGGGCCTGAACGTCATGCAGTACATTGCCTATGCGCAGCGCGGCGATTTCAAGAAGTGCGCCGAGCTGAGCTTTGACTGCGTGATGTGCGGCATCTGTTCCTCCCGCTGCCCGGCCGGCATCTCGCATCCGCAGGTGGCCATGCTGGCGCGCCGCCTGAACGGCAAGTACATCGCTCCCGAATCCAAGCACCTGACCGAGCGCGTCAAGGAGATTCAGGACGGCTACTGCTCTCAGGCCATCGAGACCATTATGGGCAAGTCGGTTGACGAGCTGAAGGAACTCTACAACAACCGTGACATCGAGAAGTAAGGAGGGGCTATCATGATTTTCACTCAGGAAATGCTTGAGTCCATGAAGAAGGTCGAAGCGGCCCGCGAGGCCAACATCGCGTTTGAGCCCCGCCGCATGACCGCCGACGAGAAGGATGCCCTGCTGGCCCAGTATCATCCGGACTACAGCGAAAATGGCTCCACCAAGATCAACGTCGGCCCCAACAAGCGCGAAAAGGCCCCCGTTGAGCTGGTTGACATGCTCGAGGCCAACAGCCGCGTTTACGGCAAGCACATCGATCTGTCCAACCCGGACTATGACCCCGACGTGCTGGTCATCGGCGGCGGCGGATCGGGCTCCTCCGCGGCCATTGAGGCCGACAAGGCCGGCGCGAAGGTCATGATTGTGACCAAGCTGCGCATCGGCGATGCCAACACCATGATGGCCGAGGGCGGCATTCAGGCGGCTGACAAGCCCGGCGACTCGCCTGCCCAGCATTACCTGGACGTCATGGGCGGCGGCCACTACTGCAATGTGCCCGAGCTGGTCAAGAAGCTGGTCATGGACGGCCCCGATGCCATCAAGTGGCTCAATGAGCTGGGCGTCGAGTTCGACAAGGCTGAGGACGGCACGATGATCACCACCCACGGCGGCGGAACCAGCCGCAAGCGCATGCATGCCGCAGCCGACTACTCCGGCGCGGAAATCATGCGCACGCTGCGCGACGAGGTTCTGAACCGCGGCATTCCGGTCGTGGATTTCACCGCGGCGATTGAGCTGATCAAGGATAACGAGGGCAAGGCTGCCGGCGCCGTTCTTCTGAACATGGAAACCGGCGAGATTCGCGTGGCGCGCGCCAAGTGCGTCATCATCGCCACCGGCGGCGCGGGACGCATGCACTATCAGGGCTTCCCCACCTCCAACCACTACGGTGCCACGGCGGACGGCTTGATTCTCGGCTACCGCGCGGGCGCGAAGCTTCTGTATCAGGATACGCTTCAGTACCATCCCACCGGTGTCGCCTTCCCGCAGCAGATTTACGGCGCGCTGGTCACCGAAAAGGTGCGCTCGATGGGCGCGAAGCTCATCAACAGCGAGGGCGAGTGCTTCATGCATCCGCTGGAGACCCGCGACGTTGCCGCCGCGTCCATCATTCGCGAATGCTCCACGCACGAAAAGGGCGTTTCCACGCCTGCCGGAAAGGCCGTGTGGCTGGACACCCCGATGATTGACATGATTCACGGCAAGGGAACGCTGGAAAAGCGCCTGCCGGCCATGCTCAGAATGTATCTGAAGTTCGGCATCGACATGCGCGAGACTCCGATTCTCGTCTACCCGACGCTGCACTATCAGAACGGCGGACTGGAAATCAATGCCGAGGGCATGACCTCCATTGAAAACCTGTTCGTCGCGGGCGAGGCCGTCGGCGGCATCCACGGCCGCAACCGTCTGATGGGCAACAGCCTGCTGGACATCATCGTGTTCGGCCGCAACGCCGGTCAGCAGACGGGCAAGCGCTTCCGCTCCGTCACCGTCGGCAAGCTCACGCTTGACCACGTGAAGGCATACGACGAGGAGCTGAAGGCCGCCGGAATCGACAGCGATACGCCGTCGCCCAAGCTGCTCCCCGACTACACGCGCAAATTCAACTAATAACAGAAGGTAGGGTTCCATCATGTCTGATCTTCTTGAAGCGCTTATGATTATCTGCTTCGGTCTTTCGTGGCCGATTTCCATCCGCAAGTCCTACACCGCCCGCACTGCCAAGGGCAAGAGCCTGTTCTTTGAGGTCTTCCTGCTGATCGGCTACATCTTCGGCATCGTCCGCAAGGCCGCCTTCCCGCCGGAGACCAAGAACTGGCTGTTCTGGCTGGCGCTGTGCGCGTACTGCTTCAACTTCCTCGCCATCTCCGTGGATGTGGCGCTGTACTTCCGCAACACCAAGCTGGATAAAATCGCCGCCCAGACCAAGAACTGATTTTTCTCCGTTCTCACGCGCCGAAGTCATCTGACTTCGGCGTTTTTTCACGATAATGCCATTTCGTTCTTGACTTTTCGACGTTTCGCGATATAATGTAACCATTACTACGCAAGGGGGGGCTCAATGTTTACAAACGTTGGGTCAAAAATCAAAACACTCGCGAAGGTTGAGTGCTGGCTCGGTATCATTCTGTTCGTCATCTTCGGCTTCGTACAAATGTTCACCTTGAACAGCGGCGCTGCTGTCGTTTCGGGTCTTTTGACGATAGGCATCGGTTCACTCTTCTCTTGGATTGGCTCTATCTGTCTGTACGGATTCGGTCAGTTGATCGAGAATTCCGACGTTCGCACCCAAATTTGCCTCGAACAGAATTCTCAGCATTCTGCACGCGAATCCTGATTGGGCTGAATTTCTCCAAAACAGAGCCAATGCCGTTCCCAATTAAGCTTGGAAACGGCATTGGTTTTTATCTTCCTATTTAGTCGGCGTACACAAGACCGTCGAACACCTCGTACTCCTCTGCCCAGCCTTCACCAATTTGAAGCATCGCCGAGTATTCGCCCTGCATCCTTACCCAGCCGCCCTCGCCCAGCTCGGCATCCACGATATACAGCCAGCGGCAATCGTCGGTCGCGCTGATAATCGCCTTTTCACCCGCCAGCAGCGTTTTGCTCGGCTCCGTATCATAGCGGGACGCGAGCACGGGAAGGTTCTTCTTCAGCGTGACAATCTGTCCCATCGGGTACACGTCGCGCGGAACCTCCGTCACAAGATACTCCTCCGCGGTCTGCCCGGAGGTCTCGTCCCAATAAAACGCGCTGGCAATCATGTAATCCGCCTGACGGTACCACGTGCCAAGCAGGCGCGCGCGAATAGTGGCGCTGAACGTTCCGTTCCCGTCAAACGCGATGGACTCAAGCGCCGCAGGTACCGAGCCAAGGTTGTACAGCACGCCGTCTCTGTACATAAACATGTACGTAATCGGGTCATCGCTGGGGCCGTACTCGTAGGGCATAATCAGCGTATAAACGCTGCCCGCCTGATCGGAAATCTGTACGGTGGCGTAGCTTTCCGCGACGCTGAAGCAGGTTTCCAAGGTAAAGCTCTGGTCGTTCACAATCACGGTTATGTCGCCATCGCCGTATTCATTCAGAGCCGTCTGAATTTCCACGGTCGATTGGGTGCCGCTGCCGTCCAGATCCTCGACGTATTTCTCGTCAATCGCGTGCAGCTTGATTTGCGGCTCCTCCGCGACGGAAACCATAAGCATGCCAAAAACCATCATGGCAATCAGAGTCAAAATGCATATTTTCTTCATATTCACCCTTCCTTTCTTCCCATGACTTAGACGCACGGCGCTGTCAGAACGTTCCACCTTTCCTCCGACATTTTTCTTGACAAGTCCCTTCATTCCGAGTACGATAGGCTTGAGATTTTTCGATTCGGAGGCGCCAAATGCACCCGTATCTTCACATTGGCACGATTTCCCTGCCTGCCTACGGCGTTTTCTGCGCGTTGGGCATTGTCGTTTCCTGCCTGATGACGCTTTTTCGCGCGCGCCGGTTCGGCATCCGCGCTGATCGCGCGCTGCTTGTCTATACGGCGGCGCTCGCCTGCGGCCTGCTCGGTGCAGCATTTACCTATATGCTGATTACCTATTCCCCGCAGGAGCTTTTCTCCATGCTGCGCCGCGGCACATTTCTTCGCGAATACCAGCCCGGCTACGTGTTCTACGGCGGCTTTCTGTTCGGCACGGCTGCCGCGCTTCTCGCCGCGCGCCTTGTAAAAACGCCCGCTCGCGCGCTTTCGCGCGTTCTGCTTCCCAGCCTTCCGTTCGCGCATGCGCTCGGCCGCATAGGCTGCTTCTGCGCGGGCTGCTGCTATGGCCGCGAGGCGCATTGGCTGCCTGGCGTGGTGTATCCCGAAAATTCCGAGTGGATTGGCGCGCCCGCCGGCATTCCGCTGGTGCCCACCCAGCTAATCGAGGCCGCGCTTCTGCTGCTCATCGGCATGCTCCTGCTTCGCAGGGCACGCAAGCCTCGCGCAAGGCTGCTTCGCGACTACATCTGCCTGTATGCGCCGGTACGCTTTTT
>CAZMGO010000177.1:0-4391 GCA_964565845.1 uncultured Oscillospiraceae bacterium | reverse complement strand
ACAATGTTTTGAAAATTCCACGGAGGAAAGTGAATATTTGTGATATTGGCACAAAAAATCGAACAAATCAGCCGTTTTAAAGGCTGTTTGTCTGAATATATATATATATATATGGTATTAATTTCGAAACCAGCAGGTATAAATATTGACACGCGGTGTGAAAGGTGCTATAATAGACGCATGGGTCAACAGAAATGATGTGGGGATAGGAATATGACAAAAACGGTGTTCGTGCCTAAATATAAAATTCTCTACAAAAAGATGAAGGAGGACGTGCTGGCGGGCGTATACAAGCCGGGAGAAAAGCTTCCGTGCGAGCGCGACCTGTGCGCAAGGTACGCCGTGGAGCGAGTCACGCTCAGGCATGCGCTGGAGCTTCTGGGCGGGGATGGACTGATTGAAAAGAAAACGGGCGTCGGCTCCTTTGTGAAGCATACGGAGTCGGAGACGGCTCGGGCAAGGCAGACAATCGTGTTTTCGATGAAGAGACACGTGAACGATATTCTGCACAATGTGCACGCGTTCAACGCCATGCTGTTTTTTGTACTTGAGCAGAAGTGTCACCAGCGCGGCTACACGCTGATCTATGCCGGCGTGGAGAACGACGAAATCGCAGTTCTGAACTATGAAAGGCAAACGCTTGCCGGCGCGATGCTGATTAGTCATCACAGTGAAACGACTACGCAGGCCACGCTTCAAACCGGCGTGCCGACCATCTGCGTGAACCACTATGCGCCCAACGCCATCAGCATTCTGCCGGACAACGAAAAGGGAATCGGTGACGGTGTACGCTATCTGAACGCGCAGGGTCACAGAAGGATTGGCTTTATCACGGGCGACCTTCAGATGATTAACGCGCGCGAGCGCCTGAACGGCTATCGGCATGCGCTGTTTGATCTGGGGCTTCCGGTGGAGGACGCGCTGATTCGGGAGGGCACGTGGACTTTTGACAGCGGCGTTCAGGCGACGAAGGCGCTTCTGGCGCTGGACACGCCGCCCACGGCCATATTGACCTCCAGCGACGAAATGGCGCTGGGAGCCATTGAGGCGATTCATCAGGCCGGGCTGAGTATTCCGCAGGACATCAGCGTAATGGGCTTTGATAATATTGACGTGGGTCGATATTGCTCACCGTCGCTCACCACCATTGGCGTGAGCGCGGAGCAGATTGCGGAGCTTTCGCTGGACTCGCTTGAGGTTGCAACGAAGGCCGGCGACATGGCGAAGGGAGAGGCGGGCTATATCCTACGAACGCCCACCTCCATCATCGAGCGGGGAAGCGTCGCGCCTCCCAATGAAACGTCTCATAGGCGCTGAAGCGCTTAGATAAAGGGAAGAAAGAGGGATTGCGTATGGCAAAGTATTCCGTATTTACCAAGCCGTGGAAGGATGCGCCTGTAGACGAGCTGATTCGCATCGTCACCGGCATGGGCTACAACTCCATTGAGTTTCCCCTTCGCGACGGCGCGCAGGTGTGTCCGGCGGAGGCGGAGGCGAAGCTGCCGCAGCTGGTGAAGCAGCTTGGCGACGCGGGCATCACGATTGACGATGTTGCCTCCTCCACGGATGAATGTGTGTTTGCTGCCTGCGCCGCTTCGGGGATTCCGATGATTCGCGTGATGTTCAATCCGCCGCAGGCCGACGACTATCTTGCGCAGGAATACGAATACGTAAAGCTGGTCGAGAGCTGGGTTCCGCTGTGCGAGAAATATGGCGTGAAGGTCGGCGTGCAGATGCATCATGGCCGGGGCGCCATGACCACGGCCGATATGATGCGGGTGGTTTCCCATTTTGACCCGAAGCACATTGGCGCGATTTGGGACGCCGCGCATTCCGCGCTTGCCGGAGAAAACCCGGAGCAGGCGATCGACGTATGCTGGAGCCACCTTTGTCTCGCCAACTTTAAAAATGCCCGCTGGCAGATGTATGGAAGAGGCATGGATGGCGCGGCAAATTATAAGCCGTATTTTTGCCCCGGCCCTGACGGCGTTCTGAGCTGGCCGCGCGCGGTGGCGCATCTGAAGAAGAAGGGCTACGCCGGAACGTGGTGCATGCCCGCCGAGTATACGGGACTGACCCACGAGGAGGAACAGCAGTATGCGGTTCGCGATCTGGCGTGGCTGAAGTCGCTGGTTGAAGGCTGAGAGAGCTTACCCTGCAAGGAGGAAGGAATATGTTTACCGTAGCGATTCTTATGGAAAAAAGCCTCGCCGACAGTCTTTTCCGAAAGAAGGATCTTGATTTTCTCGCGACCTTTGCCCGCTTTAACCCCGTAGAGGAGCTGCCGGAAAAGGTCACGATTGAGTTCATGGACGAAAAGCTTGCGGATGCAGACGCCTGCATTACCTGCTGGCGCACGCCGGCCTTTACGAAGGAGCTGCTGGACAGGCATCCCCGGCTTCGCTTCATCATGCACGGTGCGGGTGCCGTTCGCAATCTGGTCTGCCCGGAGTTCTGGGATATGAAGGGCCGCCATATTTCCTCCAACGCCCCCATCATCGCTAAGGACGTGGCGCAGACGACGCTGGCGTTTATGCTGCCGTCGCTCAAGCAGTTCTGGGCCATGAGCGCCATGACTCGCGGCGGAATGTGGAAGGGCGGAGAGGCCGGAACGTTTACCACGAAAAACGTGGATAAGGATTTGAAGGTCGGCCTTATCGGCTGCTCGCTCGTCGGAAAGGAGGTTATTCAGATTCTGAAGCCGTTCGGCTGTCCGATTCAGGTTTGGGATCCCTACCTGTCGCCGATTGAGGCGGAAATGCTGGGCGTGGAGAAGGCCGAGCTGAACGAGCTTTTGTCCGTCAGCGACGTAATCTCCATGCATGCGCCGGCGAACGAGGACTGCCGCAACATTATCAACGCCGGAAATCTTCCGCTTATCAAAGACGGTGCCGTGTTCATTAATACCGCGCGCGGACTGGAGGTAGAGGAGGAAGCGCTGATTGAGGAGCTGAAGAAGGGCCGCTTCTTCGCCTGTCTGGATGTGACCAGCCCCGAGCCGCCGAGCGCGGATAACCCGCTGCGCACGCTGCCCAACGTGATTCTTACGCCGCATATGGCAGGCGGGCATACCGTTCAGAATCGTACGCTTATGGGGCGCAACGCGATCAAGGAAGTGTACAACTATCTTACAAAGGGCCTGATTGCCTATGAGGTGCGCGGCGAGATGCTGCCGCACATGGCATAGGGAGAATCCAAATCGGGACGGTGCGGGGGAATTCTTCGCACCGTCCGTTCGTTTCCGGGATAAAAAACGATTTATGCAAGGAGAGCGTTTTATGCATCGCTGCCGTATCGGCTTTGTGCTGACGCGAGATCTCGCGCGCCAGCTCTTTTCACAGGATACCGTTGACTTTCTTTCGTCGTTTGCGGATTTCAATGCGCTTTCTGCGCTTCCGGAGCAAATATCGCCTGAATTCATGCTTGAAACGCTCGCCGATGCGGATGCTGCCGTTTCCTGCTGGGGAACGCCTGCGTTTACGGAGGAAATGCTTGAACGCCTGCCGCGGCTGCGTCTGGTTGCCCATGCGGCCGGTTCCATAAAGGGACTGGTTCCGAAAAGCTTTTGGCAGAATGGCCGAAGAATCACAAGCAACGCGCCGATTCTGGCAGAGGACGTGGCGCAGACGACGCTTGCGTATATTCTTTCGGGGCTGAAGCGCATGTGGGAAATGGGAAACCGCATGCGAAACGGCGGCTGGAAGCCGACGCCCGAAACCGTGCTGCGCCGCCCGAACGGATTGACGGTAGGGATTGTGGGTGCCTCCATGGTCGGAAGAGCGGTAATCGATTATTTGAAGCCGTTTCGCTGCAGGGTGCTGGTTGCCGATCCGTTTTTTGATTGCATCGAGGCGAAAAGGCTTGGCGTGACAAAGATGGAGCTGGACGAGATGCTTCCGCTGTGCGATGTGGTGTCGCTGCATGCGCCCGCCAACGAGGACTGCCGCCATATGCTGAACGCGCAAAACCTGCCCACGCTCAGGGATGGCTGCCTGCTTATCAATACGGCACGCGGAATGCTGATTGACGAGGCCGCGCTGATTCGGGAGCTTTCAACCGGACGCATCAGCGCCTGCTTGGACGTGACGGATCCGGAGCCGTGCGCGCAGGACAGCCCGCTTCGAACGCTGCCGAACGTGCTGCTTCAGCCGCATTTGGCGGGCGGGCATACGCAGAATGGCCGGCTGGAAATGGGCGAGAATATCGCAGAGGAAATCTATAGCTTTGTGAGCAAGGGCACGCTTCGCTATGACATTCGCGATGCGGCGCTGCTGCACATGGCGTAGGCGCGCCGCCGAGGGCGGGAAGCCTTGAAAATGAAAAAGCAGGCGCGGGTTATGAAGTGCCCCCAAAAAGTTAGACAATATTTCGTAAAAATACCAATCAAGCAA
>CAZMGO010000176.1:0-4493 GCA_964565845.1 uncultured Oscillospiraceae bacterium | reverse complement strand
AAATATGAAGACAATGCGGCTTTCTTTCGCAATTTGATGCGGGAAGGGGGTTTCTATGCGCGGCGGGGCGTGCTATAATAAACGCGAGACTATCAAACGGGACGGCGAACGGAATATGAACGACGAGCGGATTTTGAGCCTTGCGCGGGAGCAGCAGGCATGGGTATCGGACGCGCGGCGGGCGCTGCACCGAATCCCGGAGCCGGGCTTCCGCGAGGAAAAGACGAAAAAACTGATCTGTGAAAAGCTGAACGAAATCGGCGTGACGCCCGTGTGCGAGCACGGCTGGATTACCGCCGTGGTGGACGGCGGCGGGGACGGGCCGGTGACCGGCCTGCGCGCGGACTTTGACGCGCTGCCGGTGACGGAGCCGCAGGGCTGCCCGTTCCGCTCCGAGCACGAGGGCTACATGCATGCCTGCGGGCACGACCTGCACACGGCCATCCTGCTGGGAACGGCGCGGCTTTTGACGGCGGCGTGCGGCGAATGGAGGGGCAGGGTGAAGCTTCTGTTCCAGCCCGCGGAGGAGACCGACGGCGGCGCGAAGCCCATGGTCGAGGGCGGCGTGATGGAGAATCCGCGCGTGGATCGCGTGTATGGTCTGCACGTGATGCCGAGGCTCGTGACCGGGCAGGTTGAATGCCGACCCGGCACGCTGAACGCGGGCACCGACGGCGTGAGGATCACGGTAAAGGGCGCGGGCGCGCACGGCGCGTATCCCGATTTGGGGCGCGACGCGATTGTGTGCGCGGCACAGCTGGTTACGGCGCTTCAGACGCTGGTGTCGCGCAGCGTGTCGCCGCTGGAGAGCTGCGTGCTCACGCTGGGCACGATTGAGGGCGGACGCGCGTCCAATATCATCTGCGAGCAGGTTGTCATGACCGGCACCCTGCGCACGGCGAACCGCGATCTGCGCGCCATGATGCTCAGGCGCATCCGCGAGGTATGCGCGGGCGTGGGGCAGGCGATGGGCTGCGAAATCGAGGCCGAGCTGACCGAGGGCTATGCGCCGCTGGTGAACGACGGCGCGCACTGTGAGCGCGTGCTGGCCACGGCGAGGCGGCTGTTCGGCGCGGACAAAACGCTGATTAAGGATGCGCCCAGCATGGGCGCGGAGGATTTCTCGTATTTTCTGGATTGCGCGCCCGGCGCGTTCTTTCACATCGGCTGCTCGGCGGACGCGGCGCATCCGTGCGCGCCGCTTCACAGCGCCGAATTTGACCCGGACGAGAACTGCATTCCCGTGGGAATCGCCATGGAGACGGCGCTGGCGGCGGAGGAATAAGGCGCGCCGCGGTCGGATGCGCCGGAGGCTGAACACCTGCGTCTTCGAGACGCGCCTGCGGCAAGGCCTTCAAAATTCAAAATAAGGAAATCCCTCCGTCATCCGGCCAAGGCCGTGAAACGGAGGGATTTCTTGCCCCGAAATGGGCTCAGCGGAAGCGCAGGGTGTGCTCGCCCGTAAGCGGCAGGTCGCGGCGGGTGAGGACGAGCCGGAACAGCGCTGGGCGCTTCCAATTGTCCAGCAGCTGCGGGTCGGTCAGCGGGATGCGCTCGCAGACGGCGTCGAAAACCGCCGGGTCAAACGACAGGCGCACTACGCGGTTCTTCGCGTAGGGAATGTAGGCCTCGCCGGGCGCAAGGCGCGGCTCGGCGGACAGCATCAGGGGCAGCGCGAGGGGCGCGTGCGCTTCGCTGAGCGCGAAGCGGTCGCAGACGGTGAGCTCGCCCGACGCGCGGTCGAGCCGAATCTCGCGCGCGTAGCTTTCGGCATGCGCGTCCTCGCCGTAGGCACCTGCCATGTCCACATGGAAGACGGCGGCGCTTCCGTCATCGGCAAAGGAGAAGCCGCGCGCGGCGTATTGCTCGCCGGGGCGCTGATCGCTGCCGCCGATCATGACCGTGTTGTGGCAGCGGCTCTGCATCGTCCAGATGTCGTAGCGCTCGGCGCTGAAGGTCTTGCGGCAATAGGTTTCCACGCCCACATCGCAGAGCACCGGCTCGCCGTCGGCATAGAGAATGTAATTTCCGATGTCGTTATGGTTGTGGCTTTCGCCGTTGTGACCGCCCTTTGCGGCAAAATACAGCCCCGTGCCGTCGGCATGCTGACGCGCATAGGCAACCTGAATGCCGTCGAAGGCATGCGAAAGCGGCTCGTTTGCCGCGGGAAGCGCACCCTCCGAGCGGCGATAGGTGAGCAGGTTCCGCAGGCGGCGGTATTCGGTGTGCCGGATCAGCTGATAGGGCGAGGCGGCAAAGCCCGCGGCCAGCGCGTATTCGGCATACCGCTTCAGATCCTCCAGCCCCATGCGCTCGGCGGCGCGGCGAAGCAGCATGGCGTCGGGCGTTACGCACGCAGCCGCGTCGGCAAAATTGATGTGATAGCGACCGTGAATATGCACATGCAGGATATAGCGCGCCATGTTCTGAATCAGCGGCTCGTCATACAGCGATACCGCGCCGCCGCTGGCCAGATCGAACAGCTCCAGCGCGTCCAGCATGGAGGCGCCCGCGACGTTGAAGTAGCCCGGCCCCTCGTCGCAGCCGCCGTCCGGCGCATAGCCGTCAAGGAAGCGGTCAAGACTGCGGGCGATGCGAGCAAGCAGCGCGTTTCGGCGCTCGGGCGAGGGCTCCTCCAGCAGCGCGCAAACCAGCACGTTCGAGTTGATCCACGGGTTCCAGTTGTTCACGGGGCGGTCGCTGGCAAAGCCCATCCAGAAGAGGTTGTCCCGCTCCAGATAGGGCGTCAGAATGCGGCGGCGGATTTCCAGCGACATGCGCCGGGAGACGATGGTGGAGACCTCGTTCAGCTTCTCGCCGAGCAGATGGTTGACCAGCGACAGCAGCGCGCCGGTTTCCGCCGAGAACAAATCGATGTAGGGAGGCTCCTCCGTGTCCGGCAGCGCGAGGGGCGCGACGTGCCTTGCGGAGACGGCCTGGTTGTTGTGCGCCGGAAGAACCCAGCTGCTTTCCTCGCAGATTGCCCACACGAGATCGACGATGTCGTTCAGGCAGCGTCCGCTGTTTTCCAGACACTCGACAACCGTGAGCGCGAACAGCGCGCGGCGGCGCGCGAAATACGGCATTTCATAGTGACTGCGGTCGCCCACGCGCACGAATTCCATATACAGCGAGGCGGGCAGCGTCGGAACGGGCTTGCCCAGATAGGCCTCCGCCGCGCCGATATAGTAGGCGCGGGCTTCGGGGTCGACGGCGTTCCACGCGCCGCGGTCATGGCAGGAGGGCAGCAGACGAAAGTCCTCGCGGGCGGCGATTTTGCCGTCCTGCAGGGCACGGGATACGGCTTCGTTCAGCATGGGGTTTCCTCCGTTTCCTTCTTCAGCGGATGCAGCAGGTTGAAATCGCGCGGCAGGGACAGCGGCACCCAGAACAGGCCGTAGTTTACCTGATAGCCAGTCACAAGCCCGCGCTGATTTGTGACGGCGGAGACGACGGCGCTGTTTTCCATTACCTCAATCACGTGATCGCGTACGCGCTCGTCGCCGCTTTCACTGTGGCAGTCCATGGCCAGCAGCTGACGCTCGCCGTTTTGCTCGCGCGCGGCAATCAGCGTGACGATGTGGCCTACGCGCAGGTTGCACAGCGCGCAGCCGCCCTCCCGCATCGTCTGCCAAAGCGCCTCGTGGTCGTTTAAAAGGCCGTCGCCGTCATAGCGGAAGCCGTAGGACGCCGCGAGGCCCCTTTCCTGCATGGCGGCCAGCAGCCTCGGACGGTTGGTGCCGTCGTCGCCGCGCCCGCCCTCGCGGCAGGAAAAATCGGCCAGCAGCTCGGGACTGACGCGCTTGCCGCTCATGACCTCGGCGGCGTGGCAGGCGGAGAAAATGCCGCAGCCGGAGCTGGTCAGCGTTCCGCCGGGCTCCGGAGGGTATTCGTAGGGGTGCGTCCACTCGCGCGAGCGCTGGTTCAAAAAGCGAAGCGTGCGCCCATTCATGGTGACGAAGCCGTATTTTCCGGTGATCTGCATCTTTCGTTCCTCCGTATTTATGCGTTTTGGGCGCGAATTTCCTCCAGCATGTCCAGACGGCGCTGGTGACGGCCGCCCTCGAATTCGGCGTTCAAAAACGCGTCGACGAGCGCAAGCGCCAGCCCCTCGCCCACGACCATCGAGCCGAGCGCCAGCACGTTGGCGTTGTTGTGCTCGCGGGTCAGGCGAGCGGTATAGACGTCCGAGCAGCAGACGGCGCGAATGCCTCGTACATTGCCCGCCGCCAGCGAAATGCCGAAGCCCGTGCCGCAGACCACGATGCCCAGCGCGCATTCGCCGGACGCAACCGCGCGTCCAACCCTTTCGCCGTACACGGGATAGTCCACCCGCTGGGTCGAATCCGTGCCCATGTCCACAACCTCGTGGCCGCCCTTATGCAGGTGCGCAAGGATGGCCTCCTTCAGTATGTACCCGCGGTGGTCGCAGCCGAAAGCGATTTTCATGCGATGCCCTCCAAATGTGGTTTTTCCTTAATTATATATCGCGC
>CAZMGO010000175.1:0-4535 GCA_964565845.1 uncultured Oscillospiraceae bacterium | reverse complement strand
ATGGCAACGTTGCGGATATTTTCACGGGTGATATTCAAGCAAAAGGACCTCTCTTATCTGTTGAATCTTGTTTGGTATCAGGCGTCCATGGCGTCGGCGGCGGCGCGGTCAGCCGTCTCGTTGAGCACCAGACCCTCGTTGTTTTCGCTGGCCAGACGAATCGACCATTCGTTTTCGAACAAAAGCACGTCGCGTCCCGCGCGGTCGACGGCGGGCACGGTGGTGCTCGTCAGGCGCAGGCGGTCGATGGGCTTGGGTGTCTGGGCGACCCAGCGCACGAAGCGGTAGGGCAGCGTTTCGCGGGTGATGTCCACGCCGTATTCGCTCTTCAGGCGGTATTCCAGCACGTCCATCTGCAGAACGCCGACCACGCCCGCAATCATTTCCTCACGGCCGATGTTCGGGCGCTTGAAGGTTTGAATGGCACCCTCCTGCGAAAGCTGCGTGATGCCCTTCAAAAACTGCTTGCGCTTCATCGAGTCCACGGGGCTTACGCGCGAGAAGAATTCCGGGGCAAACAGCGGAATGCCGCCGTAGCGCACGGGCGAACCGGTGCACAGCGTGTCGCCCAGCCGGAAGACGCCGGGGTCGAACAGGCCGATGATGTCGCCGGGGTAGGCCAGCTCCACCGTTTCATGCTCCTGCGCCATAAACTGCTGCGGCTGCGCAAGCTTGATGCGCTCACCGGAGGAGGAATGCCACACCGTCATGCCCTTTTCGAACACGCCGGAGCACACGCGCATGAACGCGAGGCGGTCGCGGTGCGCCGGGTTCATGTTGGCCTGAATCTTGAAGATGAAGCCGGTGAATTTGTCCGATTCCGGGTCGATCGGCCCCTGCTCGGACACGCGCGGCGTGGGCGACTTGGTGTAGCTCAAAAAGCGCTTCAGGAACGGCTCCACGCCGAAGTTGTTGAACGCCGAGCCGAAGAACATGGGCGTTAGCTGACCGGACAGGATCATGTCCAGATCAAACGGGTCACCCGCCACGTCCAGCAGCTCGATGTCCTCCAGCAGCTTGTCATGGTAGCTCTGACCGATGCGGCCAGGCAGCGCGGGGTCGTCGATGGAGATCGTTTCCACCTCAACCTGCGTCTGACCATGGTTGCCGCCGCGGTACATTTCCACCTCGCGGGTGTCGCGGTGGTATACGCCCTTGAAATCGTCGCCGTGCAGGCCGATGGGCCAGTTCACGGGGCAGGAGCGGATGCCCAGCACGTTTTCAAGCTCCTCCATCAGCGCAAAGGGATCCTTTCCGGCGCGGTCGAGCTTGTTTACGAAGGTGAAAATCGGTATGGAGCGCATGCGGCAAACCTTGAACAGCTTGACCGTCTGCTCCTCAACGCCCTTCGCGCAGTCGATCAGCATCACGGCGCTGTCGGCGGCGACGAGGGTGCGGTAGGTGTCCTCGGAAAAGTCCTGGTGACCGGGGGTGTCCAGAATATTGATGCGGTAGCCGTCAAAATCGAACTGCATCGCGGACGAGGTGACGGAGATGCCGCGCTGCTTTTCGATTTCCATCCAGTCGCTGGTGGCATGGCGGGCGGCCTTGCGCGCCTTGACGGAGCCGGCCTGACGAATCGCGCCGCCGTACAGAAGCAGCTTTTCGGTCAGTGTCGTTTTACCGGCGTCGGGGTGGGATATGATGGCGAACGTGCGCCTGCGGCGCGTTTCGGCGGAAAGCTCGGGATGGGGCATGGAAAGACCTCCTGTTACTTCATACATTCGGAATGCGCTTTGCGGAAGCAGCCATGCGGTATCAATCGCCAAACATATCGTGAACCTCCTTGACAGCATGCGTGTCCGGCGTGCCCGGACATAAAAACGCATCTTCTATTGTATTCCCACGGAAAACCCATGTCAATCAACGAAGATGCAGTTTGCGTTAAAACACAAATATCCGCCGTTCACAGAAGCGGAAGCAGAAGCTCGGCAGCCAGCGCGGCGGCGCAGGCGCACGCCGCCACAACGAGAAGCGAACGCCCCCGCAGGGCGGCAATCGTCGCTGCCGCGCAGCCGGCCAGCGAGGAAATCGTTTGGCCGGTGGCGGAGAAGACGGCGGGAATGGTCACTGCGGAAAGCACGGCATAGGGCATGTAGGAAAGCAGGCTTCGAAGAAAGCGTGAGCGGATGCGGCGGCGAAACAGCACAAAGGGCACGGCGCGAATCAGGTAGGTGACCAGCGCCATGGCCGCAATCATCAGCCAGAGCGGTGCGGAGGTGTTCATTGCGCGTCGCCTCCCTCTTCGTCCTCGTCCTTCATGGGAAAGAAATACGCGGCGGGCACCGCGGCCAGCAGCGCGCACAGCACCACCGAGAAGCCGGGCGTGATGAACGAGAAGAGCGGAATCCACGCAAACGCGCAGCTCAGCGCCGCCGCAACGGCTACGCACAGCGCGATGGCACGGCTCTTTGTGGACGGCGGCAGGATGATGGCGAGAAACATGGCGTACAGCGCACAGCCCATGGCGGCGCCGAGTGCGCGGGGCAGAATCGTGCCCGCCGCCGCGCCCAGCCACGTTCCCAGCGCCCATGCGGGAACGGGCAGCGCCATCAGCCCGTAGAAATACCATTTGCCGATGCAGCCGCGGTTGGACGCCGCCACGGCGTACAGCTCGTCGGTCATGGAAAACGAGCAGATCAGCCGGGGCAGCGTGGTGAACGAGTCGTCCAGCTTCTGCGTGAGTGAAACGCTCATCAGCGCGTAGCGGATGTTGATGACGAACTCGGCGAGCATCAGCTCCATAAGCGAGCCGCCGGCGGCGATGATCGTCAGCCCGGCCAGCTGTCCGGCGCTGGTGACGTTGGTAAGCGAAATCAGCGCAGCCGTAAACGGCGAAAGCGAGGCCTGCGCGGCCTGAATGCCGAAGCCGAAGGAAACCGATAAATAGGCCAGCGCGACGGGCAGACCGCCCTTCAGGCCGTCGCGGAGCGTGAGTGAGAAACGCATAAATCGAGCCTTCTTCCAAGAATAATGAAACGCTTCCGTATTATACAGCGCGCCGTCCGTTTTCGCGACGGGCGGCGTGTAAAATATGCGCTTCAGGCTGTCAAAAAAACCGATGGAGGCGCCGACGGGTCATTCGGGCAGCCTTTTGAATTTGACGGCGAACAGGATGGCTGTGAACGTGACGGCCAGCGTGTCGGCCACGGGCTCGGCGAGGAAGACGGCGAGCGTCTGATCCGAAATCAGGTGCGGCAGCAGGTAGATCAGCGGAATCAGCAGCGCGACCTTGCGCGCCAGCGCCACACACACGGATTCCTTTGCATAGCCAATCGAGATGAACGTCATCTGGCAGGCAATCTGCACGCCGAACAGGAACGACATGGCCATATAGACCCTGAGCATGTCCTTCGCGTAGGCGGCCAGCGCCTCGTCGGAGGTAAACAGGCGGGCAAACGCACCCGGGAACAGCTGCACCGCGCCCCACAGGATGACGCAGAACGCGGTGCCGGAAAGCAGCAGCAGCTTATAGCATTTGCGCACGCGGTCAAATTTTTTCGCGCCGTAGTTGTAGCTGATGATCGGCTGCGCACCCTGTCCCAGTCCCTGAATGGGCAGCATGGCGAACATCATCACGCTGGAGAGAATCGTCATCGCGCCCACGGCCATGTCTCCGCCGTATTCGCGCAGAGAGGTGTTGTAGCATACGTTGATTACGCTTTCGCTGGCCTGCATGATAAACGGCGCCACGCCCAGCGCAAGGCAGCCCAGCAGAATCAACGGCTTCAGGCGCAGGCGGCGGCGCTCAAGCTTCAGAACCGAGCGGCGGCTGGTGAGAAAATACGTGGCCCAGACCGCGCTGACCGCCTGCGAAAGCACCGTCGCCAGCGCCGCGCCCTTCACGCCCATGTCAAAGGTATAGATGAACAGCGGGTCCAGCGCGATGTTCAAAACCGCGCCGATGGCGACCGTCACCATGCCGAAGCCGGAAAAGCCCTGCGCGGTGATAAACGCGTTCATGCCCAGCGTCAGCTGCACGAACACCGTGCCGACGGCGTAAATCGTCATGTAATCGGAGGCATAGTCGATCGTGTCCGCGCTCGCGCCGAAGGCAAGCAGCATCGGGCGGTTCCAGAGCAGCAATACCACCGTCAGGATGGCGGAAAGGACGAGCTGCAGAACAAAGCACGTGCCCAGTATGTCCTTCGCGCCCTCGCCGTCGCCGCGTCCCATGGCGATGGACGCGCGCGGCGCGCCGCCCATGCTCACAAACGCCGCAAACGCGCTCACGAGCATGATTACCGGCATGCACACGCCCAGTCCCGTCAGAGCCAGCGCGCCGGTTTCCGGCATGTGACCGATGTACATGCGGTCGACCACGTTATAAAGCATATTGATCAGCTGTGCGCAGATGGTCGGCGCGGACAGCCGGAACAGAAGCTTGCTCATGCGCTCCGTTCCGAGAAATTCGTTGTTGGCGGCCAAGGGAATCATCTCCTAAAGCATTTTTCCTCATTATACCGCCGGGAGGATAGGAAAATATGAAGACAATGCGGCTTTCTTTCGCAATTTGATGCGGGAAGGGGGTTTCT
>CAZMGO010000174.1:0-4547 GCA_964565845.1 uncultured Oscillospiraceae bacterium | reverse complement strand
AGCCGGGCGCGCGCATCCACCGCCGGCAGGCTCCCATGCCGTCTGCTGAATACTCATGGCGCGAAAAAGGCCGTTTTGGGTCTCAGCGCTTCACGCCCCGCAGAAGCATCGTAAGGCCAAGCGTCACGTCCCACTGCTTTTCTCCTGCCTCATACAGCGCCAGCCGCCGGTCGTACCGTTCGTTTGTAAGGCGCGCAAGCGTTTCTCTCTCCGCGCGCGAAACCGCGCCGGGCGCGACGCTCTCCATGCGCTCAATGTTGTCCAAATCGTTCTGTCGATCTGCGTGAATCATGGCGCGCGCCTCCTCCGGCGTATAAAACGGGTCGTCCGGCGTGAAATTGAGCGCAAGGTAGTGCGTCTCCACGCCGCAAAAGCCGTATTTTTCCATCGCCGAGGGCAGCTCCGCCTCATTCTGCGCATACGCGCCCACGCCGTTTTCCTGCGCCGCGCGGCGAAAATCCGCGTCCACGCGCGCCCAGATTTCCGTTTCAAACGCGCTTTCCTCCCGCACGCACGCAGCCGTCTGCCGAATTCCGCGCCGCGCGGACAAAAGCAGGCATACGCCGCCCGCCCGAAGCACGCGCTTCTGCTCGCCGAAGAAGGCGGACGGCTCCACATGCTCGCTGACGGTGTTGGAAATCGTCACGTCAAAGCTTCCGTCCGCGAACGCCAGCGCGGCCGCGTCGCCGCACAGATACGTCTCGCCCGTGCCCCTTCGGCGCGCGTAATCGATAAACGCATCGTCGCGATCCAGCCCGACCACCTCCGCCGACGGGTACCACCGCTTCAGCGCGCGGCACAGCGCCCCGGTTCCGCAGCCGATTTCCAGAATGCGCATGCCGTCCTCGATGCGAAAAAGCTCCGTATAGGCATTTCGGAAGCGGTCGGAAAACCGTAAATTTCGCGAGGTATCCAGCGTTCCAATGCTCTGAATCCGATTTGACCAAATGCGATTCATGAAGGCCCTCCTTCGACTTCTTTACTTGAGGCTACTATATCACGCCCGCGCCGACGCGTCAATCCAAAAAAAACGCACAGCCGGCATGCCGTCCGTTGTGCGTTTTCAGGCGGGCGTTTCCGAGACCGCATCCCCCGGCTTTTTCTCGCGGCATACAATCACCAGCCGCCCGCGGTCGATGCCGGAATGACAGGTAACAAGGGTAAGAAGCCGGTCTCCATAGTTCACGTCAACCAGTAATTCCAGTATGGAGCGCTCCTTCACGTCCCGAATATAGCGATTAAAGTCGTCTTCATCCGCAAAATCGATTTGGTCATAGGGATAATAGCTCTCGTCCTCCGTGTTCACGCTCGTGTGAAACACGGCGAAGGGAATGTAATCGACGGTTTCATAGCGTTCAACCAATTGAAAGATGGGATATTCCGCGATATGCTCCGCCTTCTCGAAGCGCTTCAGCGTTCCAAAGCGGGAGCCGTCGCGCATGTTATGGCCGTACAGAATCAGATTCGCGCTGCGCGGCCACAGAGAATCGCGGTAATCCATATAAATCATGCCGGCAGGATCCTCCGACCGATCGAACCGGTGCGTTATATAATAGCTGTTGTCCGTCGTCTGGCACACATACAGCGTTCGATCTCCGTCGAAGTGCAGAAGCCCCACGGCGTCCTCATTCTGCTGCATCAGCTCGCGGATTTCCGGCTGAATCTCGGGCGGCTCCGCGTCGCCGCCTCTTTCGGAGGGTTCAGCGGCTTCGGCCACGATCGAACTGTGCGCCTCGGCCGCCGCGCGCTCCTCCTCCCGAATTCGCCGGGCGGACAGCATTCGATTTCCAATCACAAGCGCCAAAACAACAAAAACGAGAATCAGCGCACCCTCCGCAAGGGCGAAAAACCTTCGCTTTCCACGCCCTCGCATACGCTCACTCCCGTATCACCGTCAATTCATAGATAGAAACGCATGAATGTGCCGTTCCTTTCATCCCTCTCAAAAGCTTTACAAAGAAAAATGCCCGGACGCGTGCCCGGGCATTCCGTCATCCATTCTCCGTTTTCAAAAGCTCGGACAGCGCCCACAGGATAATGCCCGTGCCGTGGTCGTCGTTAAACGCCGTGCCCAGCTTCAGGTAATAATGGTAGTCCATCGAGCAGCTTGAGCCGCGGCACACGCCCAGCACGTTGCCCTGCCGATCGACCGAATGGCGAAGCAGCGCGGCAATTCCCTTCTCCGCGGCCTGCCGATAGCCCTCCTCTGGCAGAAGACCCAAACGAATCCCCGTCAGGAAGCTGAGGGAATACATCGCAGTGCAGGAGGTTTCCTCATAGGCCTCCTCCTTGTCGAGCACCTGCCGCCACATGCCGCTTTCCGCCTGAAGCGCGCGCACGCCCGCAGCGAACACGCGGAAGCGCTCCGCGAAATACGCATAGTCGGGGTCATCCTCGGGCAGGTTGGTAAGAATCTCCACCAGCGTCAGCATAATCCAGCCGTTTCCGCGTCCCCACGGCACGCAGTTCTTCTCGCCCGGCTCCACGAAGAAGATGTGCGAATACACGGATTTTTCTTCGATAAACAGCCGCTTGTGGAAGCCCTCGATCTGCGTTTTCAGCTCGTCAAAATACCTTCGCTCGCCCGTGAGGCAAGCCAAACGAACGAGGAACGGGCAGCTCATGAACGTATCGTCCGCCCACATCGTCGCGCCGCGCATGAAGGCTCCGTCCGCAAAGCGCGGAATCCTATGCATCAGCGCATCCGCCAGCTCCCGAATCACATGAAGCGCCTTTTCATCCTGCGTCATTCGATAGTATTCCGCAAGGTTCATGCCCATCGTGCCGATGGCGTCCAGATTGTCCAGCCGCATTGCGCGCTGCAGGAAGGTGGATTCGCCGAACAGCGCCGCATCGTATTTCGCGTACTCATAGTACGCCGCCATCGTGCGCATGTTTTGAAGGAAATAGTCGCCCTCGCGCGCACAGCCCCAATCCTTATACAGCTTCAAAAGGCCATAATTCCCGACCATCAGCGCATAGAACCACTGCCCGAAGAAGCTGGTATCGAGATACGCGCGCACATAGCTGCCGTCTGCGGTGCGCCAGAAGCGCCGTTCGCCCTTCACGGAATAGGGCGTTTGGAAATCCACCGCAAAGCCCTCCGGCCTCTCGGGCAGTGCCAGCAGCAGCCAATCCACGCCGCTTTCGCGCGCGGTTTCCAGACCCGGCGCGCGCAGACAGTCGTGCGTATAGGCCGCGCGGAAGGCCTGCGCCTCCTGCGTGGTCAGCACCACGCGATCGCCCTTATGAAGCGCGATTTCACCCGCCGCCGAGACCGGCGTGCCGTTCACCGTCACGCACGCGTTCTCCGCGTTTGTTAAACGCAAAACGCCGTCTTTTTCGGCCTCGGACACGGCGCAGCCGAAGCGCGCCGACGCGTCAATCCGGTCAAAGCGAATTTCGTTTTCCACGCGCGCCGCGGTGGGAAACACATATTCCGGCTCCGCCGCCGCTTCTCCGGCACAATACAGCCGGGAAAGCTCATAGCCCTCCTCGCCGCGGTATTCGCCCCGCGAAAACACCGTGCGCAGATGAGACAGATAGTCGCGCGCCTTCATCATGGGATAGAACGGCACCGCCGTCAGAAGCCTAAGCGCAAACGCGCCGTTTTTCTTTTCGCAGCGCGCCGTAATTTCGGTCACGCCCGGCTCCACCGCAAGAATGGCGGTTTCATGCGTCCCGTTCGCCTGCGTTTTCAAAATCGCCGCACCGTCTCTGTAGAGCGTCGCCTCGCCCTCCATCGTGACGGCAATCCTCTGCGCCTCCTCCGAAAGAATGCCCGCGCGCACATACGCAAAGTCGCCCTCCCCGGCCTCCGGATAGCGCATACCCAGATCAATCTCGTCAAACGACAAAACCGGCCGCATATGCAGCCACGGCTGCGGCAGATACGGCCTAAGCACGACCTCGCGCATCGGGCGCGTGCGGTACAGGTTTTCCACAATCAGCCGGATGGTCTCCCGCGTCGAAAGTCCGAGCGACGCCGCGGAGTCCTCGTATTTTTTGATTTCGCCCATGTGTTTCTCTCCTTACAAATCCGACCGGACTTCGGCATGGAAATCCGGTCGGTTGGTTTCGCTTTATGCGCCTTTCTCCTCTTGATGCGAATAGAGCTTGTACAAATCGTAATACACGCCCTTCCGCGCCATCAGCTCGCTGTGCGAGCCGCTTTCGACGATGCCCTGCTCCGTAAGCACCAGAATGGTATCGGCGTTGTGAATCGTCGTAAGCCGGTGCGCAATCGTGAACGTGGTGCGCCCCTTCATCAGGCGGTCGAGCGAATTCTGCACAAGAAGCTCGCTCTCGTTGTCCAGCGCGCTGGTCGCCTCGTCAAAGATAACGATGGGCGGGTTTTTGATGAACACGCGCGCGATGGAAATGCGCTGCTTCTGTCCGCCGGACAGCTTCACGCCGCGTTCACCCACATAGGTATCGTAGCCCTCGGGCAGCGACAGGATGAATTCATGCGCGCCGGCCAGCTTAGCCGCCTCGATGATTTCCTCGCGCGTCGCGCCGGGCTTGCCGTATTCGATGTTGTCGTACAC
>CAZMGO010000173.1:0-4550 GCA_964565845.1 uncultured Oscillospiraceae bacterium | reverse complement strand
TGTCCGGCGGTCAGCAGCAGCGCGTACTGCTTGCGCGCGCCCTATGCGCCACGCGTAGGCTTCTTCTGCTGGACGAACCGGTTTCCGGCCTTGATCCAGCCGCAACGGCAGACATGTATGAAATCATCCGTCGTCTGAACCGCGAGGACGGCATTACCGTCGTGATGATTTCCCATGATATTTCCTCCGCCGTGCGCGAAGCAGATCATATCCTGCATCTTTCCCGCCGCCCGCTGTTTTTCGGATTCACGGAGGACTACCTAAACAGCGACGCGGCTACGGCATTTCTGCGCGCGGAGGAGGGAATTACGGCATGAATGTGCTTCATACGCTTGCCGAGTACTTCCAGCTTTCCTTCGTGCGCTACGCGCTGATTGCGGGCGTGCTGATTGCGCTTTGCTCGTCCCTGCTCGGCGTAACGCTGGTGCTGAAGCGCCTTTCGTTCATCGGTGACGGTCTCTCCCACGTGGCCTTTGGCGCGATGGCCATCGCCACCGCGCTCGGCGTCACGAACAACATGCTGATCGTCATGCCCATCACAATTCTCAGTGCCATTTTGCTGCTGCGCAAAAACGGCACAAGAAACGTGCGCGGCGACGCGGCATTGGCCATGCTCTCCGTGGGCGCGCTGGCACTCGGCTATCTGATTCTCAACGTATTTTCCAAATCCGCCAACCTTTCAGGCGACGTATGCTCCACGCTGTTCGGTTCCACCTCCATTCTGACGCTGAAGCGCCATGAGGTGTGGCTGTGCGTGGGAATGTCCGCACTGGTTGTCGTCCTGTTTGTGCTGTTTCACAATAAAATCTTCGCCGTCACCTTCGACGAGTCCTTTGCCTCTGCGACAGGCACGCCGACCGGGCTGTATGACCTGCTGATTGCGATTGTAACCGCCGTCGTCATCGTGCTGTCCATGAATCTGGTCGGCTCCCTGCTCACCTCCGCGCTGATCGTCTTCCCCGCCCTCTCCGCCATGCGCGTATTCAAAAGCTACCGGCACGTGGTGCTGTGCTCCGCCGTGCTTTCGGTGGTCTGCGCCGTTTCGGGCCTTCTTTTTTCGATTCTTTTCTCTACTCCGGTGGGAGCAACGATCGTAGCCGCAGACCTTCTTGCGTTTTTGATTTTTACTCTGATTGGAAAAATGAAAGGATGAACCACATGAAAAAATACCTTCTGCCGTTTCTTTGTATT
Organism: uncultured Oscillospiraceae bacterium; assembly: GCA_964565845.1. Lineage (GTDB taxonomy): Bacteria > Bacillota > Clostridia > Christensenellales > Aristaeellaceae > SFHK01. Next base: position 3,359 of record CAZMGO010000173.1, on the reverse strand, counting down.
CTCTGCCTGCTCCTGTCCGGCTGCGGACAGGAATCTGCCCCCGCTTCGACCTCGGAGGCCACCGCAAGCAACGCCTCATCGGCTGAAATCGACCTGACGGGCATGAGCTCTACCATGGTTTATTCCTACGTGTACAACATGGTCACCGCACCGGACGATTTCATCGGTCAGCGTTTCCGAATTCGCGGAGCTTATGATGAACAATTCTGGGACGTGACGGGACTTACTTACCATTATATCGTGATTGCCGACGCCACCTCCTGCTGCGCACAGGGGCTCGAATTCGTGCTGACGAATGAAGCCGACATCTATCCGCAAATCGGAGAGGAATTTGAAATCAGCGGTATCTTCGGCACATACATTGAGGACGGAATGCTCTATATTCAGATTACCGCCGACCAATACCGCCGAATTTAACGTGCCTATATCCTTTTCTCCCGCCCAATTTGCTATAATAGGCATGGTTCCCTTATGCATCTTCCGCACAGGGGGGCTTCTGCCTATCAGAAGCCTTCTGAATCGGCGGACAAATGCCGGCAAGGGAAAATGAGGTGACGGATATGAAGCCAGAGGTTTTGGGTGCGGCTTATGTTCGTGGTTATGCGGAACGAACGGGCACTCCCGTGCTTCCTGCGTTTGCAAGGGAAAAACGATTTGGCGAACTAACCGATGAGGAATTGGCGCAGCTTTACGCTGTCGGCAAAAAGGCAGAGCTGAAGATGTACCGCTTCAAGAACCACGAGGATTTGCCGCGCGTGCATAAGGTGCTTGGCTTTTTGCGAAGCGTCTGGCCGGAAAGCCTGCTGGATGTGGGCAGCGGACGCGGTGTATTCCTGTTTCCGTTTCTTTGTGCCTTTCCGGCCACGCCTGTTACATCCGTTGACCTGCTGGGGCATCGCGTAGAATTCCTGAACGACGTCCGGCGCGGAGGAATTGAGCAGCTGACCGCTTTGCAGATGGACATCTGCAGCGGCACGCTTCCGGAAAAGTCCTTTGATGTGGTCACGATGCTGGAGGTACTGGAGCATATCCCGGACGTGCAGAGGGCTGTTTGCAGCGCGGTTCGGCTGGCAAAACGCTATGTTGTGGTCACCGTACCGTCCAAGCCGGATAACAACCCGGAGCATATTCATCTGCTGACAAGAGAACGTCTGACAGAATTGTTCAGCAGCGCGGGATGCGCAAGGCTGCAATTTGATGCCGTTCCAGGACATCTGTTCATGGTAGCTGCCATCAAATAACCATGCGATTCATTGTCGCCTCAACGCAGACTATGGTATGGCTGCCATTTGAAGGAAGGATAGGTGAAACCGGTTGGATTTCAGCATCATCAAATATCCCCGCACGCCCCATATCGAGGGTTCGCGGCTGCAGCCGGGGGATGAGGATCTTTCTCAGATTCCGTTTGAGAATATTGCGGGCAAATATCTGGTTGTCGAGGAGAAAATCGACGGCGCGAATTCCGCTGTTTCCTTCGACGATCAGGGCAATCTGCTTTTGCAGAGCCGAGGGCACTATCTTCGCGGCGGCTATCGTGAGAAGCATTACAACCTGCTCAAGCAGTGGGCCGGTGTCCATCGTGATGCGCTTTGGACTGTGCTGGGATGCCGCTATATCATGTACGGGGAATGGATGTACGCCAAGCATACGATCTATTATGATTGCCTGCCGCACTACTTTATGGAATTTGATGTGCTGGATCGGGAGACAGATCGTTTTCTGGACACGCCTTCCCGGCATGCATTGCTGGCAAAGCTTCCCGTGGCTCATGTGCCTGTTCTGAGAACGGGGGTTTTGAAAAGTAAGGAGGAGCTGCTCAAGCTGCTTGGCCCATCCCATTACATTTCGGACAGGCACATCGAGCATTTGCGCGAAACTGCGCGCCGAGAAAATCAGGACGAGGAACGCGTTTGCCGGGAAACGGACGCCAGTACCACCATGGAGGGTCTGTATATCAAGGCAGAGGAAAACGGCGCGGTAACGGAGAGAGTGAAGTTTGTTCGCCAAAGCTTTTTGCAGACGGTGGAACAGTCCAACGCGCACTGGCTGGAGCGCCCCATCATTCCCAATGGCATCACCTGTTCCGCAGCGGATTTGTTTGCTCCAACCTTATGCGCCAAGGATGGTGAGTGAGCATGCCGAAGCTGGAGGCTCTGCTGAATGCCTGTCCGCACGCGCCTGACTTTGCATGGAATTGGCCGGAGCTGATGAATACACGCATCGGCGCCCTGCTGTCTAAGATGGATGAAATCCGGCAGAACCCAGTATGGCACGGGGAAGGCAGCGTTTATCAGCATACAAGGCTGGTTTGCGAAGCGTTGGCGGCGGATTCTGCGTTTCGCGCGCTGTCCACGCGAAATCAGCAGGAGCTTTCTGTGGCAGCGCTGCTGCACGACATCGGAAAAATTCCAAACACGAAGCTGGAGGATGGCCAATGGGTCGCGCCTAACCACAGCGCCGTAGGCGCTCGGATGGCGCGGGAATTGCTGTGGAAGGAGTTTGATCTGTGCGGAACGCCGGAAAAACAATCGTTCCGCGAAACCGTGTGTCTGCTGATTCGCAATCACATGCTGCCCGGTCACGTTCTGGAACAAGCGGATCTCGAAAGCCGCTTGCTTCGAATGGCGGCGGATAAGGAATTATGTCATGATTTCTCCATCGAGCGGCTTTCCATATTAGCCCGAGCCGACGTCCGAGGACGAATTGCCCCGGATAGAGAGGAGCTGCTGGAAAAGGTGGAGCTGTGCCGCCAGGAGGCGGAGACTCTCGGCTGTCTGCATGAACCGGGAAGCTTTGCGGACTCCTACACTCAGAGAGCATACTTTCAGGGACGCAGGGGATGGCGGGAGCAAAGCCTCTATAACGATACATGGGGCGAGGTAATCCTGCTTTCGGGTCTTCCGGGAACGGGGAAGGATACATGGATCGGAAAGCATGCCTCCCATTTGCCAGCGGTCAGTCTGGATGCGCTTCGCAAGACTATGGGCATATCGCCAACGGATGCACAGGGACAGGTTGCACAGGCTGCCATGGAACAGGCGCGAAAGCATCTGCGCGCCAAGCAATCCTTTATATGGAATGCAACCAACCTGACGGAGCCAATGCGCGGCAAGCTTATCAGCCTGTTTGAGGACTATAACGCTGCGGTGCGCATCGTGTATCTGGAAACCGGCTGGGAGGAAAATCTGCGCCGGAACGCAGACCGCGCAGATGCGGTGCCGGAGCGCGTCGTGGAGGATATGCTGGGTAAGCTGGTTCCTCCGCATCGGTGGGAAGCGCAATATGTAGAATGGCGCTGTGTATAGGAAAAAAGGGCGAAGCATTTTGGCTGTATGAATAGAAGAACTGCTTGACACGAT
>CAZMGO010000172.1:1953-4622 GCA_964565845.1 uncultured Oscillospiraceae bacterium | reverse complement strand
GGATTCGCCGTTGAGCAGGATGTCCAGCTTCACGAGATCGCTCTCCACATAGTCCTTCAGCTCATAGTCAAACGACGCGTAGCCGCGCGTGCGGGACTTCAGCGTATCGAAGAAATCGTAAATCACCTCGTTCAGCGGCAGGTCATACGAAAGCGACACGCGGCCGCCGTCGATATACTTCATGTCGCGGAACGTGCCGCGCTTTTCCTGACACAGATCCATAATCGCGCCCACGTACTCCGCCGGGGAAATCACGTGCGCGTCCACATACGGCTCCTCCATCGAGGCGATTTCCGTAATCGGCGGCAGGTTCGTGGGGTTGTCAATGGAAACCTGCGTGCCGTCGGTCTTGTTCACATGGTACACGACGGACGGCGCCGTCGTCACGAGGTCGAGATCGAACTCGCGCTCCAGCCGCTCCTGAATGATTTCCATATGAAGCAGCCCCAGAAAGCCGCAGCGGAAGCCGTAGCCCAGCGCGACGGAGGTTTCCGGGTCGAACGACAGCGACGCGTCGTTCAGGCGCAGGCGCTCCAGCGCGTCCTTCAGCGTTTCATACTCCGCGCCGTCCGCCGGATAAATGCCGCAGAACACCATCGGCTGCACGGGCTTGTAGCCGGGCAGCGGGGCATCCGCAGGATTCTGCGCCAGCGTAATCGTGTCGCCCACGTGAATGTCGGCAATGTCCTTGATCGACGCGGCAATATAGCCGACGTCGCCCGCGGACAGCTCCTCCGTGGGAAGATAGCCGTTCGGCGTGAACGCGCCCACCTCGGTCACATCAAACTCACACCGGCCCGCCATCATGCGGATGCGGTCGCCGACCCTCACGCGCCCCTGCTTCACGCGCACGCTGGAAATCGCGCCGCGGTAGTTGTCGTAGTAGCTGTCGAAGATCAGCGCCTTGAGGGGTGCATCCGGGTCTCCCACCGGCGCGGGCACGCGCGCGACGATATCCTTCAGCACGTCCTCGATGCCGATGCCCATCTTCGCGCTGATCAGCGGGCAGCCCTCGGTATCCAGACCGATTTCGTCCTCGATTTCCTTTTTCACGACCTCCGGCTGCGCGCTGGGCAGGTCGATCTTGTTGATGACCGGCAGAATCTCCAAATCATGGTCGAGCGCCAGATACACGTTTGCCAGCGTCTGCGCCTCGATGCCCTGCGTCGCGTCCACAACCAAAATCGCGCCCTCGCACGCCGCCAGCGCGCGGGAAACCTCATAGGTAAAGTCCACGTGACCGGGCGTGTCGATCAGGTTCAGCTCGTACATCTGCCCGTCCTCGCCCTGATACGGAAGACGGACGGCCTTGGACTTGATCGTAATGCCCCTCTCTCGCTCCAGCTCCATGCTGTCCAGCACCTGATCGGTCATATCGCGAAGCGCCATCACCCCGGTTTTTTCCAGCAGGCGATCCGCCAGCGTGGATTTTCCGTGGTCAATGTGCGCAATGATGCAGAAATTGCGGATTTTCTTTTCCGAAGTGATAGCCAACCAAATTCCTCCAAACCCCAAACGGCAAAGATTCCATTCTGATTTTACACGATAAAATGTGAAAAATCAATGCGTCAGTATGCGTTATAATGCAGCATCCAGATAATTTCGTTGTTTTCGTCGAACAGCACGTTGTAAATGCCCTCGACGTCGTTCTTCTGATAATACCGGTCAATCACCGATTTCATCGTCTGCGCGTCGGGCGAAACCTGCTCGGCTTCATACACCGAGCGATCCGGATCCGGCATCCACACGAGAGCCTCGGCACTCACCGCATACTCGCAGTCCTCCGGCTCGTCGTTGGCCGTGTAAATCGTGAAGATCGATGGATCGTATTCCACTGAGCAGAAATCCAGCACGACATAGACACGCCCGTCTCGCTCATAGGCATCCTTCAGGTAGGCCATGAACTGCGTGGAAATCCTTCTTTTCACAAGCTTCAGCCCCGGCAGGATTTGATCCTCAAAGTCACGAACCACGCTCTCCGTGTCGGCTCCCCAGCTGTTCAGCGTAACCTTGCAGTCATACCGGTCGTTCAGCTGCGCAAGATAAACGTCGGTCGTATACTCGTCATCCGTGCTTGCGCCCTTCAGATACAGATAGCGATACCGAAGATGCGCGCCCGTACCGCCGCCCCACGGGCTATCCGCCCAGTCATCCGGGCCGTAGGAGGCCGTCACCCGGCCATAGCGCGTAACGCCGTTCAGCTGCTCCTCCAATATACTGCGATAGGAGGCGCTTTCGCTGCGCTCGATTAGATCAACCGTAATCTCCGCCGTCTCCCTGTACGCACTCAAAAGCAGTCCCGAGGGCTCGATGTAGCTGACCGAACGCCAGCCCTCCATCACGTCCTCGTCCATGATCGCCTGATAGGCCTCATACACCGTTCCGTCCGGCTTTGCCTCCGCATCCATCTCCGCATGCGCAGACACCATGCCCAGTGCCAGCAGGATCGCAAGAAAAATCACGCCCGTTCGCTTCATCCGTTTCTCCCCCTTCAAATTCGAAATATCGCTTGCCAGCAGGTTCCTTTTCCGTTATAATATCACATAAACGCGCCTTTTGCAAATCACGTGCGTTAAAAGGAGGATTTTCATGAAAAACATACAGACCTACATCGACAATACGCTTCTGAAATCCGACGCCACGCCGGAAATGATTGAGAAGCTGTGCGC
>CAZMGO010000172.1:0-1853 GCA_964565845.1 uncultured Oscillospiraceae bacterium | reverse complement strand
AAGGCGCTGATTGACGCAGGCGCAACGCGCATCGGCGCCTCCAGCGGCAAAAAGATCGTCGAGGGCGCGCTGGCTGCGAACGACTAAGCCAACACCGTGAGTCTCCCGAGGGGCTTCGGACGCCTCCGCAGCCCCCCCGGGAAGCCCCTTTATGTGGATTTCCGAAATGCATTCGGGATGCTTCGCCGCACTCGAATGTCGGCACGACGGCAGAATGGAGACGAACAGCCATGTCAAACGCAGATGACCGCTGGGACAACATTAGTGTGTCCACATGCTTTTACATTCTCATGGGTGCATGCGCGCTGCCGCTCGGCGTGCTCGGTTGGCTGGCGGAGCATTTTCAGTGGTTTGCCGGCAAGGACGGGCTTTTCAATTTGATTTTCTCCTTTATTTTCGGTCTTTTTGACTGGAAATGCCTTGCGCTGTTCGGCGTCTGCGCCGTGCTCACCTTGCTTGGCGTGATTATCGATCTCGCATGGGCTTCCCACTGCAGCGATTCCGATCCGGATTCCACATGGTGGATCACATTCATCATCCTTATTGCGTTTGCCTGTACGCTGCTGATCGTTCCCTCATTAAATAAGCAGATTATGCTTTGGGAATACGGCCACGAAATGGGTCTTTTGTCCGATTACAGGGGCGAGGACGACGCCTTGGTCTGCAGCATACGAAATCTGCTCATGTACGGCATGAGCTTTGTGTTTGTTCTTGTGACGATGCGCCAGTGGGTGCGTGTGGTTCTGCTTGAGCTTCCGCTTGCCGCAAGAATTGTGCTCGGCGCATTGCTGCTTCCGCTGGACATCGCGGGCGCGCTTGCCATGAGCTATTGCCTAAGCCGCCTCTTTGCGGTTTGCATTGTCGCGTATTTGGTTTATAAGCTCTTGTGTCTGGTTGAAAAGGGCGTCGAGGCAAAGCTAACCATTGATGAATTCAGAATGATAACGAGGGATCCGGATTCGCGGGACTGACCGGCTCCGCCGATCATGCCCTTCCCGATTCCGCACGTAAAGCACCCCTCAGGCAATGAAAAGGAGGCCTCCCTCATGATGTATCTTTCGGATTTCACCTTCCCGGATGCCGAGCGCGAAACCTCCTTTTTCATGGCTGAAAAACGCACCTGCTTCGATTCCTTCTATCCCTTCAAGGTGCTGTCCGCCCGCGGCGTGCATACGCTGCACCTTGAGCCGATTACGCTGCTCTACGGCGGCAACGGATGCGGGAAAACCACCGCGCTCAACGTCATTGCAGAAAAGCTTCAGCTTCAGCGCGAAACGCTGTATAACCGTTCGAGCTTCTTTCAGGACTACGTGGACATGTGCCATTTCGAAGCGCGTCAGCCGATTCCGCCCGAAAGCCGCATCATCACCAGCGACGACGTTTTCGACTACATGATGAACGTGCGCACGCTCAACGAGGGCATCGACCTGAAGCGCGAGGAGCTGTTCGAGGAGTATCTCGACAACAAATACGCCAAATTCCAGTTGCGCTCGATGGCAGACTACGAAAAGCTGAAGAAAATCACGCTGGCGCGGGGCAACACGCAGTCCAAATACGTGCGCAAAAGCCTGATGGACAACGTGCGCGAGCTTTCAAACGGCGAAAGCGCCTACTTCTATTTTACAAGCAAAATCAGTGAGCCGGGACTGTATCTGCTCGACGAACCGGAAAACAGCCTTTCCCCTGCCCGGCAGCAGGAGCTGACGAGATTTCTGGAGGAATCCGTTCGCTTCTTTGACTGCCAGTTCATTATCTCTACGCATTCCCCCTTCCTGCTTGCCATGCGCGACGCGCGCGTATACGATCTGGATGCCGATCCCGCCCGTATTCGCCGCTGGACGGAGCTGCCTGCC
>CAZMGO010000171.1:0-4628 GCA_964565845.1 uncultured Oscillospiraceae bacterium | reverse complement strand
ACATTACCGGCGAAAAGATTGGCAAGAAGATTCGTCTGGCGCAGATGGACAAGGTGCCCTACATGCTCGTTGTCGGCGACCGCGATATGGCCGAGAACACCGTGTCCGTGCGTCACCGCGCCGAGGGCGACCTTGGCGCCATGAGCTTTGACGCCTTCGCCGCGCTGCTGAAGGACGTTGTGGACAGCAAGGCAAAGAAATAACAAACGCCTCGCCGTGCATTGAAACAAGGGCTTTCGCCGCCTGCAATCTGCGTTTGCGTCCGGCAAAGGCCCCTATGCACGGCGCCGTCTTTCCCAAATGGAAAACCGAAGAAGGAGGATCATCCGCATGAACATTTTCGTAAATGGCGTCGCTCATGAGTTCCCAAACGGCATGAATGCGCTGGACATTGCAGGCGAGCTCGACAAGGAGCTGAAGCGAACCGCGCTGGCCGCGCGCGTAAACGGAACGGTGCAGGATCTGGCAAAGGCCGTGCCGGACGGAGGCCAGCTTGAAATTCTCACTGCGGACGATCCGGACGGTCTGCGCGTGCTCCGGCACACGGCCAGCCATGTGCTCGCGCAGGCCGTAAAGGCTCTGAAGCCCGAGGCGAAGCTCGCCATCGGCCCCGCCATCGACAACGGCTTCTATTACGATTTTGACGTGGACGAGCCATTCACGCCCGAATTCCTTGCCGCCGTTGAAAAGGAAATGGCGAAAATCATCAAGAAGAATTCCCGCGTGGAGCGCTTTGAGCTGCCGCGCGCGGAAGCGCTGGCGCAGATGAAGGACGAGCCGTACAAGGTTGAGCTGATTCACGACCTGCCCGAGGGCGAAACGATTTCGTTTTATCGGCAGGAGGGCTTCACCGATCTGTGTGCCGGGCCGCATCTGCCCTCCACCGGGCGCATCAAGGCGTTTAAGGTGCTTTCCGCTGCCGGGGCGTACTGGCGGGGAAACGAGAAAAACAAGATGCTTCAGCGCATCTACGCCACCGCATTCGGCAGCAGGGACGCGCTGGACACCTACCTCACCCGCATGGAGGAGGCAAAGAAGCGCAATCATCGCAAGCTTGGTCGGCAGCTGGATTTGTTTGACATTCTCGACGAAGGCCCCGGCTTCCCGTTCTTCTTTCCCAAGGGCATGATTCTGCGCAATCAGCTGGAGGATTACTGGCGAAAAATCCACCGTGAGCATGGCTATGAGGAAATCAAAACGCCCATCATGCTCAACCGTCAGCTGTGGGAGCGCAGCGGCCACTGGGAGCATTATCGCGAGAACATGTATACCACGGTCATCGACGATTCCGATTTCGCCATCAAGCCCATGAACTGCCCGGGCGGCATGCTGGTTTACAAGCGCCGCATGTGGTCGTATCGCGACCTGCCGCTGCGCTGCGGCGAGCTGGGGCTGGTGCATCGCCACGAGCTTTCCGGCGCGCTGCACGGATTGATGCGCGTGCGCTGCTTCACGCAGGACGACGCGCACATCTTCATGACGCCGGAGCAGATTCGGGACGAAATCAAGGGCGTATACAATCTGATCAACGAGGTATACGGCGTTTTCGGCTTCCCGTACCACGTGGAGCTGTCCACCCGCCCCGAAAACTCCATCGGAACCGATGAAATGTGGGAAATGGCCACAAATGGCCTGCGCGGCGCGCTGGACGATCTGGGCGTAAGCTACGTGGTCAACGAGGGCGACGGCGCGTTCTACGGCCCCAAGATTGACTTCCATCTGCAGGACTGCATCGGCCGAACCTGGCAGTGCGGCACCATTCAGCTGGACATGAACCTGCCCGAGCGGTTTGACCTCACCTACACTGGCCCGGACGGCGAAAAGCATCGCCCGGTGATGATTCACCGCGTCGTGTTCGGCTCCATCGAGCGCTTCATTGGCATCCTTACGGAGCACTTTGCCGGCGCGTTCCCGCTGTGGCTCAGCCCCGTGCAGGCGAAAATCATGACCATCACCGACCGTGCCGACGACGCCGCCCACGCGCTTCAGCAAACGCTTGAGAGCGCCGGCATCCGCACGGAAATCGACCTGCGCAACGAAAAAATCGGCTTCAAAATCCGCGAGGCGCGCAATATGAAGATTCCCTATCTGCTCGTTCTGGGCGACCGGGAAGCGCAGGAGCATACCGTTTCCGTTGCGCTGCGCGGCGGCCACGACCTCGGCTCCATGCCCATCGACGCGCTCATCGCCCGCATGCAGCACGAAATCGAAAGCAAGGCGCGCTGACCCCCGCCCGCCGCATATCATAAAATGCGCATCTCTTTCGGGATGCGCGTTTTGTGATGCGTGATTCTGTGTTTCCGGCGAGATTACTTCAGAATGGACATGAACCATTCTACGATCTTGGGATCATAGTGCGAAAAGAACAGGCTCTCGCCGCCGTCCAGCGCCTCTATGGCGGCCATCTCCCCGTCTGTCAGGGTAAAGTCAAACAGTTCGAGGTTCTCCTGCATGCGCTCCCTGTGCGTGGATTTTGGAATGACCACCACGTCGCTCTGCAGCAGGAAGCGCAGCGCGGTCTGAGCGGCGGTTTTCCCATGCTTTTTCCCGATTTCCGTCAGCACGGGGTTGGTAAACAGCCCCTTCTTTCCCTCGGCAAAGGGGCCCCATGCTTCAATCTGGCAGCTGTACTTTTTCAGATATTCCTTCGCCACCCGCTGCTGCTGGAATACATGGGTTTCAATCTGGTTGACGGCGGGCTTGATCTCCGCAAAATGCTGAATGTCCAGATACCGGTCGGGGCCAAAGTTTGACACGCCGATAGCGCGAAGCTTGCCTGCCCTGCAAAGCTCCTCCATGGCGCGGTAGGTTCCGTAGTAATCGCCGAAGGGCTGATGAATCAGCAGCAAATCAAGGTAATCGGTGCGCAGCTTCCGCATGGACGCCTCGATGGACGCCTTGGCTTTTTCGTAGCCCGCATTTGTAATCCACACCTTGGTTGTCAGGAAAAATTCCTCCCGGGGCAGTCCGCTCTCCGCCAACGCCGCGCCCACGCCCTCCTCGTTGCCGTAGGCCTGCGCCGTGTCGATGCTGCGGTAGCCCACGTCGATGGCGTCCAGCACGCAGCGCTTCGTTTCCTCCGGCGGAATCTGATACACGCCATAGCCCAGCTTGGGCATGCGAATGCCGTTGTTCAAGGTTACATATTCCACAATGCCGCCTCCAATTTTCTGAAAAGCCGTTTTTTACCAAATCCTACTTTACAACATTTTTCCGTGCTTGTACACTATTAGTATTGCAAGCTGCTTTTCAAAAAATGAAATGCAAATGAGGTTTGCCCATGATTGACCTAAACGAGCTGCGCCAGCTTGTGGCCTTTGCCGATCTCGGCACGCTGAGCCGCATTGCCGAGGAAAGTCATATTTCCACGCCGTCCATCACCCGCTCCATGCAGCATTTGGAGCAGGCCTTCGGCGTACCGCTTTTCCTTCGCGAAAAAAACCGAATTTCGCTGAATGAAACCGGAAAGGTCGCCGTGGAGGCCGCCCGGAAGCTGCTGCGCGAGGCAGAAGCCGCCGTGCGTCAGGTTCGGGAATTCGACGCGCGGCAGCGCACGATTGTGATTCGATCCTGTGCCCCGGCGCCCCTATGGGAGCTGCAGCGGGATCTGAACACGAGCCAGCCGGGAATGATGCTCGCCTCCGCCATCTGCCAGAATGACGAGGTGCTTTCGGCGTGGCAGGACGACGCCTGCGACCTCGCCATTCTGCCGTTTCCCGTGAACGGTGCCCAGCCGTTTATGCAAGAAAGCCTGTTCATCTGCGTGCCGCCCGATCACGAGCTGGCAAGGCATGCCGCACTTTCCTTTGCAGACATTAACGGCTTCAATTTCCTGCTGCGTACCGAGCTGGGCTTCTGGGACACGCTGTGCCGCGAAAAAATGCCCGCCTCCAAATTTCTGGTGCAGCCGGACGCCGCCGTGTTTGAGGAGCTGGTAAAGGCCTCGTCGCTGCCCTGCTTCACCACGGATTACGCCCGGTTTCAGACATACCCCAACCGAATCCGCATCCCGCTGACCGACCCCGAGGCGCATGTGACCTTCTACCTGCTCCGCCACTGAGAACGTTGAACCCCGCCGTCATCCCTTCCCGCTCGCGGCTCGTCCTCCGTACGCAGGCGGCTGTATCGCCTGAATTCTCATTCGCCGCGGTCGAAGGGCTTCCGTTCAGGCCGCCGCTTTCCGCATCGCTGCGGGGTGCTTCTACGGCTGCACGAACGAATAGAAATAGAGCATCACGCCCGCAATCGCAAGCAGAATCAGGCCGATTCCCAGCAGAAAAAACTGAGGCTTTTGGCGCTTGGCGTCCCGCTCCGCCTTGTAGTCATAAAAGCGCTTGTATTTGCGATCGCGCCGAAACAGCAGCAGAATGGAGAGGTTTTTGAAGCCATACGCCAGAATATCGAAAAAGCCCGTCGTAGACACCCAAACCATTGCACCAATGCCGCCGATCAGGATTCCCGAGACGAAGAAGCCGTCGCACAGCGCGGACAGGTTTTGCTGCGCCGTCTTATCAAGGCCAAAGCCGCAAAGCATCGAAATCAGTGCCACGGCGCACGCCGCGCAGAGACCGGCAATCAAGTATCGACGAAGCTGCGGCTCCTTCGCAGCGTCTTTTTTCTGTTTCATA
>CAZMGO010000170.1:0-4666 GCA_964565845.1 uncultured Oscillospiraceae bacterium | reverse complement strand
AAATATGCGTAAGGATTGCACAGAGCTTGTTTTCATTCTCGACCGCAGCGGTTCGATGTCCGGCCTTGAGGCGGACACCATCGGCGGCTTTAATTCCATGGTTGAAAAGCAGCGGCGGGAGCCGGGCGAGGCGCTGGTCTCCACGGTGCTCTTCGACCACGAGACCATCGTACTGCACGACCGCGCGCCGCTCGCTCGCGTCCCCCTGATGACGGAGCGCGATTACTCCGTTCACGGCACGACGGCGCTTCTGGACGCCATCGGCGGCGCGATTCACCACATCGGCATCGTTCACAAGTATGCCCGCCCGGAGGACGTTCCCGAGCATACGCTCTTCGTCATCACGACCGACGGCATGGAAAACGCCAGCCGCCGCTATGACCTCGAAACGGTAAAGCATATGATCGAGCGCCAGAAGGCGAAATACGGCTGGGAATTTCTTTTCCTCGGCGCAAACATCAATGCCGTCGAAACCGCCGGGCGCTTTGGAATCGATGCAGACCGCGCCGTCAGCTACCATTCCGACCACATCGGCACGCAGCTGAACTTCGTGGTTCTGAACGACGCCGTCTCCGCCGTTCGCGCAAGCGCCCCGCTCGGCAGCGAGTGGAAATCGCGTATCGAGGAGGACTTCCGCGCCAGAGGCCTGAAGGACTAAGCCCTGTCCCGATTTCAAGGAGGGGAAACGGCGCTTCTCTCTATTCCTCCGTCGGCGGCTCCACGATGGGATACACGTCGAAGGGCTCGTCGTGAATGTCCATATACGCGCGGTATTCGTGCATCCGGTCATTCTTCAGCTTCAGCCTGAGCGCGGCTCCGCCGGGCTGCATCTGCCTCACGGGCATGAACCACGCGGACGGCGCCGCCGTGTCAAAGCGCACGGTAACCGGGTTCGGCGCGCCCATGGCGGCGAACAGCAGCGGGCCATACTCGACGGCATACCGCTCCTTTCCCTTGATTTCCTCCCCGCCGGTGTAGTGCGTAACGCGGAAGGTAAACGGGAATTCCTTTTCGAACACCGCGCCGGCCGTCACATTCTCATGCGTCTCATAATAGCTTCTTCCGTCTGCGCATGCCCAGCGAGGTATGCGCAGGCGAAGCGTAAACGGCTTTTCCGCCCTTGTAATCACAATCCGCACGCGCCCCGATTCCGGAAGTCCCGACGTCACCGAAAGGCTCACGCCGTTCGGCAACTCCGCCTCGCTGGAGGCATACATATCCACATACACGCTGTCATCCGTGTAGGAATACAGGAACTGCGGCAGAAGCCCCGCCAGCCGCGTGCCCAGCGACGCGCAGCAGGTAGCGCGGTCGAGATAGCGATAGTCCTTCGTCCGCTGCAAAAAGTTCAGATAATGGTAGCCGCGGCTTTCCACCTGAGAGGCGAAAAGCACGTTATACAGCGAATTTTCCATCTCGTCCACATAGTGCGCGTTGTCCGGCTCCAGCCGATGCATGCGCTGGTTGAGCAGCACCCAGAAGTTGGTGGAGCACAGCTCATTATAATTATGAGACGGAGACAGCCAGTTGCAGCCGGGCCAATAGGTATCGGATTCGCACATGTTAATGCCGCCTCCCACGTGCTGCCACTTCGCCTCGTACATGCCCAGCGCGCTCTTCACCGCGTTCAGATACAGCGTGTCGCCCGTCGCGCGATACAGGTCAAGGTATCCCTCCAGCGTCGTCAGCAGCGTGGAATGCGGATGATTGCCGGGATGCTCGTAAATCGCGCGGTGGTCTCCGCGAATCACCTGCTCAAGCCACCACGTCTCCTGATAATACCGGATGGCCACGCGAATATCCTCCGGCGTGCCGGTCGGCGCGTCATACATGCGCGTATTGGCCAAAATTCCCTGAAAGCCGAGATTCAAGTCCTTCACATAGGGCAGAATCTCGCTTTTATTGAACACATCCGTCATATCGCGGGCAAGCGCAAAGGCGCGCGCTTCCCCGGCATAGCCTGCGTCGAGCAGGCCGAACGTAATCCACGCGCGCGTATAGTTGGGATATTCGCGCGTGGCAAACTCCTCGCGCGGAATCGGAATAATGAAGCCGTCGTCGTCACGGCAGGCCTCCATGCCGGCAAGCACCTCGCGCACCATCCGCCGCAGCGTTTCGTCCTCTTCCCATAGAAGCGCCGTGCCCGCGCCCATCAGAAATTCGCCTGCGGTCTGCCCCTTTAGATTGTTCTCAAAATGCCCCGCGTCGCTCGCATACGGCACGCCCGGCGCATCCACACCCTTATGCACGCGATACCAATATAGGATTCGATCCACGTCGAAATCCTTCAGAAAACGAACGTTATTCTCAAATACCTTCTTATATCTTCCGCCCGTCAGCCGCACGCCGCCCATCGGCACCTGAAGCCGGTAGGGTACCTTGTATTTTTCCACGCAGATTCCCCCTGTTTTCAATAGAATCGTTAATATTCCCGTTCCTGTGACGAATGAATTGACTTTCTTCCTTTCGAAGGCTATCATAGATATACGCAAAGCGCAATGGAGAATTCCGTACGCTCTTTGCACTTTTCGGCACGCGGAGGTGGCTGGATGGACTGGGCGCGTCATCTTCAGGTTTCGGAGAATGGCTCCTATCGGCTGACCCTGTACCGTAAGGACGGTCAGAATTTTGCCTGCCTTTCCGATGCTCCCGACGTGCTTCCCGCCGATGCGGGCATCGTCGCCTGCGTCCGGCTTTCCGGGATGCAGGCCTTCCTTTGCGACTGTCACCCTCCGCTGAACCGCGCCGTCTGTCTGAAGGACGCGTTCCCATTGAAGCGCTGTCTGGATGCGCTCGCGCAGGAGACCCCACGAACCCGCGCCTATGCGGACGAAGCCCTTTCGCTGACTGCCGGGCTTGCGCTGATTGAATTTCTGCGATGCGTCGAGGATGAAGCCCTTCCCACGCCCTCTAAAGCCCAACGTGCAGCTGCCGCCGTGCAGCACATGCTGAACGAATACCGCCGTCCATGGCGCGTAGAGGAGCTGAGCGCGCAGGCGGGCGTTTCCTCCTCCTATCTCACCAAATTCTGCCGCCGGGAGTATGGAAAAAGCCCAATGGCGCTTCTGCTCGGCAGGCGGCTGGATGCAGCCGTGGCTCTGCTGAAAAAGCCGGGCGCAACCGTCGGCAGTGCATGCGAGGCCGCCGGATTTTCCGATGTATACTATTTTTCCCGGCTGTTTCGCCAGAAGCTCGGCAGGCCGCCGCGCGATTTTCTTTCAAAGCCCGAACGATAAGAAGCCGATGCATGCCGAATCATACCGTGCGCGGCCTCATTTTTCTGCGCCGGTCCTTTCCTCCGAAATGCCCCTGCAGGCTTGAATGACGGCTTGAATGGCCGGAGTGAGGGTTTTGCCCGCATGCCAGACAATCGCATAGCGCCGCAGAATCGGAGGATTCTGAATCCGCACGAGCTTCAGCCGCCCATCCGCCCCGTGCTTTTCGGCCAGCGGACGAGGAACGACGGCAAAGCCAAGCCCAGCCCTTGCCAGCTCAAGCAGTGCCAGCGTGCTGCTGCTCTCGGCGGCAATTCGATAGGGATAGCCGCCGCGGGACAGCGCCGCATCCACGCAAACGCGCAGCCCGCTTCCTGCCTCGCGAAGCAGGAGCGGCTTTCTCGCAAGCTCCGCCGGTTCAATCGTCTCCCGCTCAAAGAGCGCCGGGGCGCACACCGCCGCCTGACATTCCTCCACCAACGGAAGCGCGACGCGCGCGCCCGTTTCCGTCGCGCCGTCGTAAATCGCAAAATCGATTCGATTTTCGGAGAGCATCTCGTCGAGCTGGGTATTGTTTTTCACAAGAACGCTCAGCTCCACATCCGGCGCATCCCGCCGAATCCGCTCGACAATCGACGGCAAATACGTTTCGGCGGCCGATACGTTCACGCCGACGCGGCACCGGCGCACCGCCCTTCCGCCGCGCAGAACGGACGCTGCCTCCTCAAACGACGCAAGAATTTCCTCCGCGTACCGCCTTAAAAGCAGCCCCGCCTCCGTGGGATACACGCCTCGATTCATTCGGTCAAACAGCCGCGCGCCGTAAAAGGCCTCCAGCTCCCGCACGGCAAGGCTGACGGACGGCTGCGTGACGTTCAGCCGCTCCGCCGCCGCGGTAATTCCCCCGCAGTCGCACACGGCCTTGAAAATCTGTAAATGGCGAATCGTCATGCCTCGGCCTCATTTCATATTGTTTTTCTTATGGTTTCTATTTTAATATATGAATTGATTTATGTCAAGAATCCCCTATAATCAAATCGCAGCCAATCCGGTATGGGAGGGATGACCCGCATGAGCAAGCTTGGCAAACTGTTTTTCACGTTTCTGAAAATCGGAGCCTTCACCTTCGGCGGAGGCTACGCAATGATCTCGCTTCTCGAAACCGAATTCATCGACCGAAGGAAATGGATGACGCGGGAGGAATTTCTGGACATGGTGGCAATTGCCGAATCCACGCCCGGGCCCGTAGCCATCAACAGCGCCACATACATCGGCTACAAGGTCTCCGGCACGGCGGGCGCGGCGCTGGCCACGCTGGCGGTCAGCCTGCCGTCGTTTCTCATCATCTACCTCATTTCCCTGTTCCTTGACCGTTTTCTCGCCCTTGAATGGGTTTCGCGCGCCTTCCGCGGCATTCAGGTGTGCGTGGTCTATCTGATTTTGACGGCGGG
>CAZMGO010000169.1:0-4672 GCA_964565845.1 uncultured Oscillospiraceae bacterium | reverse complement strand
CGGCCTCGCGCGGCACGCATCCGGAAAAGACGCTTTTGATGTGGTCGTCCGTGCGCCGGGGCGAGGACAAAAATATTTTCCCCTTCCAGGAGGATGCGGACGCGATGATCAATTCGTCGCTGGCGTATGAGCTGGCGGTCATGAAAAAATACGTCTATCCGATGCTGACCGCCGTCACGCCCGACGCGCCGTATTACACGCTGGCGCGGCGGCTTGTGAAATTCCTCAACTATATACAGGCCGCCGACGTGGAGGACGAAATTCCGCTCAACAGCCTGCTGCGCGAGTTCGTGGGCGGCAGCTGCTTCTATCGGGAGGAGGAAGGAAAATGAAACGCCTGCTTGCGCTGCTTTTGTGCGCGCTTCTTTTGACGGGCGGCGCCGTGCGCGCCGAAACGACGGCTGCGCCCGTCGATGCGCAGGCGGTGTCCGAGCGCGCGCTGCCGCTGCTGGAGCTGCTTGCGGGCTGCGAAAGCTTCTACAGCTTCGACGACGCGCCCGCGCCGGAGCTGGCCGGGGAGGCCGTCTGTGCCTATCGTTCCGCGCATGCGGAAGCTTTGGAGACGGAGGAAATTCTGCGCGCGCTGTTTGCCTGCGAATGGGAGACGCTTCCGGAGATTCCCGACGCGCCGACGCTTCGGCCTGCGCGCGTTGCGCTGGAGGATGCCTATGAGGGCGCGTCCGGCACGGTGATTGCCTGCGTGAAGGCGGAGCTGGACTATGGCGACGGCCTTGAATTCGCATGGTATGCCGAGTTCACTCTCGTGCCCGACGAAGCCGCCGAATACGGCGCGCGCGTGCGGCGGGCACTGATTCCGGACTGAAGCGGGAACCGGCATTTCCCGACCGCCGAATGCGGATTGCGGCGGAAATTTGCCGCTTTCGCGCTTGACGCGCGCGCGGCGACGCGGTATGATATAGCATAAAAGGGAATCGGTTCCCAATACGAATTCATGAGGACGATACAATGAACAAAAAGGATATTGCGCAGCTTCGCCGCCGTCTGAACCCGGAAAGCCAGAATCCCGTGGTCATTTGCGGCTGCTATGTCAACGGTCAGAAGAACGTGGTTTCCGCGTTCCGCCGCTCGCTGCTTTCGCTTCCGCAGAGCGAGAGTGAAAAATACATGCAGATTTTCCGCCGCGCGCTGTCTGGCGACGTCGGACGGAACCTTGTGCCGCTGTCGTTTTCCACCGACGAGGTGATGGACGGCGCGACGCACGCGCGCCTGACGCGTCTCAATCAGACGGCGCTGGACGATGACGAGGCGCTGAACGCGTTTTTTGACGCGATTATCGCCGGAACGCGCATCGAGGGCAACTTCCTGATTCTCGTTCTGCACGATACCTACGACGTGCCGTTCAAAACCTCGATGGACGACGAGGCGGCAGATGCGCAGAGCGAAAACGTGTTCAGCTACGTGCTGTGCGCAGTGTGCCCGGTGAAGCAGACGAAGCCGTGCCTGAGCTATTCCGCAAGCGAAAACGATTTCCACGCGCTCGACCCGGACTGGGTGGTCGCGTCGCCGGAGATGGGCTTCCTGTTCCCGGCCTTTGAGGACGGCGGCCCCAACATCCACTCCGCGCTGTTTTATACCCGCGATCTCGCCGAAAGCCACGACGATTTCGTCGCCGCCGCGCTGAACGCCGGTGCGTTCGCGCCCCCCGCAGAGCAGAAGGAGACCTTCAAGACCGTGCTTAAGGAGGCGCTGGAGGACGAATGCAGCTTTGAAGTTGTCGAGGCCGTGAACGAGCACATCGTCGGCCGTCTGGAGGAGCAGAAGCAGGACAAGGAGGCCGAGCCCGCCCGCATCGGCAAGCGCGAGGTGGAAAAGGTCTTAACCGATTTGGGCGTATCCCCGGAGCGCACGCAGAGCTTCTCGGCGCGCTTTGACGAGGAATTCGGCCTTGGAAACGACCTGCCCGCCGCCGGAATCGCCGACGACAAGCAGATGGAGCTGCGCACGGGCGAGGTCACGATCAAGGTGAACCCCGGCTGCGCGGGGCTGGTGGAAACCCGCACGATCGACGGCATAAAGTACATTCTCATCCGCGCAGATGAGGGCGTGTGCGTGAACGGCGTCAACGTGGACATCTGAGGATACGAAAGCGGGAGGAATGCGCATGAAGGGTCTGTTTATCGTCTGTCTGGCTGCGGAGATTCTGATGAGTCTTATAAGCTTCTGCGTGTACGCCTACGATAAGCGTCAGGCCAAGGCCGGAAGCTGGCGCATTCCGGAGCGCACGCTGCTTCTGCTTGCCTTCGCCTTCGGCGCGCCCGGCGCGCTGGCAGGCATGCGCGTGATGCATCATAAAACGCTGAAAAAGCGCTTCGCCCTGTCCGTTCCCGCCTTTCTCGTGCTTCAGCTCGCGCTGCTGGGCTATCTGCTGCTGCGGGTATAGACGCTTCGGTACGGGCGGCGCTTACCCAAGACAAACCGAGTCGGCATTTCCTTTCGGATTCGCCGACTCGGTTTGTCTTCAAGTTTGCGCGCGCCAAGCATGCGCGTGGAATCTCATGAGGCGTTTTTCATGCCTGTGCGTTTGTGCGCAGGTATTCGTCGATTTCCGCAGCGGCCTTCTTGCCCGCACCCATGGCGAGGATTACGGTTGCCGCGCCGGTTACCGCGTCGCCGCCCGCGTATACGCCGGGCACGGAGGTCGCCAGCGTGCCGTCCTTCACCACGATGCCGCCCCAGCGATGGGTTTCAAGGCCGGGCGTGGTCTGCGCGATGAGCGGGTTCGGCGAATTGCCGATGGCGATGACGGCGCAGGAGATTTCGGTTTCAAACTCGCTGCCCGGCACGGGCGCGGGACGGCGGCGGCCGGAGGCGTCCGGCTCGCCCAGCGCCATTCGCACGCAGGTCATGCCGGTTACGCAGCCGTTTTCGTCGCCGGTAAATTTCACGGGATTGGTGAGCAGCGCAAACTCGACGCCCTCCTCGCGCGCGTGCGCGATTTCCTCCCCTTCGCCATAACGCGAGTTCTCAAAAAATCCGTCTCGCCCTCCTCGCGCGCGTGCGCGATTTCCTCCCGGCGGGCAGGCATTTCCTCCTCGCCGCGGCGGTACACGAGCAGAACCCTCTCCGCGCCCAGCCGCAGCGCGCAGCGTGCGGCGTCCATTGCCACGTTGCCGCCGCCCACGACGGCCACGCGCTTGCCCGCGCGCACGGGCGTGAGATACTCCGGGAAGCGGTAGGCCTTCATCAGGTTCACGCGCGTGAGGAATTCGTTGGCCGAGTATATGCCGGACAGCTGCTCGCCCTCGATGCCCTGAAACCGCGGAAGTCCCGCGCCGCTGCCCACGAACGCGGCGGAGAAGCCCTCCTCCTCCATAAGCTCGCGGAGCGTGATGGATTTGCCGACCACGGCGTTGGTTACGATTTTCACGCCCGCGCGCGCCAGCCCGTCAATTTCCCTTCGAACCAGCTGCTTGGGCAGACGAAATTCCGGAATGCCGTATACCAGCACGCCGCCGGGCGTGTGCAGCGCTTCAAAAATGGTTACGTCGTAGCCCATGCGGTTCAGCTCGCCCGCGCAGGACAGACCCGCGGGGCCGGAGCCGACCACGGCCACGCGCGCGCCCGTGCGGTTTTCCGGATTCGGCGCCGCCGCTGCGGTGCCCTCCGCCATGGCCGTATCGGCGGCATAGCGCTCCAGACGGCCGATGCCCACCGGCTCGCCCTTGATGCCGCGCACGCATTTGGCCTCGCACTGCGATTCCTGCGGACACACGCGCCCGCAGATGGCAGGCAGCGCGTTGTCCTGCCGTATCACGTCGTAGGCGGCGCGCGCATTGCCCTGCTTGAGAAAACGAATAAAATCGGGAATTTTCACGTTGACCGGGCAGCCCTCGACGCACGGCCTGTGGCGGCAGTCCAGACAGCGCTGCGTCTCCTGAAGCGCCATTTCGGCCGTGTAGCCGACGGCGACCTCCTCAAAATTGTGCGCGCGCACGTGCGGAGCCTGCTCGGGCATGGGCGTTTTATGCATTTGCATTTCGGCGCACCTCCCCCGTCAGACGGCAGACATGCGTCTCCGTCGCAAGCGCCTCCTCCGCGCGGTACATGCGCCCGTGCCGGGCGGCGCCGTCAAAGTCTACCTGATGACCGTCGAATTCCGGGCCGTCCACGCAGGCAAACCGGGTTTCGCCGTTCACCGTAAGGCGGCAGCACCCGCACATGCCGGTGCCGTCGATCATTACGGAGTTCATCGATACGATGGTTTTGATTCCGTATGGGCGCGTCATTTCGCACACGGCCTTCATCATGGGAATCGGTCCGATGGCGATCACCTCGTCATAGGCTTTCCCGGCGGAAAGCGCTTCGCGCAGCGCGTCGGTCACAAAGCCCTTATGACCGTTCGAGCCATCGTCGGTCATGATGGTCAGCTCGTCCGACGCGGCGCGAAGCTCGTCCTCAAGCAGAATGAGCCCCTTCCGGCGGAAGCCGACGATCAAATCAACCTGCGCGCCCAGTGCCTTGAGCGCCTTCGCCTGCGGATACGCAATGGCTACGCCCAGACCGCCGCCGACCACCGCCGCGCGGCGAATGCCGTCAAATTCGGAGGCCCTTCCCAGCGGGCCGACGAAATCCGCCAGTGCGCCGCCCTCGTTTTTTTGATCCAGCAGGCGCGTGGTCGCGCCCACCTTCTGGAAAATCACGGTCACCGTGC
>CAZMGO010000168.1:2258-4677 GCA_964565845.1 uncultured Oscillospiraceae bacterium | reverse complement strand
GAGCTTCGGCTCCATTGCAGGAAGGACACAGATGGCGCTTGGCTTTTACCCTCCCGTACAAAGGGAGGTGATAATCGTGACGACGTACGAAATACTTGTAACCGTTATTATGATTATCACTTTGGCTTTTTCGATTCACATCGGAAACCATAAGTAGTAAAACTATAGCCGCCATCCAACGCTAAGCGGACGGCGGCTCCTAACATCAGAGGGGAGAAGCCGGAACAAAAGCGTCATCCCTTCCTGCTCTTATTTTATCACGGTGCGGGGCGAATGTCAACGGAAAATGCTGAGCCGAAGCGGAAAATCGGAGGGAATCATTAAAACGAAGCCTTGGCTTCCTTGCAGGAAGGAAACGGAGGACGCACAAAACACGCACAATCGTTCTGATGATGCTCACCTTGGCGTTCTCGATTCACATCGGAAACCATAAGCAGGAAAGCAATAGCCGCCATCCAACGCTAAGCGGACGGCGGCTCCTATCATCACGGAGGGGAGAAGCCGGAACAAAAGCGTCATCCCTTCCTGCTCTTATTTTATCACGGTGCGGGGCGGAATGTGCTTTTAGCCAAAGAAAATCCGCCGCCCGGTGAGCGGCGGATAGACCCTGCGGGAGCGCTTCAATCGAATGCGGCAGCGTACAGGGTGAGCTTTCGGATGCCTGCATTACAGAAGCATCGACGGATAGAGAATCAGGGGATCCTCGCCGTCGAAGCCGAGGCTGCGGGCGAGGGACAGGCAGCCGGGCGCCTCCAGCCACACGTCGAAGTGGGAATCGTCAAGGCCGAGGGAGGCGAAATAAAGCCGCGCGTCCTCGATGAGATAGGAGGCCACGCCCTGTCTGCGCCAGCGGCGCGCCGTCTGAATGATGCCAATCACGCCCTCGCCGTTCTCCGTCCACACCAGCAGCTCGCCGCACAGATCGTTCGGCGAGACCATCAGAATGCGCGCAAAGTCCGGCTGCTCGGTAATTTCCTCCAGCCATTCCTCGCCGCAGCGCGTGCCGAAGCAGGCGTTGTAGCGCTCCAAGAAGAAGCGGCGCTCGGTTTCGTCCGCAAGAAAATCGCGCACGATGGTGCAGCCCTCGGGGAGCATGCGTGTGTTTGCCCTTCCGTTCACCCGGCGATAGGTGCGCACGACGCCGTCTCCGTCCGAGAAGCCCAGCGCGTGCAGCACCTCCAGCGACTCCGCGTCGTCCACGGCGACCTCGGCATACACGCGCGCGGGCGCGGGACTCCGCGCGGCCAGTATGCGGGCACGGGCGACCGTCGCGCCGTACAGAATGTGCAGCGCGCGCGGGTCGCCCTCGGCGCGGATGACATATTGCCTCGGCATGTCGGGAAACAGACCCATTCGGCGCGGCTGAACGGCGCACGTGCCGACGGAGCTGCCGTCGCTTTCATAGGCGACAAACGTGTTTTCGTCGTAGACCCTCGGCCTTAGGCATTTCCGGCTGATCGTCATCATACGCTATTTCGGCTGCTTGCCGATGGAGGCCAGAATGCCGCCGTCCACGTACAGCACATGACCGTTGACGAAGTTGGACGCGTCGGAGGCCAAGAACACGGCTGGGCCCATCAGGTCACTGGTATTGCCCCAGCGCGCGGCGGGCGTTTTGCCGATGATGAACTCGTTGAACGGATGACCGGGCACGCGCAGCGGCGCGGTCTGCGGGGTCTCGATATAGCCGGGGCCGATGCCGTTGCACTGAATGTTCTTTTCGCCGTATTCGGCGCAGATGTTGCGGGTGAGCATCTTCAGGCCGCCCTTGGCGCTGGCGTAGGCCGACACGGTTTCGCGTCCCAGCTCGCTCATCATCGAGCAGATGTTGATGATTTTGCCGTGACCCTTTTCAATCATCTGCGGAATGACGGCCTTGGAGCAGATGAAGGGCGCGTTCAAATCCACGTCAATCACCTTGCGGAAGTCCGCCGCGGACATTTCGCACATCGGAATGCGCTTGATGATGCCGGCGTTGTTCACCAGAATGTCGATCGTGCCAACCTCTTCCTTGATGCGGGCGGCCAGCGCGGTCACCTGCTCCTCGTTTGTTACGTCGCACACATAGCCCTTCGCGTCGATGCCGATTTCCTGATAGGAGGCCAGACCCTTGTCGACGAGCTCCTGATTGATGTCGTTGAACACGATTTTCGCGCCCGCCTCGTGAAACGCGGTGGCAATGGCGAAGCCGATGCCGTAGCTGGCGCCGGTAATCCACGCAACCTTCCCCTTCAGACTAAAGGAATCGAGAATCATAACTTATCCCTCCTGCCGATCGTTTTTCTTTTCCCGCGGCGGCATTTCATAGCCGCGGCGGCGTAAAATGGGCGCGGCAACGCGCCTGTGCAGCCCTTCAATCCATTTCGGACGCCTTCTTCCGCCCTTATCCCAGCCGAGCAGCATGTCGGCGGTGAACATG
>CAZMGO010000168.1:0-2158 GCA_964565845.1 uncultured Oscillospiraceae bacterium | reverse complement strand
TCAGCACCTCCGCCTCCGTGCGTCCGCTGCCGCCCGTGGGGCCGCCGCAGGCCACGATGACCGGCGCGATGCCCGCGCGCCAAAGCTCCGCCGCCTTTTTTGCGCGCAGAAGCATCTCCTCCTGTGCGCTTCCGTCCGGATTGAGCCGAAGCCCCAAAAGCAAGATTGCATCGTATGCCCGCCGCATGCCGTCACCGCCCTCTTGAAGATTCGCTTCTAATTATAGACGTGCCCGCCGTCAGTGTCAAGGCCGGGAATATGGCTCAGGGTTTTTTCGGCCATTTCGGAGATGGCGGCGCGCGGGAAGCCGAACAGCGAGGTGTGAAGCGTGTCATGAAACGGCTTTGTCCACGCCTCCGGAAGCGCGGAAAGGCCGCGAAGCATGCCGACGACGGAGCCGACGGTCGCGCCGTTGCAGTCGGTATCGAAGCCGGTCTGCACGGCCATGCATACGGATTTGCCGTAATCGCCCCCGCCGTAGAGCAGCGCCGCCGCCACGATCATGGCATTGGAAATGGTGTGGCACCAGCCGTAGCCGGTGTATTCGTCCCACTTTTCGTGGATGCGCCTAAACGCCTCCTCCCGCGAAACGCCCGCATGGAAGCCGTCGATTACGCCGCGAACGGACTCATACAGCCGCGAGGTCGCCGGGATCTCCTTAAGACCGGTCTCGATTACGGACTCAACGTCGCCGTCCGTCGTCACGGCGGCCTCGGCGAGCATGGCGGCGATGAACATTTCGCCATAGATTCCGTTTTTGATGTGGGAGATGCTTGCGTCGCGCCATGCCATGTCGGCGGCGGCCTCCGGGTCGCCGGGGTTGACGTAGCCGAAGTAGTCGCCGCGAATCTGCGCGCCGATCCACTCGCGGTACGGATTCTCGAAGCGGGCGGTGTCCGGCGGCAGGTAGCCCTTCACGGCGTTTACGAAGGCGACGCGCTCGGCGGTGCAATAGGCCTTCTTGGGCTGCATTTCCAGCCAAAGCTGCACCACGTTCTCGGGCGTGAAACCGCGCCCGAAGCGCTCAATCAGAATCTGCGCAAGCGCGGTATAGTTGGTGTCGTCATCCGCCGGAGCGCCGGAAATGCGGTCAATCATCCACTGCGCGTGCACGTGCAGCGGATAGGTATATTTGTCCTTCATTTCGTCCGTCACGTCGCTGCTTCGGATGAAGCGGTGCATCGGCCAGTTTCCGGTTTCCTTCAAAAAAGGCTCGAATTCGTTTGTGCGGATGCCCTCCACGGGCTTTCCGAGTGAGCAGCCCGCAATGCGGCCGTACCACGCGCCGGCGATTTTATCCCGCAGCACGTCGAGCGCGGGAAGCGGCTTTTTTTCGCCCGCGCCGGCCGGACGCAGCGCGCGAATGGCGTCAAGCTCGCTCGGCTCGTTATAGGGATAGTCGGCGCGCTGCGGCGCCTTTACGATTTTCTCATACAAAATGTCCGCCAGACGTACCTTTTCCCCGCAGCACGGCATGGCCGCAATCGCGTCAAAAAGTCCCTCAAATTCGCGAATGTCCTTGCCCTCCTCGATCGTCTGCTGCTTTTCGGTTTCCATTTCGCTGCAATACAGCTCCCACCCGGGAAGCTTGTCATAGACAGGGGCGGGTATGGTGTGCTCGTTCATGCTGTCATCCTCCTTTGATCTTTCCGACGCTTTAGGATTCGCCGCGCGCGGAAAAATTCCTGCCGAATCGCCGCCGCGGACGAAAGGAAAACCCGATAACGAAAATTTGACCTTTCCCCTTGTTGCGAAGCACGGAGGACTGTGTTATAATGTCATGGTGCCCATAAGGGCCTATTTCTCACCCTCGTGGATTCGCGCGGCGGTTGCCGGCTTCCGGTGCCGCTCGAAGACGAAGCGGGGGGCGGAAAAAACAAGTTAAGGAGGAACCCCACCATGCCCGTCATTTCCATGAAGCAGCTGCTTGAGGCCGGCGTACATTTCGGCCATCAGACCCGCCGCTGGAACCCCAAGATGGCTCAGTACATCTTCACCGAGCGCAACGGCATCTACATCATCGACCTGCAGAAGACCGTTGGCAAGATCAACGACGCCTATATGTTCGTGCGCGACCTGGCGCTGGACGGCAAGACCATCCTGTTCGTCGGCACCAAGAAGCAGGCGCAGGAGTCCATCGAGACCGAGGCGAAGCGCT
>CAZMGO010000167.1:0-4712 GCA_964565845.1 uncultured Oscillospiraceae bacterium | reverse complement strand
ACGAAAACATGCGCGGCGCCATTTCCTCGATGGACACGCCGCAGTCCGGGCAGGCATAGGACTGCGAATACAGCGTGTCCGCGCCGTCCACCTCGCTGACGACGGCAAGCCCGTCGCCCAGCTTCATCGCGGTTTCCAGCGAATCGGTCAGGCGGGTGTGAATGTCGTCGCGCACGACAAGCCGGTCGATCACGATTTCGATGGTGTGCTTCTGGTTTTTGTTCAGCGTCGGCAGGTCGCTCAGCTCGTAAATCGCGCCGTCGATGCGCGCGCGCACATAGCCCTTGCGCGCCATGTCCTCCAAGAGCTTCGTGTATTCGCCCTTGCGCCCGCGCACCACGGGCGCGAGAATCAGAATGCGCGTGCGCTCCGGCAGCGTCATTACCTGATCCACAATCTGGTCAATCGTCTGCTGGCGAATCACGCGCCCGCACTTCGGGCAATGCGGCGTGCCCGCGCGCGCATAGAGCAGGCGCAGGTAGTCGTGAATCTCCGTCACGGTGCCCACGGTGGAACGCGGGTTCTTGCTGGTGGTCTTCTGGTCGATGGAAATGGCGGGCGACAGGCCCTCGATGGAATCGACGTCCGGCTTGTCCATCTGCCCCAGAAACTGGCGCGCGTAGGACGAGAGCGACTCCACATAGCGCCGCTGTCCCTCCGCGTAAATGGTATCGAACGCCAGCGACGATTTGCCGCTGCCGGACAGGCCGGTCATCACGATCATTTTATCGCGCGGCAGCGTCACATCCACGTTTTTAAGGTTGTGCACACGCGCGCCCTTCACGGTAATATATTTGTTCATGCGACTGCGTTCCTTTCGCGAAGCCCGTCTGAGCTTCGTCCAAGCTTGTCATCTGCGCTTTCTGCGCCCGCGATGCGATTTTTCGCCGGTGGCCATGGTTTTTTCGCCCTTGAGCGCGAGCATCTGGTCGCGCAGCCTCGCGGCGGTCTCGAAATCCAAATCGGCGGCGGCGGCGAGCATGCGCTCCTCCAGCCGCTCAATCGCCATGCGCTTTTCCTCGTCGTCCATGCCCTGCGAGCCGCCGTCCGAGTCCACGTCGCGCGCGACGCTCATCAGCTCCTTCACCGCGGCGCGCACGGTTTCCGGGTGGATGCCGTGCTCCTCGTTGAACGCCTGCTGCAGCGCGCGGCGGCGGTTCGTTTCGCTGATGGCGCGGAACATCGAATCGGTGATCGTGTCCGCATACATAATCACGCGCCCGTCCACGTTGCGCGCCGCGCGCCCGATGGTCTGCACAAGCGAGGTTTCACTGCGCAGAAAGCCCTCCTTGTCCGCGTCCAGTATGGCGACCAGCTTCACCTCCGGCAGATCCAAGCCCTCGCGCAGAAGGTTGATGCCCACAAGCACGTCGTATTCGCCCAAGCGCAGCGAGCGCAGAAGCCGAATGCGCTCCAGCGTTTCCACGTCCGAATGCAGATATTCCACGCGCACGTTCATTTCGCGCAGGTAATTGGTAAGGCTCTCCGCCATGCGCTTGGTGAGCGTGGTCACCAGCGCGCGCCCGCCGCTCTCCGAAACCTTTCGCACCTCGCCCAGCAGGTCATCCACCTGCCCCTCGGCGGGACGCACGATCACCTCCGGGTCAAGAAGCCCCGTGGGGCGGATGATCTGCTCCACCACGCCCTCGGCGCGCGAAAGCTCGTAGGGGCCCGGCGTGGCGGAAACGTAAATCGTCTGCCCGATGCGCGCCTCAAACTCGTGAAACTTGAGCGGGCGGTTGTCAAACGCGCTGGTCAGGCGGAAGCCATAGTCCACCAGCGCGCTCTTTCGCGCATAATCGCCGTTGTACATGGCGCGAATCTGCGGCACGGTGACGTGCGACTCGTCGATAAACACCAGAAAATCCTTCGGGAAGTAATCCAGCAGCGTAAACGGCGCGTCGCCGGGACTGCGCCCGTCAAAGTAGCGCGAATAATTTTCGATGCCGGAGCAATAGCCGATTTCGCGCATCATTTCAATGTCGTAGCGCGTGCGCTGCTCCAGCCTCTGCGCCTCCACCAGACGGTCGCTCTCGCGGAACGCCTCCACCTGCTCGTTCAGATCCCGCTCGATGCTTTCAAGGCACGCGTCCATCTTCTCGCGCGAGGTGACATAATGCGACGCGGGATACAGAATCACGTGGCTCAGGTGGCGAAGCGCCGCGCCGGTGGTGGTGTCCACCTCCGAAATGCGCTCGATCTCGTCGCCGAAGAATTCCACGCGCAGCGCCTTTTCAAATTCCGCCGCCGGGATGATGTCCACGGTCTCCCCGCGCACGCGGAACGTGCCGCGCTCGAAATCAAAATCGTTGCGAGTGAACTGAATGTCGATTAAGCGCCTGAGAAGCTCGTCGCGGTCAATGACCTGCCCCTCGCGCAGCGAAACGGACAGCCCGCGGTATTCCTCCGGGTCGCCCATGCCGTAAATGCAGCTGACCGACGCAACGATAATCACGTCCCGCCGCTCGGACAGCCACGACGTGGCGCTGTGGCGCATGCGGTCGATCTCCTGATTGATGGACGCGTCCTTTTCGATGAACGTATCCGTGGAGGGAATGTAGGCCTCCGGCTGATAATAATCGTAGTAGGAAACGAAATAGCCCACGGCGCTGTCCGGAAAGAATTCGCGGAACTCGCCCGCCAGCTGCGCCGCCAGCGTTTTGTTGTGCGCGATGACGAGCGTGGGACGCTGAAGCCGCTGGATGATGTTCGCCATGGTGAACGTTTTGCCCGAGCCGGTTACGCCCAGCAGAATCTGATTGCGCTCGCCCCTCTGCACGCCCTCCGCAAGCCTTTCAATGGCCTGCGGCTGGTCGCCCCGCGGCTGATACGGACTTTTCAGCTGAAACATGCGCGCGCCCTCCTCCCGTTTCGATTCTTCTATTATAGCACAGTTTCATCCGCTTCACGGCGTCCGGGAAAAACTTAAACATATGTTCGATTTTGTAATTACCATATATTGGCATAATATTTTAGGAACTATAATTGTGCATGCCGCGTCGAAGCTATGCATCCCGAAAGGAGGGGGTTTCATGAAAAGGATGGTTCTGGTTTCTCTGGTTCTGGCGCTTCTGACGGCGGTTCTCTGCCCGGCGCTGGGCGAAACGGTAAAAACGCCCGCGAGCGACGGCAGCATGAACGTGCGCAAGGGGCCCGGCGTGGGCTATGAGGTCGTCACGTGGGTAAAGAACGGCGAAAGCGTCACCGTGCTCGAAAGCGGCAGCGCGTGGACGAAGATCAAGGTGGACAAGAGCGGCAAGGTCGGCTACATAAAGACCTCCGCGCTGTCCGACGCCTCCGCGCCCGCGGCGGACGATGCCTATACGCTGGGCTCCGTTGCCACAAGGTACGCTTCCTCCAACGTGAACGTGCGCAAGGGCCCCGGCACGGGGTATGAGGCGCTGTTCACCGTTTCCCGCAACGCGCGGCTGGAAATTCTGGGCGAGGAGGGCAATTGGTACCTCGTGCGCACCGAAAACGGCAAGACCGGCTACATCAGCAAGAGCTACGTTTCCGGCGGCATCCGCAAAACCACGACCGCCAACGTGCACCTGCGCGCCGACGCGTCCGCCAAGAGCGCGTCCCTGACCGTACTTTCAAAGGGCACGAAGGTCACCGCCGCGTCCGTGACCGGCAGCTGGACGAAGGTGCTGCTCAACGGTCAGCTGGGCTATGTCTACAGCAAATATCTCAAGTAAATACGATTGTCGGGATGCAGCATTCGCGGCGGAGGAGCCTTCCTCCGCCGCTCCTTTTCATGCACGGAAACGAAATGCAAAAGGGCGAAAATGCCTGTGCTATACTCTCACCTGTAAGAACGGTTCACACAAGACAAGCCGCAATAAGGAGGATATAAAAATGACAAGCAAACTGCATGAATCCATCGAACGAATCGCCTCTCAGGGAAAACGGATGGGACGTCGCCTGCGCACAAAGCTGGCCATTCTTCTTTGCCTATCTCTGATTGCCGCGCTGCCCGCGCAGGCCGCGACGTGGCTGCCCGATCTTGGCCCCGTGCTCGGCGTAACGGGAGAATTCTACGCTGCTTCGGAGGAAAAGGACGGCCCATATCATACATACGTGTATGAATGCACAATGGACACCGATGAAATGTCAAGCATCATCGTAGCCTATACTGAAGAGCTGAAGACACGCGGGTTTACCGCCAAGAAGATAAGCAACCCCCGCGGCATAATTTACTGCATGAACCTCACCTGTGAGGACGGCACGGCGCAGATGGCAATTGCCGTTATGGACAAGGCCAAGGAGCTTTCGGAGGGCGGCAAGGGCGTACTCTGGTTCGTGCTGGCGGTTCCGGATTCCTTGGATTTCACGCTCGGACACGGTACGTCGAAGCTGGTACAGGGCGGTACGCGCTGCTCTGAATGCAATGGCAGCGGCAGATGCAGGTATTGCGGTGGTTCGGGCCGCTGCAAGTACGGAAAAACGTACGAGACGTGCGTCATCTGCGACGGAAACGGCGTTTGCAATATCTGCGACGGAGAAGGCAGCTACTGAGCGGAAAATTGACGATTTTTTCTGCCGCCAACTCACCGAAAAATATTCCGCCAATCTTCCGAAAAACATTGTAGGATTCGTGATTTCGGTGTATAATACAGATACCGCGAATGGAAGCGAGGCGTTCTGAATGAAAAAATACAGAAAACGAATTGCTGACGATATACTGAAACGGAAGTTGGAGGGCAAAGGTG
>CAZMGO010000166.1:0-4730 GCA_964565845.1 uncultured Oscillospiraceae bacterium | reverse complement strand
CCTCCCCGGCCTTCGTTTCCTCCCGCCATTCGCCCGTCCGCGCTTCCCTTCGATATACGGCGCGAACCGTCCCCGGCGCGCCGCCAAGCACGAACGCGAACGTCAGTGCGCCGCCGTTCAGCACCTCGGCGACGTTTCGGCGCGTCAGCGCCTCGGTCAGCATACCTGCATGCGCCGTCGTGAGCACGGCAGCGCCGGCGCGCGCCGCGTTTTCGATTGCCTCCGCATCGCCCGCTGCCCCGATTTCATCCGCCGCAAGCACATCGGGTGCCATGGCACGCAAAAGCCGCGAAAACGCCGCCGCCTTGGAAAGCCCGCGTACCACATCCGTGCACGGCCCCACGTCCAGTCCCGGCACGCCCTCGCGGACGGCGGCAAGCTCGTCCCGTTCGTCCGCCAGCCCCACGGTGAAGCCGCGCACGGAAAGCGCCCGCACCGCGTCCCTAAGCACCGTGGTCTTCCCGCCGCCCGGCGGCGACAGCAGGATTCCGCTGCTTAAGCGTCCCTCTGCCGTCAGCCGCCGCACCACGTCAGCCGCGCAGCCCGGGCAGGCTCGGGCGATGCGTATACATAAGGAAGCGATTTCCGCCAGACGTACCCGGCCGCCCTCCGCGTGAAACCGCCCGGTCACGCCCGCGCGGCAGCCGCCGGGCAGCGAAAAATACCCCTGCCCAAGCTCGTCCTCCCATGCATACGGCGAAAATTTCAGCATTCCGGCCACGATTCCGCGCAGCTCACCCGGCGTAAGCCCTTCCGACAGCACCTGCGCGCCGCCATGCCATTGCGCCGTGATTGCGCCGCCCGCGCGAAGGCGCACATTTTCCACCCGGTTCCGCTCTCCCGCCTCCAGCAGGGCGCATCCCGCCCGCCGGGGCAGAAAGGCCGCGATTTCCTTCAGCGCTTCCATGCCCGCCTCCCGCAAAAGCTGGAAGTATATATGCCCCGCCGCATCAAAAAAGACGACGGCATCCATTCGGCAGAAATCCGGCTCCCCGCGTCCAAAAATGAAGCAACCACCCGCAGACGCTCTATCGTCCGCGGATGGCTGCTTCTATGCGGATATGCTTGAAGCCACCCCGCTTTTCCGCGAGGTGGCTTCCTTGGCAATCCGATTCCGTCCCTTCGGACGGCTTTCGAAAAAAGAGCTTACTTGATTTCGACTTCCGCGCCGACGTCGGCAAACTTCTTCTTGATTTCCTCGGCAACTTCCTTGGAAACGCCTTCCTTGATGGCCTTGGGGGCGTTGTCAACGAGTTCCTTGGCTTCCTTCAGGCCCAGGCCGGAAACGACTTCGCGGACGACCTTGATGACCTTGATCTTCTCGGCGCCGGCAGACTTCAGGATGACGTCGAACTCGGTCTTCTCTTCAACGGCTTCAGCAGCGGCAGCGGGGCCGGCGGCAACCGCGACGGGGGCAGCGGCGGAAACGCCAAACTTCTCTTCCATGGCCTTTACGAGGTCGGCCAGCTCGAGAATCGTCATAGACTCAACGGCAGAAATGATTTCCTGAGCGTTCATTGTATTCCCTCCATAATCATGTTAAGGTCTGAATTCGGATGCGTCAGGCAGCGATTATTCCTCGCCGGCCTTCTGCTTGCGGATCGCTTCCACGCAGCGTACGAAGCTGGAAACCGCGCTCATCATGCTGCCCATGATACGGGCGATGAGGACTTCCTTGCTGGGCAGGTCGGCCAGAGCCTGAACGCCGGCCGCGTCGAGGAACGCGCCGTCGCACACGCCGCACTTCAGCGTGAGCTTCTTGCTCTTCTTGCCGAACTCCACCGCGATCTTCGCGGGCGCGATCATATCGGTGTAGCCGAACGCCACGGCGGTGGGACCCTTCAGGTGCTCCTCCATCTGAGCGGCGTAGGGGGTATCCTTCACGGCGAGATCGATCATGGTGTTCTTGATAACGGCATACTCAACGCCAGCCTTGCGGAACTCGGCGCGCAGCGCGGTATCCTCCTCCACGGTCAAACCACGGAAGTCAACCAGAACGACGGTCTGCGCCTTTTCAAACTTTTCTTTGACAGCGGCAACAACCGGCTTCTTGTTTTCGATATTCTTGGAAAGTTCGTTCTTGGACATTTGTTAAACACCTCGCATTCCGTCCCATGGATGACGGCAAATGAAACGCCCCTGCGCATAGGCGCAAGGGCGGAGTGTTTCTGAATAGAATTCAAGAAGATCCGAACCTTTGCACCTCGGCGAGCACTCCGATGGGAGTTTACGCTTTCGCACTCGCTGTCTATGGCACAGCTGCTTCACAGCCTTGTATATTGTACTCGTTCGCCTGCATTTCGTCAAGTTAAGTTTCGGAAGAAACTGCGCTTCGGCGAATTCGCGGCGCAATTCGTCCCCTTCCCTTGGAAAACCCTCTGCCGGGCAGGGTCAGACGGTTTCGGACTGATAGGCGACGAGAGAGGCCTCGTTCACGCCGTCCAGCGAGAGGAGCCTGTTCAGGAAGGCTTCGCTCTTATCCACGCGCACCTCATAGGTAACCTCAATGCCGCGGGCAGTGATGGTCTTACTCTTCAGCTTATGATAGCGAAGCTGCTTCATCAGCTGCATGCTGTTGGCCTCGCCGTTGCCGGTCAGGTGCATGACCAGCAGATAACTGTCCGCAGACTTGCCGGTGATGTTGCGCAGAACGAAGATCAGGATGGCGATGAAAACC
This sequence comes from uncultured Oscillospiraceae bacterium, assembly GCA_964565845.1. GTDB lineage: Bacteria > Bacillota > Clostridia > Christensenellales > Aristaeellaceae > SFHK01. The sequence goes on along the minus strand of CAZMGO010000166.1, from coordinate 2,053 downwards.
ACGGTGATGGCCGTCAGGAAATACTGACCCGCGCCCAGCAGAATGCCCATGGTAAGCGCCCAGAACATGTAGGCGGTGTCCAGCGGATCCTTCACGGCGGTGCGGAAGCGCACGATGGACAGCGCGCCGACCATGCCCATGGAGAGCTGCAGCGAGTTGCGGATGCAGGTTACAACGGGCGCGGTGATCAGCGTCATCAGCACCAGCGTCATGCCGAAGTTGGTCGAGAACATCACGCCGCGGTAGTTTTTCCTGTACACCCAGTAGATGAACAGACCCACGCCGAAGGCCATAATCATCAGGAATGTGATGCTGAGCCAGGAACCCGGCGTAATGGACTGATTGGCAAAGATTTCCGCAATACTGGTTTTGTTCACGAGGAGTACCCCTTTCGTAATCTTGTACTTCTATTTTCCTGCCGCGGCGCGGCATGAAGAGCTTGAGTTTCCGTCAGCCCAGCGGCTCGAACCGGCGGCACAGCACGTATTTGGAGATGGCGCTGCGCTCGGCGGGCACGTCCCACAGCATGGCGGAGATGAAATCCGGAAGGTAGGTATCGTACTTTACCTCCAGAATTTCGCGCCCGTCGTCCAGCGGGGACACGGTCATGACGTCCGGGCTGAACAGGTCGCGGCTCAGAAGGCCCGTGCGCAGATTTTTGTCAAACGTCACGCGCACGTTTTCAACCGGGTGAATGAAGGTTTCGCGCGTATAGTCCACAATGACCTTCGGCCGCAGAAGATTCACGCGCATTTCCCGAAACAGGTCGTTCAAAAGCGCGTTGTCGATCAGGTCGAGCTTGCTGCATTTGCCCTTCACCAGCTGGTCGCACAGCCTGCGCGAGATGCGCGTGGAGGACTTTTGAATCAGGTCGCCCAGCTTGCGCTTGCGTTCGAGGAAGATGACCTCGTCCGACAGGTTGTAGATGCGTATGCGATACTTGTCGCGGTTCATGTTGCCGCCAACCTTGTCGTAGAAGGCCATGTCGTAGGCATCGTCAAAGTAGAGGGAGCGAATGAAGTATTCGCCCTTCTCGTCGGCGTGCGGGTCCGAATGGAGAACGCCGCCCAGACGATGCCCCAGCGCGATCATGTCGCCTCGGTTGATGAAGTATTTCAGCTCATGTCTTTCGGGAAGACGCTCGCGTTTCGTGTCCTGCAAGATTATAACCCCTTTGCATGCCTTCGGTCAAGGCATATCTTTATTTGTTGTAGTTATATACCTTCCCGTCCGCATCCAGCATCGTAACCGTCTCGAGCAGATCGCCGAAATAGTACTCCATGTCGCTGCGGCTGAGGGACTGAGAGAAGTAATACAGAAGATGTCCCGGGCGCTTGCGCGCGTAGCTCTTCAGCGTGTTGATTTCCGACTCGTAGGTCTTGCGCGTCGGCCCCCACTTCTCCAGATGCTGATCCATCTCCGGCTCCAGCTCGTTGTAGCGCTCCTCGATCTTCGCGAGCACCGCCTCGCTCGACCACGGGCCGCGCAGCTTCTCGGCAAAGAGCTTGAGGAACATGTCCTTGCATTCCGCGTTCTTCATCAGCGCGATGAACAGCGAGTTGTCCGTCTTGTTGCCCTCGCCCACGCCGCCCGACTTGAGCCAGCGTCCGACGGAGTTGGTGTTGGTGGTGAACGCCCAGTCGAAATCGAACAGGATGAAGCGCCACTTGCCGTCCGTCTCCGTTGAGCGGTACTTCTTCACGTTGAGCAGGTCGGTGTTTCCGGTGTACATTTCGACGGCGACATAGCTGAGATAGTTTTCAACGTCGATATACTGCTTCACGTATTCGAGCTTCTCGCTGGTCTCCACGCCGTTTTTCTTGATCCAGTCCATGATGGTCGTCCACGAATCCACGGAGCCCTTCATCACGGACGTGTTCGCCTTGATCAGGTCAATGCCGTCCTTGATGGACGGATCCCAGCCCTCCCACTGGCAGATGGAGAAGGTGTTGATGCGCTCGCGCATGTTGTAGTGACCCCAGTATTCGCCGTTCAGATAAACGATGGCGAGGTTGGTGTCCTGATACATGACGCCCATGTCCTCGGCAAGCGA
>CAZMGO010000165.1:0-4735 GCA_964565845.1 uncultured Oscillospiraceae bacterium | reverse complement strand
GCGCCCTGCCGGAAGCCCTTGGTTTTGGAAAGCACACTGTAGCGCAGGGAAACGGGGAAGTCGCTGCCGCAGGCCGCCTTGATGGCCTTGACGATCTCCACGGCGAAGCGATAGCGGTTTTCAAACGAGCCGCCGTATTCGTCCGTGCGCTTGTTGACATAGGGAAGCGTGAACTGGTCGAGCAGATAGCCCTCGTGCACGGCATGAATCTCCACGCCGTCCACGCCCGCGTCCTTCAGCATTTTCGCGCTCTGCGCGAAGGCGTCAATGAACCCGTGAATTTCCTCCACCGTCATCTCGCGGGAGGGAACCTTGTCCGACCAGCGGTTCGGCGAGGGGCTTGCCGTGGCGGTAATCTTGTCCAGATCCATGAACGGCTTGCTCACGGCGCGCAGGAGCTTGTTTGTGTACAGCATTTCCATCATCGGGCTGATGGTGAAGGAGCGCCCGAATCCCGCCGTAAGCTGAATAAACAGCTTCGCGCCGGTCTTATGAAGCTCCGGCATCCATTTTTTTAGATCCGCGTACATTTTCTTGTTCTTGTGCAGCCACTGACCGAACATGGGATTGTAGACCGGCTGACAGCCGGGCATCACAAGCCCCGCGCCGTTTTTCGCGACCTCCATGATGAAGCGCGCGCCGTCCTTGTCAAAGTGGTTCTTCTCCATCCAGCCGAACAAATCCGTTCCGCCCATGCTCGTCAGCACAAAGCGATTCTTAATCTCGCAGCTTCCGATTTTCCATGGCGTAAAGAGCGGGGAAAGCCGTTCATCCATTGCCGTATCCCTCCGTTTTTGTTGTATGTATCGCGTTCGCGCTATGCCGCCTTTCGTGGTCGCTTTTATTATACCATCCCCGGCGCGTCATTTCAACCTCGGAGGCCGCCGCGACGCGGGAATCCCCGCTGCGGTTTTTCGCTCAGGCCTCCTCCTTCCGGGCGCGCGGGCGGGAATCGGACAGCTCGCGATAGGTTTGCCGGATGAAGAACACCGTGATGACGAACGTCAAAAGATCCGCCGCCGGGAACGACCACAGAAGGCCGTCCAGCCCGAGGAAAATGGGCAGCAGGATGGGCAGGGACACGCCGAAAATGATTTCGCGCGTCAGCGAAACGGCGGTGGAGGCGAAGGCCTTGCCCAGCGCCTGCAGATAAATGAACGTGCCCTTGTTCAGCGTCGCAAGCGGCATCAGGCACAGATAAACGCGGAAGCACTTGACCGTGAAGCTCGCGTAGTACGCGCTTTCGTTCGCCGCGCCGAACAGCATGGCAATCGGAAGCGGGAAAAGCTCCACAATGACCAGCGCGGCGGCGCCCACGAGCAGCTCCGCCAGCAGCAGGCGGGAAAACAGCGCCTTCGCGCGCTCCCTTTTCCCCGCGCCCAGATTATAGCCGGCAATCGGGATGCATCCCGCCGCCATGCCGATGGCGATGGAAATGGCAATCTGGAAGAACTTCATCACAATGCCCAGCACGGCAAGGGGAATCTGCGAATATTCCGGCTGCCCGAACACGGGATCCTTTGCGCCGTATTTCATGCACATATTCTGCACGGCCGCCATGGACACGACCAGCGAAAGCTGCGCAAGCAGGCTGGTAAGTCCCAAAATCAGAAATTTCGGAATCAGCCGTCCGTCCAGCCGGAAGCTGCTCTTCCCAAGCCGTATCACCCGCGTGCGCCGCAGGTACCATACGGAGAGCGCCGCCGTCAGGATTTGTCCGAGCACGGTGGCAACCGCCGCGCCCATCATGCCCCAGTGGAAGACGTAAATGAACAGCGGGTCAAGAATCACGTTGGCAACGGCGCCGGAAACGGTGGCCAGCATGGCGAATTTCGGGCTTCCATCGCTGCGGATAATCGGGTTCAGCGCCTGCCCGAGCATGTAAAACGGAATGCCCAGCGCGATGCAGAGAAGGTATTCCCGCGCGAAGGCATGGGTTTCCTCGTTCACCGTGCCGCCGAACAGGGCGAGAATCGGCTCGCTGAAGAGCAGGCAGGCCGCCGTCAGCAGAAGGCTGCTTCCCACGCAAAGCACGATGGCGTTGCCGACGGCCTTATGCGCGGCCTCGCGGTCGCCGCGCCCCAGCGCAAGGCTCACGAACGCGCAGCAGCCGTCGCCGATGAACACCGCAAGGCCGAGCGCCACGACGGTGATTGGGAATACGACCGTGTTGGCCGCGTTGCCGTAGGAGCCAAGGTAGCTTGCGTTGGCGATGAAGAGCTGGTCGACGATGTTGTAAAGCGCGCCCACCAGCAGGGAGATCACGCAGGGAACGGCATATTGGCGCATGAGCCTGCCAATGCGTTCCGTGCCTAAGTATCGATTTTCGGTATCCATGAAAACCACCCTTTCCTTGCATAAAAAAACAATGCGCAGTCCCTCTCAATCTGGACTTACGCATTGCAGCTGCACGATTTGTTTTTTATTTTCCCCCGGCGGGGAGGCATTGATTTCAAAAAGGGCGAGCGGCGTTCCCGCAGCCGGATTTACGCGGAAACGCCACACGCCGTTTCTAAATTATACGCCCTGCGCGCGAAAAAAGCAAGAAAAGATTTTCCGCACCGCGCGGGGGATTAGTAGGCCACGCCCTGCCAGAGCATGGCGTCGGCGACCTTGAGGAAGCCCGCGATGTTGGCGCCGGCGACGAGGTTGCCCTCCATGCCGTACTCCTTCGCGGCGGCCGCGGTGTTGTTGTAGATGCTGACCATGATGCCCCGGAGCTTCTCGTCCACCTCCTCCGTCGTCCAGCTGAGGCGGATGCTGTTCTGGGTCATTTCAAGGCCGCTGGTGGCGACGCCGCCGGCGTTGGCGGCCTTGGCGGGGCCGAAGAGCACGCCCGCGCGCTGGAAGGCGGCGATGGCCTCGGGCGTGGAGGGCATGTTCGCGCCCTCGGCGACGGCCTTCACGCCGTTTTGAATCAGCGCCGCGGCGCTTTCGCCGTCCAGCTCGTTCTGGGTGGCGCAGGGCAGGGCGATGTCGCACGGCACCGTCCATACGCCCCTGCAGCCGGGCGTGAATTTCGCGGAGGGCACGCGCTCGGCGTACGCGGAGATGCGGCCGCGCTCGACCTCCTTGATGCCCTTCATGACATTTAGGTCGATGCCGTTTTCGTCCACTACATAGCCGGAGGAGTCGGACATGGCGACGACCTTTGCGCCGAAGGCCTGCGCCTTTTCGCAGGCATACAGCGCCACGTTGCCGCTGCCGGAGATGACCACGCGCCGTCCCTCGAAGGACATGCCGGCGTGGGTGAGCATTTCGTTTGTGAAGTAGCACAGGCCGTAGCCGGTGGCCTGCTTGCGCATCAGCGAGCCGCCGAAGGTGAGCCCCTTGCCGGTGAGCACGCCGGTGAACTCGTTGGCGAGGCGCTTATACTGGCCGAACAGGTAGCCGACCTCGCGCGCGCCCACGCCGATGTCGCCGGCGGGCACGTCGGTATCCGCGCCGATGTGGCGGTACAGCTCCGTCATGAAGCTCTGGCAGAAGCGCATGACCTCGCCGTCGCTCTTGCCCTTGGGGTCAAAGTCGCTGCCGCCCTTGCCGCCGCCCATGGGCAGGCCGGTGAGGGAGTTTTTGAACGTCTGCTCAAAGCCGAGGAATTTCAGAATGGACAGGTTGACCGACGGATGCAGCCGCAGGCCGCCCTTATACGGGCCGATGGCGGAATTGAACTGCACGCGATAGCCGCGGTTGACCTGCACGCGCCCCTGATCGTCCACCCAGCTGACGCGGAAGGTAATCACGCGCTCCGGCTCCACGATGCGCTCGGCGATGTTGGCCTTCTCCAGCTCCGGACGGCGGTCGAACACGCCCTCCAGCGACTCCAGCACCTCGTATACGGCCTGAAGGTATTCCTTTTCGTTCGGGTCGCGGCGGGCGACCTTTTCATATACGCTCTTCAAATACGAATTATGCAGCTCCATGGTGTATCTCCCTTCATAAAGGTCGAAGCGTTCCGACTCGAAAGCGTCGAATCTGAATGTGAAGAGATTATACCATTCATTCGCGCGTTTGTCCATATGATAACAGGAATTTTCAGCAGGCGTGTAGCGGGTGCACGCGGGAGCGCGGTACACTTGTGCGCGGGAGGTGATGCCCCATGACGGACGCGGGCGAAATCAAGGCGCTTTTCCCGCGCGGAGCGCCGGGACGAAGGCGAAAACGGACGTGCGAGGAGAGTCTTCAGCCGCTCCGGCGGGCGACGGAGCTGACGGCCGAGGCGCTTTTGCGCATGCTGGAGGACGAATTTCAGTTTCAGCGCCATGTATACGCCGAAAAGGCAGACGGCTCCCTGACAGAGAAGGTGCTGGACATTCGAAACATCCGGCAGCTGCGGGAGACCATTGCGGCCATTCGCGATTTGACGGACGCGGTGCGCGCGCTGAACGGCGAGCTTGCGCCGGAGCAGCGCACGGCGATGGAGGTGCAGCTGCGAAAGCTTCAGCTGGAGGAGCGGAAGCTGGAAAGCGACGGGGAGAAGGGCGAAACCGGCGTGGTGCTTCTGCCGGGCACGGAGGCGGACGATGCGTAACGTAATCTGGCAGCCGCAGCCCAAGCAGCGCGAATTTCTCCGGCGGCGCGAATACGAATGCCTGTACGGCGGCGCGGCGGGCGGCGGCAAGAGCGAGGCGGCGGTGATGATGCCCCTGTACTGGGTGCACATTCCGCACTTTCGCGCGCTGATTCTGCGCAAGACCTATCCGCAGCTGACGGAGCTGATCGACAAATCGCGCCT
>CAZMGO010000164.1:2438-4826 GCA_964565845.1 uncultured Oscillospiraceae bacterium | reverse complement strand
AAAAACGGCGGATGGGCACTGGGCTGCCGCATCGACGGCGGACAGGCGGAGCTTGTGCGGGTTCCCTATGCCGATCAGGGGCTTACGAAAATTCCGGACGGCGTGACCGACGAGCAGGCGCTGTTCGTGGGCGACATTCTGGCCACCGGCTTCTGGGCGGCGCGCATTTCCGAAATCACAAGCGAGGATACCGTGCTCATCCTCGGCGCGGGGCCGACGGGCATCTGCACGCTGCTTTGCGCGCGGCTGAAGGCTCCCAAAAGAATCATCGTCTGCGAAAGGAACGTGGAAAGAGCGCGGTTTGTGCGGGCGCGTTATCCCGATGTGCTGCTCTGCCGCCCGGAGGAATGCGAGGCGTTTGTGCGCGCGCATTCCGACCACGGCGGCGCGGATGTGGTGCTTGAGGTCGCCGGCGCAGGGGACAGCTTCGCGCTTGCGTGGAAATGCGCCAGACCCAATGCCATCGTGACGGTGGTTGCCCTGTATGACACGGCGCAGACGCTGCCCCTGCCCGATATGTACGGCAAGAACCTCACCTTCAAGACCGGCGGCGTGGACGGCTGCGACTGCGCGGAAATCCTTCGCCTGATTGCGCAGGGCAAAATCGACACCACGCCGCTCATCACCCACCGATACCGCCTTGCGGACATTGAAGAGGCGTACCGCGTTTTCGAAAACCGTCTGGACGGCGTGATGAAGATTGCGATTACGGAATAAATTTCAGATAAGGAGCCTGTGAAAATGAGCAAGAAAATCGTGGTTCTTACCGGAAGCCCGCGCAGAAACGGCAACAGCTTCGCCATGACCGAGGCGTTCATCCGTGCCGCCGAGGCAAAGGGACACACGGTTGTCCGCTTCGATGCTGCGTTTCTGAGGGTTGACGGCTGCCGTGCCTGCGAGCGCTGCTTCCAAAACGGAAACGCCTGCGCGTTCAATGATGATTTCAACCGCATTGCGCCCGCCATTATGGAGGCGGACGACATTCTCTTCACCATGCCGGTGTACTGGTACACCATTCCCGCCCAGCTCAAGGCCGTGATTGACAAGCTGTTTTCCTTCTGCACGGCGGGCAAGGATGTCTCCGGCAAGGGCTGCGGCATCATTGCCTGCTGCGAGGAGAAGGATATGGCTGTTCTCGACGGCGTGAAAATGCCCATTGCGCGCACGGCGGCGCTTTTGAAGTGGCATATGCTCGGCGAGGTTCTCGTGCCCGGCGTCTATAAATGCGGCGACATCGATGCGACCGACGGCTGCGCGCAGGCAGCCGCATTGGCGGACAAGCTGTAGCCCATAAACGCTGCCGCTTGCCCAATCGTTTTGCCTATGAAGATTTGGACGATGGAAAAATGGAAGAGGAAGCTTCCGGCTTCATTGGCTCGGGCGCAGAGCCGTGTCGATGTATACGCGGATAAGGGTGTCGAAGCGGAGCTTGAAAAAGCATGCGCGCAATTCATTGATTGGCTCCGGCATGAATATCGCTTCCCTATCCCTATTTGTGTATATCTCAAAAATGAAGCCATCCTCCGGACTATGGATGGAGATACGGCCGTAGGAACATTCTTTGAGCCGCCGTCTTACACAGGCACCCCTGCCATTCGAGTGGCGGCCGGCGACTATGGCGAGTTGGTTCTTTCAGATGGGAGAGATGATGCCGCAGCCGCGATTCTGACCGTGATTGCGCATGAAATGACGCACTATTTTCAATGGATTAATGGTATGCATTTCCCCGGCTTTGCCCTTGAATGGCAGGCGTTCCGATGCGCAAGGCGTATTCTGGCAGAATATGCCGAGACGCGTGACCATCCATAATCCTTGTCCCGCCCTCACCGGCGGGGCATTTTCGATTTTCATCCTTTTCGTGACCTCACGAAAATGTCTGCTCATAAACTTTTCGTTGACATAAGCTCATGACCGTGATAGAATAAGAGCAGGAAGGGATGACGCTTCTGGAAAGGCTTCTCCCCTCTATGTGTTGAGAGCCGCCGTCCGGTCAACGCTGGATGGCGGCTGTTGCTTTGTTACTTATGGTTTCCGATATGAATCGAGAATGCCAAGGTGATAATCATAAGAACGATAGCGAGCGTTTCGTATGTCGTCACGATTATCACCTCCCTTTTTATGTATGCGTTTGCGCGGAAGCGCGGAGCCTTTGCGCCGGTGCGTGCGCGCGTGTTCGGCGAACCGCCCTTTCCGCGCCGGGAAGCGCGGAGCCTTCGCGCGAGTGCGTGCGCGTGTTCGGCGAACCGCCCTTTCCGCGCCGGGAAGCGCGGAGCCTTCGCGCGAGTGCGTGCGCGTGTTCGGCGAACCGCCCTTTCCGCGCCGGGAAGCCGTCAGAGCCTTCGCGCGAGTGCGTGCGCGTGTTCGGCGAACCGCCCTTTCCGCGCCGGG
>CAZMGO010000164.1:0-2338 GCA_964565845.1 uncultured Oscillospiraceae bacterium | reverse complement strand
AAAACGGAATCCGGGACTGCCGGATTCCGTTTTCTGTCGTATGGCGGGGATTATTCGTGCACGCGGGTGCCGATGGGTTCGCCGTCGGCGACGCGCAGGATGTTATCGAGGTTTTCCATTGAAAACACGCGAATCTCGGGCACGTGCTGCTCCTGGCAGAGCACGAAGGCGGTGGTATCCATCACGTGCAGCCGCTTTGCGACGGCCTCGGCGTAGGAAACGTCCTTCAGAAGCTTCGCGTCGGGGTTCGTGCGGGGGTCGGAATCGTACACGCCCTCGACGGTGGTGCCCTTGAAAATCGCGTCCGCGTCCAGCTCGGCGGCGCGCAGGGCGGCGCCGGTGTCGGTGGTGAAGTAGGGGTTGCCGGTGCCGCCGGACAGCAGCGCGACGCAGCCGTCGTTCATGGCCTCCAGCGCGGCGGAGCGGGTATACAGGCGCGTGAAGCGGTTCATCTCCTGCGCGGAGAAGACCACGGCTTTGCCGCCCTTGCGGGTGATGGCGTCCTGCACGCACAGCGCGTTGATGATGGTGGCGAGCATGCCCATCTGGTCGGCGTTTGCGCCGTTCATTTCCTGCGTGAAACGGCCGCGCCAGATGTTGCCGCCGCCGATAACCACGCCCACCTGAATGCCGCGCGCCTGAAGCTTTAAAATCATTTCGGCTGCCGCGTCCACACGCTGCGCGTCAAACACGGCGCGGGGCTCGTCGGGCTTCGACGCGTCGGGCGCGAGGGTTTCGCCGGAGAGCTTTAGAATAATGCGCTTATACATCGTTTGTCCTCCCATCGTATTCCGGGCATACGAAGAGGGTGCTGCAATACGCAACACCCTCGAAAAGGCATGTCTTACAGACCCATCTTCGCGGCCTGCTCGGCAACCTCGGCAGCCAGATCGTTGACCTTCTTCTCGAGACCGTCGCCCATCTTATAGCGGGTGAAGCGAACGATGTTGAGACCCTTGGCCTTCTGGTTGATCATGGTCTGAACGCTGATCTCGCCGTCCTTGACGAAGGGCTGATCCAGCAGGCAGACTTCCTGATAGAACTTCTTGATGCGGCCCTCGACCATCTTCTCGATGATCTTCTCGGGCTTGCCTTCGTTGCGGGCCTGAGCGATGAGGATTTCCTTCTCGTGCTCGAGGTGATCGGCGCGAACCTCCTCGCGGCGCACGTACTCGGGCGCGACAGGGGAAGCGGCAGCGATCTGCAGCGCGCAGTCATGAATAACCTCGGTCGCGTTCTCGCCGTCGGCACCCTCGGCCTCGATGAGCACGCCAACCTTGCCGCCCATGTGGATGTAGCTGTCCACGACGCCGTTCTCGGAATGATGACGGGCGAAGCGGCGGACGCTGATCTTCTCGCCGATTTCGGCGGTAGCGGCGGTTACGAGGTCGCCGATGGTCTGGGTTTCGTCGGCGTAGTACTTCTGAGCCAGCAGCGCGTCCACGTCGGCGGGATCATTCTTTACGATTTGCACGGCGATTTCGTGCACGAGGTTCTTGAATTTGTCGGTCTTGGCGACGAAGTCGGTTTCGCAGTTGACCTCGACGAGCGCGCCGGTCATGCACTTGGTGCAGACGAAGCTGTCCACGATGCCCTCGGCGGCAATGCGGCTCTGCTTCTTGGCGGCGGCGGCAAGGCCCTTCTCGCGCAGGAAGTCAATCGCCTTTTCCATATCGCCATTGCTGGCGGCGAGCGCCTTTTTGCAATCCATCATGCCCGCGCCGGTGCGGCCGCGGAGCTCCATAACCACTTTTGCGCTGATTTCAGCCATGTTGCATTCCTCCTGAAACGTGTTGTCGCGGGATGATTATTCGGCGGCTTCTTCGGCAGCGGGAGCCTCGACGGTCTCCTCAATCTGCTCGCCCTGCTTGCCTTCCAGAACGGCGTCGGCCATCTTGCCGGCGATCAGCTTGACCGCGCGGATGGCGTCGTCGTTGCCGGGGATGACGTAATCGATCTCATCGGGGTCGCAGTTGGTATCCACGATGCCGACGATCGGGATCTTCAGCGCGCGGGCTTCCGCAACGGCGATGTGCTCCTTGCGAGGGTCAACGACGAACAGCGCGCCGGGGAGCTTCTTCATTTCGCGGATGCCGCCCAGGTTCTTTTCCAGCTTTTCGCGCTCGGCGAGCAGCTTGATGACTTCCTTCTTGGGGAGCAGCTCGAACTGGCCTTCCTTCTCCATCTTGTCGATGCTGTTCAGGCGGTCAATACGGGTGCGGATGGTGCGGAAGTTGGTGAGCGTGCCGCCCAGCCAGCGGTTGTTTACAAAGTACATGCCGCAGCGCTTCGCCTCGGTCTCGATGGACTCCTGCGCCTGCTTCTTGGTGCCGACGAA
>CAZMGO010000163.1:0-4864 GCA_964565845.1 uncultured Oscillospiraceae bacterium | reverse complement strand
CGCATTCGCCGCCGCTCTGCCGACGCCTTTCTGAAAAAGGCCATTTATGAGGATACCGTGCGCGCCCACGAAGCCGTATTCGCACTTCTTGAAAGGCGCTATCCGGTCTCCGAGCCGTCCTTCGAAGGCGGCTGCCTTCGGTTTACGCATATGGGAGAGCCGTCCATTCTCTGCGTGCTTCAAAAACTTCGCGCAAGCCCGGACGATATTCTCGCCCTTTGGCGCAGGTTTGGCGCAAAGGCAGGCGTACGCACGATAGTCATCGCCGTTCCGGGAAAGGCAGACGCGGATATTCGCGTACAGACACTGAAGCTGCACGCGCCGGAGGCGGTGCTTCTCGACCGCGCCCAACTGAAGCGACTGGCGCGGCGCTATGGAAGCATCGAAGCGCCCGAGCGGCGCGCACGCGTTGTGCGGCCGTTTCAGGCGCTTCGAAGTCTTTTTTCGCGTCGCCGCGCATGGCGCTACGCACTCGAATCGACGCTTTTAATCCTATATTACCTCTTCACCGGCGCATGGTTCTACCTTCTGTTCGGGCTTGCGCTGCTGTTTGCGGCGCTGATTTGTCTGCCCGGCAGTGAGGAACCGGAAAAGCTGATCTAATCAGCCCAGCTCGTCCAAATGAATGCGCGAATCCTCGCGCGCCTCGCGATAAATCACAAAGCGGTTGCCGATTACCTGCACCGGCTCGGCGTGGACTCTTTCGCACAGCTCGTCGCAGGCCTCGCGCGTCTGTCCATAGGGCGCGTTGCGCTGCACCTGCACCTTAATCAGCTCGCGCGCCTCCAGCGCGTCCCAGCATTGCTTGATGACGGTCGGCGTGATGCCTTCCTTGCCGATATGCAGAACCGGCTCCATAACCGCGCCCATCGAACGGAGCGCCGCGCGTTGCTTTGTTGTCATACTCGTATCCCCCTGTTTTCTTCCATAATGGACGGGCATCCCTGCCCGTTCGGCTTATTCCATAAATTCGAATTCCATGCCCTCGATGCGCACGGTATCGCCCTCGCCCGCGCCCACTCTGCGCAGCTCATCGATGATGCCCAGCTTTCTAAGCGACCTGTGGAAGTACTGCAGCGAATCCTCGTCGCCAAAATTTACCGACCGCACCAGCTCCGTCACCGCCGTGCCGGTTACCTCGTAGGCGCCTCCGCTGCGCGCAACCCGGAAGCTGCGCTCCGCCTTCTCTTCCTCCAGCTCCTCCTCTTCGAAGCGCTCCGGCTCGGGCAGCTCACGAATGCGCGCCGCCAGCGCGCGCATCAGCGGCGTGAAGCCCTGCCGCGTCGCTGCCGAGACCGGGTAAATCGGTATGCTCTCACCCTTCAGCTTCTCGCGCAGGCGCGCAAGGTTCTCCTCCGCGCCGGGCAGATCACTCTTGTTTGCCGCAATGATCATGGGCTTGCTCTTCAAGTCGCCGTAGGCCTCCAGCTCCTTCATAATCGCGTCGTAGTCCTCCAGCGGGTCACGATCCTCCGAGCCGGAAATGTCGATCACGTGCAAAAGCATGCGCGTGCGCTCAATATGCCTGAGAAAATCAAAGCCCAGACCCACGCCGTCGCTCGCACCCTCCACGATGCCGGGAATGTCCGCCATGATAAAGCTGAACCCATCCTGCTCCACAATACCCAGATTCGGCTGAAGCGTCGTGAAGTGATAGTTGGCAATCTTCGGCTTTGCCGACGTGACCACGGACAGAATCGTGGATTTTCCCACGTTCGGGAAGCCAACCAGTCCCAGATCGGCAATGGACTTCAGCTCCAGCACCAGATTGAGAGACCGTCCCCGCTCGCCGGGCTTGGCATAGTTCGGCGCCTGCCGCGTGGGCGTGGCAAAATGCTGATTGCCGTAGCCGCCGTTTCCGCCGCGAAGCAGCACGCGCGGCTTATCCGTCTCCGTCATGTCGGCAAGGATTTTTCCGGTATCGGCGTCGCGCACGACGGTGCCGCGCGGCACCTCGATCGTGACGCTCTCCCCGCGCGTACCGGTTCGGCGCGAGCCGGAACCGTCCGCGCCGTTGCCTGCGGCAAACGAGCGCTTATAGCGGAAATCCATCAGCGTATGCAGCCGTTCGCTGGCAACCAGAATCACGTCGCCGCCCTTGCCGCCGTCGCCGCCGTCGGGGCCGCCCGCCTGCACGAACTTCTCGCGGTGAAAGGATACGCAGCCATTCCCTCCGTTTCCCGCCTGCGCGCGGATATTGACCTTGTCCACAAAAAGGGGCATGCTTATCAGTCTCCTTCGGTTCTCATATCTTCTTTTCGCAAAGGCCGTCGTTCAGCGGACAGCGCTCGCAGGCCGGCTTGCGCGCGGAGCAGCAGCGCCGCCCGTGCCAAATCAGCAAGTGGTGCGCATGCGCGCGTTCTCCCTCGGGAATTATCTCGCGGAGCTGATCCTCGGCCTTTTTCGGCGTGTCGGCATCCGCAAGCCCAATGCGGTTGGCGAGCCGGAACACATGCGTGTCCACGGGAATCTGATCATCCCCGAACGCTGCCATCAGAACGACGCCCGCTGTCTTTTGACCGACGCCCGGCAGCGCCATCAGTGCCTCCCGCGTGTTCGGCACGCTGCCGCCATACTTTTCCGTCAGCTCATGACAGGCCGCCAGAATGTTCGCCGCCTTCATGCGATACAATCCGCATTCCCTGATGCGCGCCTCCAGCTGCGGCTGAGTAAGTGCGCCCAGCGCGGCGGCGTCCGGGTAATCCCGAAACAGCGTTTCCGTAACCATGTTCACGCGCTTGTCCGTGCACTGCGCGGAGAGAATCGTAGCAATCAGCGTTTCGAACGGATTCGAAAAGTGAAGCTCCGCCCTCGCCTCCGGATACAGTTGGCTTAGTCTCTCAAGCACCCTCACGGCGTTTTCTTTCGTCATTGCTCTTCCTCCGGCGGCTTAGCAGCGAAAGCCGAGAGGGCGACTGCCCTCCCGCAGATTTCTCCGGCTGCAAGCCATACGGTTTTATTATACACTTCTTTTCGCTTTTGCGATACATATGCTTTGTAAATTAATCCCTCATTGACAGTGCACGAAGCCGCGTGCCGGCTGCAGACGCAGGCGAATACGCATACAAACCAATCAGATTCGCCGAACCGGCGCGTGAAACCACGCGGCGAACCGCGCTCAAGTCGTTCAGCTCAAATCGCACCGAAAGCCCGCAGCCCGCCGAAATTTCGCGCGGCGTCGATACGACGCTGCCGGCTATTCCATCGCGTCTCAGCATATCGTTTAAGCGCATGACCTGTTGTCGGGAGCGGTACGCCGCAATGCCGAAGCTGTCTCCCATCTGGCCGCCTCCCTTCATACCGACCGCATACGGCCGGTATTCCATAGTACGCACGCCCGCCGCGCGGCGTGAAGCAAAGGAGGACGCGTTTTGGAAATCTATCTGGACAACGCTGCCACCAGTCATCCCAAGCCGCCCGCCGTGCTCGACGCCGTGCACCGTGCGCTGACGGAGGACAATGCCAACCCGGGCCGCTCCGGCCATTCCCGCGCGCTACGTGCCGCCGAAGCCGTGCTGAACACCCGTGAAACGCTGGCCGAGCTGCTCGGCGCACGGGACCCGTTCTCGATTCTTTTTGCCTTCAACTGCACCGACGCACTGAATCTGGCGATCAAGGGAACGCTGCGTCCCGGCGACCATGTAATTGCCAGTATGCTGGAGCACAATTCCGTGCTCCGCGTAATCAAGACGCTGGAGGCCGTTGGCGGCGTGGAAACCACCCTCCTATCTCCGCAGCCGGACGGTTTTCTCGACCCGGCGCGCTATGCTGCCGCAATCCGTCCGAACACGCGCCTTTTAATTCTCACGCATGCCTCCAACGTCACCGGCGCAGTTCAGCCCGTGCGCGAGGTTGCCCGCATTGCCCGCGCCAACGGCATTCTGTCGTTGATCGACGGCGCGCAGGCGCTTGGCGAGCTGCCCGTAAATGTCGAAGACCTCGGCTGCGACCTGTATGCATTTCCCGGCCACAAGGCGCTTCTGGGCCCGCAGGGCACTGGCGGGCTATACCTTGCACCGGGTCTTCGGTTAAAAACCCTGCGCGAGGGCGGAACCGGCAGCTCCTCCGAGCTTCTGCTGCAGCCAGAGGAGCTGCCGGAGCGCTACGAAGCCGGCACGCTGAACCTGCCCGGAATTGAAGGCCTTGGTGCCGGCGCGCAGTACGTTCGCGAAAACGCGAACGCGATTACGGAGCACGTGCATGCCTTGTCACAGGCGCTGTATCACTCTCTTCACGCGATTCCCGGCGTAACCCTCTACTCCCCGGGCGACGCGCGCCGCCGAACCGGCATCGTGAGCTTTAACGTCGGAGACCTCTCCTCCGCCCGCGTCGCGCAGACGCTCGGCGACCGTGAAATCTGCGTACGCGGCGGTCTGCATTGCGCTCCGGAGGCTCACCGCTTCTTCGGTACCCTCTCTCGCGGCTGCGTTCGCGCCAGCCTCGGCGCGTTCAACACCACGAAAGACGTCGAAGCCCTCGTCCGCGCCGTGACCGAAATTGCTCGAAAGTTCTGACGTCTTCGTAAAAACAAACCAGCTGCGCTTTTCAGTAAGCTGAGGATGTCCTCTCCTGCCGACGGGCGCAGGCGGCTTTCCGTCTTCGGCGAAAACTCCAGCATCATCCTAATCTGTCTGGGTATGCATCAGGCTATGATATGAGAAACAGAATCCATCCCCTATTGGCTTTGCAAATTTCCATTCTTCCCTTGACCGCCCTCCGCCCCTCGTGTGCCGCCTATGCAACCGAAAAAATTCTGAATTTCCGGACGCTCTCCTTGACAAAACCGCGCGTCTGAGGCACAATAGTTCGGGAACAAATGAAAACGGAGGCGGAGTACATGAAAACAGGCGGAGCCGTAATTCTG
>CAZMGO010000162.1:0-4866 GCA_964565845.1 uncultured Oscillospiraceae bacterium | reverse complement strand
CGCCCGGCCAGTTGCCTACAAACTGGTTGGAGCCGGTCAGCGCGTTGAACAGCGTCGTTTTGCCGCAGTTCGGGTTGCCTGCCAGCGCAATTTTGATGGCCATGATCTATTTCCTCCTCTTTTGCAATCACACGCGATCGAACGAATGAAAAGGCTTACCGAACCTCGATCAGCTCGGCATCCGCGCGGCGCACGCTCAGCTCGTAGCCGCGCACCGTCAGCTCCATCGGGTCGCCCAGCGGCGCAACCTTGCGAACATACACCTCGGTGCCCTTCGTAAGGCCCATGTCCATGATTCGGCGCTTGAGCGCACCCTCGCCGTGCAGCTTTGCAATCACTGCGGATTCGCCCACCTTGACATCCTTCAGGGTTTTCATATTCCCTCTCCTCTCTATCACACCATGATCCTCATGGCCATGGTTCTATCCAATGCAACGCGGCTTTCCTTGACGTTCAGAATCAGGTTGCCGCCCAGCTCGCTTACCACGGTTATCTCGGCGCCGACGACAAACCCCATCTCCGCCAGATGCTGGCGCACCTCATCCCGCCCGGAAATCTTCTTGATGATGTTTACGTCTCCCACGCTTGCCATTCCCAAAGGCATCATCCGTCTCGCCCTCCCTCTAATTAGAGCCGTCTAACTTATGGGGCTTTGAAAGGCCAGAGAGGTTAATCCCCTCTAACCGGCGAATAGTTTAGCATCTCTAACCCTGTCTGTCAACCCCTGCTTTTCATTTTTTCCGGTTAATTCTTCAGGAAGCCGCGTCCTGCGCCGCCGAAAAATGCCGGCTGGTTAAAGACCTTTAACTTATGTTCAAAGTATAACGCAGCGCCCCGGTCTTGTCAACGTTTTTTCACCGCCGTTCCCTTGATTTTTGATGGAAAATCTGTTAATATACTGTGCGAAGGAAGGTGGCGCACGATGCGAATTCTCGAATCCTCGGAGGATTATCTGGAAGCGATGCTCATGATGAAGGAGCGATACGGCTACATTCGGTCGATCGACATTGCCAATGAGCTGAACGTTACGAAGCCCAGCGTGAGCTATGCCACAAAGCGCCTGCGCCAGAACGGATACATCACCATGGACGAGGAGGGGCTGATTACCCTGACGGATGCGGGCATGGCGATTGCGTCAAGGATTTACGAGCGGCACAAAATGCTGACCTCTTTTTTCGTGTATCTTGGCGTAGATGAAGAAACGGCGCGCGAGGACGCCTGCAAGGTAGAGCACGACCTGAGCGAAACCACCTATGAGGCCATCAAGGCGCATGCGATAAAGGGCATGCATAAATAACCTCCGATAAAAACCACGAATCGAGCCGGCGTCCGCAGGGACGCACGGCTCGATTTCAGCTTATCAAACGGTTTTTTGCCCGGCAGGCGGAATTGCCTCGCCATTCGGCTCCCTGCCGCCCGTTTCTCCCGCCGCCGCGGAAAAATTCGCTCCCCTTGCGTCGGGCAGGCCGAGCGCGGTCAGAAGGAATTCGCGGGACGACGCGCGCAGCGTCTCAAGCCTTGCGCGAACCGGCGCGTAGTCGATGTCCGCAAGCGGGTGCAGACCGTCCGTCATGTAGCGCTCGGACAGGCCGAAGGTCGCCAGCGCGTCCGTCACCTTGAGCGAAAGCCGACGCGGGAAGGCATAGAACTGCCTTTCAAACAGAATCGAAAACAGCACGGCATGCAGCGAATTGGTAAAAATCATATCCGCGTGGCGTACCGCCGCCAGAAACTCGCGCGGCCCTGCCTGACCGAGCACGCCCTTTCCGCGGCGCAGATGGGTGGAAATTTCCAGAAGCTCCAGCCCGTGCGCCTGCGCGTATTTCTTCGCCTCGGCGCGCAGAAGCGGGCTGACGTCCACGGGCATATACATCAAAAGATACGGCTGCCTGCACGGCCGGCGGGCGCAGAGCGGCTCGTAGTCCTCCGGCCTCAGCAGCAGAACGGGGTCGAGCACCTGCGGCACCGTGCGCCCGGTCAGCGCGGAAAGGCACGCCGCACCCGCCGCCTCGCGGCAGGACAGCGCGCAGAAGTCCCTTGCGTATTCCCGAATTTCGTCCGCCTGCGCGTCGCTTTCCGGGCCGTCGTTCAGGCTGGGCGCATAGGCGATTTTGCGCAGGCCGCGCATGCTGTCCAGCGCCAGAAAATACGCCGGGTCGAGCACGCCGTCGGTGATTTCCGATGACCAGATTACGTCGCTTTCGCAGATCAGCGTGTCATAGGGAAGCCGGGCGGCGTTCAGCTGGGCGCGCGTGTAGTTGCGGGAAAAGCGCTCGTGCGCATGCAGAAAGCGCTCAAACCGCGCGTGCCGCACGCGGCCGCGCACATGCTTGAGCGTTTTTCCGGCAACGGCGCGCAAATGTCCCTGCTTCAGCGAATTCCACACGCCGAAGCGCAGGCGGTGGTTTTCCTGATTCGGGCGCGTGTAGAAAATCAGCTCGTTGTCCTCCGCGCCGGGAATGCGGCTCAGGTATTGCTGAAACGCCCACCCGTGCAGCACCGCGCCGTAGTTTCGGCTGGACAGGTTCACATGCATGATGCCGATTTTCATGGCCGCGTCCTCCCGCTTTCGTCAATCGTTCGCATCTCATTTTATCACAGCGGAGCCGAGGACGCAACGCGGGGCCTGTTGCAAAACTGTGTCAAATGCGCTTTCTTCCGTTTTTAAGCGCAGGCAAGGCCGCCGAAGCCTTTTCCCGCTTCGGCGGCCTTGGAATTTTGGGAAATTGGTCAGGTGAGCGTGGTGGTGTTGCGGACGATTTCATCGATGTCGGTTTTCAGCGTATCGATGGTTTCACCGGTGCGAATGCGGTCGCTCAGCTGATACACGCGCGTCACGTCGTCCGTTTCGGACGTCACCGCAACGGTTTTGATTTCGGAATCCGCCTGCATAACCTCACCGGCAATCATCTCGCGGATGCGGGCCGTCATGTCGCCCTGATACGCCGACGCGAACTTCACGGCCACCAGCGCCGTGCTGCCGGACGTGATGACGCGCGCCTCGCCGATTTCAGAGATGCGCGCGATGCGCTCCTCCACGTCGGCGGCGTTCGTTGTCCAGTCGAAGGCCGCGGGCACGGCGCTGACCGCCGGGCTGGGCGACGCCACGGCAGAGGGGGACGCGGCTGCGTTTGAATTGTCGCCCGCGGAATTCATGCAGGCGGTCATCAGGCAGGCAACGGCGAGACAGAGAAACAGAATGGTAAGAGTATCCCTACGATTGGCTTTCTTCATGGAATTCAACCTCCCTTGCGACAGCTATTGTGCGCAGGGATTCCCTTTTTTAATCACATTTTCCGCTTTCTCCGAAAAAAACCGCCGTTCCGAGGCCTCGACCGCCCCGGGGAGAGCTCGAGAGGGCCGAAGCCCTCTCGAAGAAAAAAAGGGCCCGGCCGCAGCCGGGCGTTTCCGCGTTTCGCGGGGGAGGCGCGGAGGGGGCGCAGCGCCCCTCCGCCTCCCCGGAGCGCGTTAGTTGAACCTCGGCAGCCAGTCGCCGTGCGCCTCGATGAGCGCGTCGCACATGGCGATGGTGGTGTCGATGTCCAGCTCGCTGGAAGTATGCGGGTCAAGCAGCGCCGCCTGATAGATATAGTCCTTCTTCAGCGTGCGCGCGGCCTCAATCGTCAGAAGCTGCACGTTGATGTTCGTGCGGTTCAGCGCGGCGCACTGCTCGGGCAGGTCGCCGATATAGCAGGGCATGATGCCGCTCTTGTCCACAAGGCAAGGCACCTCAACCACGGCGTTGCGCGGCAGGTTGGTAATCAGGCCGTTGTTCAGCACGTTGCCGCCAATCTTGTAGGGCTGATTGGTCTCCATGGCC
The DNA here is from genome assembly GCA_964565845.1 of uncultured Oscillospiraceae bacterium. GTDB lineage: Bacteria > Bacillota > Clostridia > Christensenellales > Aristaeellaceae > SFHK01. Next base: position 1,046 of record CAZMGO010000162.1, on the reverse strand, counting down.
TCCATAATATAGGAGGCATATTCCTTCGAGCGCGTGTGGGACAGATGCGGGTCGTTGATCAGCTCGTCGCGGCGCTTTTTCCAGTCCTCAATCTGGTGGATGCAGCGGCGGGGATACTCGTCCAGCGGGATGTTGAATCGGTCAATCAGCTCCGGATACCTTTCCTTGATGAACCACGGCGTGTATTCGCTGTTGTGCTCGGAGGATTCGGTGATGTAATAGCCGAAGCGCCGCATCAGCTCAAGGCGCACCATGTCGCCATGCTTTTCCTTGTTCTTTTCAAGCGCACGCTTCTTAAGCTCCGGATACAAATCCTTTCCATCCTTGGTAATCTCCAGCAGCCATGCCTGATGGTTGATGCCGGCGACCTTCCACTGCACGGTGTCATCGTATTCCATGTCCAGCATCTTCATCAGATGGCTGGCGCACACCTGCACGCTGTGGCACAGACCCACGGTCTTCACGCTCGTCAGCCGCAGCATGGCGCCGGTCAGCATGGCCATGGGGTTGGTATAGTTGAGGAACCACGCGTCGGGGCAGACCTCCTCGATGTCGCGGGCGAAGTCCAGCATCACGGGAATCGTGCGCAGCGCGCGGAAAATGCCGCCGATGCCCAGCGTGTCGGCGATGGTCTGCTTCAGACCGAATTTCTTGGGAATTTCAAAGTCGATGATCGTGCAGGGATCGTATCCGCCGACCTGAATGGCGTTGACCACGTAGTTCGCGCCGCGCAGCGCTTCCCTGCGGTTTTCCACGCCCAGATACGCCTTGATCGTCGCCTTGTTGCCCAGATTGTTGTTGATGGACGTGAGCATCAATTCGCTTTCGCGAAGACGCTCCGCGTCGATGTCATACAGTGCGATTTCGCTTTCGGCCAGCGACGGCGTTACCATGCTGTCGCCCAGTACGTTCTTGGCAAAAACCGTGGAGCCCGCGCCCATGAATGTAATTTTCGGCATGCTTGTCCCCTCCGATATGTATTTCCCAGTCCATGCCTATCATACATCACAACGGGCGCGTCTGTCAACAAATTTCCATTCTCAGCA
>CAZMGO010000161.1:0-4947 GCA_964565845.1 uncultured Oscillospiraceae bacterium | reverse complement strand
CTTATTCTATGACAGGGCTTTTATTTCTCTGTCCGTTGGTTGGGGAACGGTCCATTTTTGTTTTTTACCTGCAGTTTATTGACAAACGCATGGGTGGTTCGTAAAATAATATATGATGTGCAACGTTTATTGCATATCATGCGTCAGATAAGATGAGTCGGCTGCCGAACACAGTGTACAGGCAAAGGCTTTGAAGAAAATAAAACAGGGGAGGGAACACTCATTCAGAAAAAGCGAATCGTTTCCCTGCTGTGCTGCGCGCTTCTGTTCGTCTGTCAGGCGGCGCAGGCGGAAATCCTCTATGCGGACGCGCAGCTGTATGCCGTCGCCTGCGTCGGTTATGGCGAGGATACGGCGCTGACCGAGTATTGCGAGCGGTATCTGGACGGTGCATCCGTGCCGATTCACTATGTATCAAACGGTGAAACCTATCTGATCATCCCCCGCTTCGGGGACATGACGGTGCGGCTGTATGTAAACGACATGGAGACCCTCGCCCAAACGCTGATTTACGAGGAGGAAAACTGCCGTCCGTTCGCCATTCGCTGCAACGTGAGCGACATTTTCCCGGACGTGACGATTTCCCTTACCCGCGGCGAAATCACAGCCGAGTTCTCCCCGTTTCTCTCACTGAAGGATGGCTCCCTGCAGGTCGGCGAATTGGGTCTTGATCTGACCATGGATGAATAAGCCCCGCACACGAACAATGGGAAAGGAATGAACAGTACATGCTGAAAATCGAGCATTTAACCAAGACCTACGGCGACAAAAAGGCCGTCGATGACCTGAGTCTGCACATTGCGCCCGGTGAAATTCACGGCTTTATCGGTCACAACGGCGCGGGCAAAACCACCACGCTCAAGGCCGTCGCCGGCATTCTGCGCTTTGACGAGGGCGAAATTACCATTGACGGCACGTCCATAAAAAATGAACCCCTCGCCTGCAAGAAAAAGCTGGCCTACATACCGGATAACCCCGATTTATACGAATTCATGACCGGCGTCAAATATCTGAACTTTATCTGCGATATTTTTGACGTCAGCGCGGAGAATCGGCAGGCGCGCATTCACAAGTATGCGGAGCTGTTTGAGCTGACGAACGATCTCGCCCAGCCGATCGCGTCCTACTCCCATGGAATGAAGCAGAAGCTGGCCATCATCTCGGCGTGGGTGCACGAGCCCCGGCTGATTCTCATGGACGAGCCGTTCGTGGGGCTTGACCCGAAGGCTTCCCACCTGCTCAAGGGCATGATGCGTGAAATGTGCGAAAACGGCGGCGCGATTTTCTTCTCCACCCATGTGCTGGAGGTTGCCGAAAAGCTGTGCGACCGGGTTGCCATCATCAAATCGGGCAAGCTGATTCGCTCGGGCACAATGGAGGAGGTAAAGGGCGACGACAGCCTTGAAGAGGTATTCCTCGAACTGGAGGGAGAAAAATGCTGAAAACCCTTCTGCGCAAGCAGATGATGGAAATCTTCCGCAGCTATTTTTACGACGCAAAGAAAAACCAGAAGCGCTCGAAGGTCTCCACGGCGATGTTCATTGCGATGTACGTGCTTTTAATGGCGGGCGTGCTGGGCGGCATATTCACGTTTGCCTCCATATCCCTGTGCCAGCCGCTTGCGGATGCGGGCATGGGCTGGCTGTACTTCACGCTGATGGGGCTTGTGTCCATCCTGCTGGGCGCATTCGGAAGCATCTTCAACACCTATGCAAGCCTCTATAAGGCCAAGGACAACGACCTTCTGCTGTCGCTCCCGATTCCGACGAGCTGCATCATGATCTCGCGCCTCCTGAGCGTGTATCTGATGGGACTCATGTATTCCGGCGTGGTCATCCTGCCCGCCATCATCGTGTACTGGTGCGTAGTCTCGGCCTCGGTCGGCGCCATTGTCGGTTCATTGGCGCTGCTTACGTGCATCTCGCTGATCGTGCTCATCCTCTCCTGCTCGCTCGGCTGGGTCGTGGCGAAAATCAGTCTGAAGCTTAAAAACAAAAGCTTCGCGGTGGTGCTTCTGTCGCTGGTCTTCATCGCCCTGTACTATTTCGTCTACTTCAAGGCGCAGACGCTCATTCAGGAGCTTATCATGAATGCGGCGGTCTACGGCGCAAAGATTCGCGGCGCGGCCTATCCGCTCTACCTGCTGGGACGCATGGGTGAAGGAGATCTCGCGGCCATCCTGCTCGTTTCCGCCGTCGTGCTGGCTCTGTTCGCGCTGATGTGGTGCGCACTTTCGCGCAGCTTCCTGAAAATCGCCACGGCAACCGGGAAAGCCGACCGAAAAGTCTACCGTGAAACGCGCGCAAAGAAGCGAAGCCTGTTTGCCGCGCTGTTTTCAAAGGAGCTTGCACGCTTCACCAGCAGTCCCAATTACCTGCTGAACTGCGGCCTCTCCACGCTCCTTCTGCCCGCGATGGGCATTCTTCTGCTGGTCAAGGGCAGCTCGTTCCTCTGCGTCATAACGGAGCTTTTGACCGATCATCCCGGCAGCCTGCCCGTGCTTCTGTGCTCTGCCATCTGTCTGGTCGCCTCCATGAACGACTGCGCAGCGCCGTCCGTGTCGCTGGAGGGCAAAAGCCTGTGGATTCCGCATTCGCTGCCCATTGCGCCGTGGGATGCGCTGAAGGCCAAGCTGTCCGTTCAGCTGCTGATTACTTCCCCCACCGTGCTGCTCTGCAGCATTTGCGCACTGGTTGCCGCTCGATGCTCGGTTCCCGAATCGATTTTTCTGCTCGTCCTGCCGCAGCTGTTCGTGCTGTTCTCTGCGCTGCTCGGCCTGACGCTCGGCCTCCGATTCGCGAACCTGACATGGACGAACGAAATCGCGCCGATCAAGCAGGGGGCTGCCGTGGGCCTTGCACTGCTCAGCGGCTGGGTCTATGGAATCCTCATGGGCTCTCTGTACATCCTTGCCGCGTCCCCGCTCGGCGCGGTTCTTTACCTTCTCCTGTGCGCGCTTGCGACTCTCGCCGCCTCCGCGGCGCTCCTCCTCTGGCTCAGGCGCAGGGGATGCGCCCGCTTTGCCGCGCTGTAAACGCTAAAAAAATCCGGCGGCTTCGCATCCACCTCATTTCCGTGGATACGAAGCCGCCGTTTCATGGAAGGAAGACGTCCCCGAAGGCCGCCCTCCGCTTCCTCAGCGAATGTCCTTCACCTCATAGCCCCTGTCCTCCACGGCCTTGCGCAGTGTGTCATCGTCCACGGGCTTGTCCAGCGCCACCACGGCCAGATTCTTCTCGTGGCTCACCTTGGCCTCGCGCACGCCGTCCAGCGCCTCCAGCGCCTTTTTCACGTTGGCCTCGCAATGGCCGCACATCATACCGGTAATCTGCATCGTCTTTTCCATGGTTTCCGTTTCCTCCTTTTTGTTTTCGGGTTCGAATGAAATATCGAGGGAGGCAAGCCCTCGTCCCCTGTCGTGCTTCGCGTCCCGCAGTTTAAACAGATTCAGCCGAAGCGCGTTGGACACCACGCAGAAGCTGGAAAGGCTCATGGCCGCCGCGCCGAACATGGGATTCAGCGTAAGCCCCAGCGGAATCAGCGCACCCGCCGCCAACGGAATGCCGATCGCGTTATAGAAGAACGCCCAGAACAGGTTCTCGTGGATGTTCCGCAGCGCGGCGCGGCTCAGGCGAATGGCCGCAGGCACGTCGCTCAGACGGCTCTTCATCAGCACGACGTCCGCTGCGTCGACGGCAACATCCGCGCCCGCGCCGATGGCAATTCCGATGTCCGCGCGGGTCAGCGCCGGCGCGTCGTTGATTCCGTCGCCAACCATGACCACCTTGCCGTATTCCTTCAGCCTGCGAATCACGCTTTCCTTGCCGTCCGGCTTCACGCCCGCAATCACCTGATTCACGCCCGCCTGCCTTCCGACCGCCTTCGCCGTGCGCTCGTTGTCGCCGGTAAGCATCACCACGTGAATGCCCATGTTCTGCAGCTCGCGCACCGCCTGCGGACTGTCCTCCTTGATTTCGTCCGCCACGGCGATCATGCCGGCGTATTTGCCGTCGCAGGCAAAGTACAGCGGCGTTTTCCCCTGCTCAGACAGTTCCGCCGCGCGCGTCCGCGCATCCGACGGAATCGCCGCCTGCTCCTCGACAAACGCCTCGTTTCCGCCGCACAGTCTCACGCCGTCAAGTACCGCCGTCAGGCCGTTGCCCGGCAGCGCGCAGAAGTCCTCCGTGTCCTCCGGCGCAATCCCCAGCTCCTCGCCCCTGCGAAGAACCGCCCTCGCAAGCGGATGCTCGCTTCGGCGCTCCAGCGCGCATGCCATGGAAAGCAGCGCCGTCTCGTCGATGTCCGCCGCCGGAACGACATCCGTCACCCTCGGCTCGCCGGAGGTAATCGTGCCCGTCTTATCCAGCGCCGCAATGCGCACGCGCCCCGTTTCCTCTAAGGACGCCGCCGTCTTAAACAGAATGCCATTCCTCGCGCCCAGTCCGCTGCCGACCATGATGGCCACCGGCGTCGCCAGCCCCAGCGCGCACGGGCAGCTGATCACCAGCACCGAAATTCCCCGCGCCAGCGCGAAGCCCACGCCCCTGCCCAGCAGAAGCCACACGACCGTCGTCACCGCGGCAATCGCCATCACCGTCGGCACGAACACGCCGGACACCCTGTCGGCAATCTTGGCAATCGGCGCCTTCGTGGCGGCCGCGTCCGAAACCATCTGAATGATCTGCGAAAGCGTGGTATCCTCCCCCACGCGCGTCGCCCGGCATTTCAGAAAGCCGGACTGATTCACCGTCGCGGCGGACACCGCGTCGCCCGGCGCCTTTTCAACCGGAAGGCTTTCGCCGGTCAGCGCCGCCTCGTTCACGGCGCTGCTTCCCTCCAGCACCTCGCCGTCAACCGGGATGCTCTCGCCGGGACGCACCACGAACACGTCTCCCCTTTGAACCGTCTCAATGGGCACCTCGGTTTCCGCGCCGCCGCGCAGAACCA
>CAZMGO010000160.1:0-5042 GCA_964565845.1 uncultured Oscillospiraceae bacterium | reverse complement strand
GGGAAAACGCCCTCCCATGTGCGCCAGAAAAGAAGATGATCGTAGCTTTGCTCCATATAGATTTCCCGGCCGGAGAAATCGTCGCGCAGCGCGCGGAAGTCCTCCGCCGCGTCCTCGCCGTCCGCCGTTTTTGCGGCGGCAAGCGCGAAGCCGGACGCGAGATCGGCGTGCGCGGAAAGCCGCCGCCACGAAACATCCGAGGCGCGCATTTCCTGCCCGAGGTGCGCCTGAATCACCGGGCGGAACGCGTCCACCCACGCGGGCACGGTGCGCAGCGTTTTTGCCATGGAGGGATTGTACATTGCGCCGCGCGCCGGGTCGGCGCTGTCCATTCCGCTGAAATACGCCGCGGGCATGCGCGCGCCGAGTCCCTCCAGATAATCGACAACCTGCCGCCAGTCTGCCCCGAAGGCGTGGCTGAAATAGTCCTCCACCAGCGCATCGAAGCGCACGGACGCGTCGAACAGCGTTTCGGCATACACGTAGAAGCAGAAGCCCGTGGGGAAGAAGCTGCGCTGCGAGCCGTCCTCGATTATGCCGCGCAGGCCGTGCGCCTTCAGGTGGCGGACGTCGTTGTAAATCGTGCGCGCGTGGGTAAACCCGCCGAAATCGCGGTATTGGCTGCGCCAGAAATGGTATTCATAGGCGAACGCGTCGCCCGCAAAGCGTTTCCTCCATTCGTCCAGATGCGCAAAGCACGCCTTCAGCTCTTTGGGCGGCGCGGCGCGGTTCAGGTCGTAGGGCGTTATCGCGGACGGGTCGGACGGCACATCGCAGCCCTCCAGATAATTGCGGCCGAGCGGCGCGAACAGCAGCGTGAACCGACCGGGATTTTTCAGCCGCTCCGTCAGGGGCGCCCAGCATGTGTCGTAATAATCGATGAACACGATTCGCGTCGGAAGCCCGCGCGCGGTCAAAGCCGCGTCGATTTCGTTCAGAAGAATCACATACCAGTCCGACACGCGCCTTTGCCGGCACGCGGCGCACTCGCAGTGATTGCGGTTCGCGTCGGCAAGCCAGACGTGCAGGAAGTCCACGTTTTGATGGCCGTGCGCATAGTCGGCCACGTATTCGGCAATCCTGCGCCGTGCCTCGGCATTGGAAAAGCAGGGGTTCGTGTTCAGCGCAACGCCGCTGTACAGCTCGCGTCGGCCGTTGATTTCCGCCACAAAGGGGCGCAGCGTCTCCGGAAGCGCCGTGCTTTCGGCAGCCGTCCAGCCGCGTCGGCTGTCCAGCCCCAGCGGCTCGGCTGTCCAGCCGTGTCCCATGTCGTGAAAGCGCAGACCGCGCCGGGCGATTTCCGTTTCGCACTGCCGTTTCCACTGCTTCACCGTGCGCATGGAAACCGGCTCCGGCGCGCGGCGGGTGTTCAGATGGTGGGAATAGTAGTCGTCATAGTAATAGAAGGGGATGTCGAATTCCAGCATGAAGCTGTTCAGCGCCAGCTTCGGCGAAAAATCGATGGCTTCGAGCATGGCGCGCTGGCTTTCCGCGCCCTCGTTGCATTGTCCGCGATAGCGGTGATCCGCCGTGCGGCGATAGCTTACCGGCGGCAATGCGTCCAGCATGGGAATCCACTCGCCGTCCTCGCCCGGGAACAGCCAGCGGCAGCCGCACAGGCGCAGATAGCGATACACGGCAATCAGCGCCGCGCCGGGGTTCGACCCCAGAAGCACGCCGCCGTTTTCGTTTGTGTCGATGAGAATTGTGTCGTCGTCGCTCCGCTCGTCCAGCAGACCCACGCAAAAGCCGTTTGAGCCGCGCCCGACGGGAATCTCGCCGCCGTCCGGCAGCATCATGCGCAGGTATTTTTTCAGCTCGTCCGCGGCGAAATACAAAACGGGATGCTCGCTCAAAACGCTGATTTCGTACATGTCGGGCGGCTCCCTTCCCTTAAAGCTCTTCGAAGAAGCGCTCGTCCACGCGCGGGCAGACGCTTTCGCTGGTGGAAACGGTCATGCCGGCAAGCCGCGAGCCGCACGCGACGGCCTTATCCAGCCGCATGCCGCGCGACAGCGCCTCCACCACGGCGGAGAAAAACGCGTCGCCTGCGCCGGTGGTATCGACCACACGGGAGGCCGCCGAGGGGCAAATGCCGCGCAGGCCGCTCGGCACATCCAGATAAAGCGCGCCGCGCACGCCCATCGTGACGACGATGGATTGAATGCCCATTGCCGGCACCGCCTCGGAGACGGTCGTCAGCATGTCCTCCGGCGAAAGCGCGCGCAGCTCCCGACCGAACAGCCGCCCGGCCTCGATTTCGTTCAGAATCACGCAGGCCGTCTGCGCCATGAGGTCGGAACGGCGCAGAATCACGCTCATGTTGGCGACGATGGCATATACGGGCTTTTCGAAGCGCTTCGCCAGCTCGAATACGCGCTCGGACACGCGCTCGGAAAGATCCATTTCCAGCGTAATGCCGCGGCAGCCGCGGATGATCTCCTCGCCCCGCTCGTCAAGCAGGCGCTCGATGGGCGCGGCATCCGGCATATGCGAAACGGAGCCGGCCAAATCGCCCTTCTCGTCAAACACCGCCAGCCACATGCCCATGCCCTTTTCGGGCGTGGAGACCGCGTGCGTCAGCTTCACCCCGGCGGCGCGCAGCCGAGCCCGCGCCTCGTGCCCCAGCGCGTCGTCGTCCAGCATCGTGACAAGCTCGACCTCCGCGCCCAGATTGGCCATGTCCTCGGCAACGTTGCGCGCCACGCCGCCGTGGGTCATGAGCACGCTGCCGAGATTCGTGCCGACTGCGTCATACTTGAAAAAGGGGAAGCCCTTCACGTCCAGAAAAACCACGCCGACGACCACCATATCCATCGTACATCCATCCCTTTGCAAAGAAATGCCGTTTTCCTTTTCAATAAGTATACCACGCCCGGCTGCCCGCGGCAATGGACGGATAACGCCTTTGCATAATTTAATCCGCCTGCGGGAACGCTTTTCTTATGAATCCGTTCATCCTTCTAAGCGCGGCTGCCGTGGGCGGGATGTACCTGCTTAACGTGCCGCTGGTGGCTGTGCTGGCCGCGGGCGGCGGCGGTGTCGGCTGGAGCCTTGGCGTGTTCGTTCCCACTGGCGCGCTCCGCCGCGCCGAGCAAAGCGCCGCAGGACTCGGCAGGCGGCAAAGGAAGCGCCGCCGCCGTCCGCCGCTTCGCACGGTGTTCGCCCCGGCAAGGTATCTTTTGCGGCACACGAGGCTTCTGTTTCTTTCGTTCTCCGGCGTGCTCTCGACCGGCGACGCGCGGCGCACGGCGCTGGCCGTCGGCACGCTGAACGCGCTCGGGGCGATTCCGGGTCTGCACGTCATCTCCCGCGTTCGCCCGGATTTCTCCGGTGCGCCCGCGCGCGTCGAGGCCGAGGCCGCCATTGCCATTCCGCTCGGATGCGTGCTGGCTGCCGCCGCCCTGTGGGCGCGTGAGCTTCTGAGGGCGCGCCTTGCCCGTCCGAAACGGCGAAGGCCGCTCGTCCGGTCGGACGTGAGCCGATCAAACGCGGAAAAAACCTGAAAGAGAGGATTATCGCATGGAAAAGCAGCCAATCGAAAGCCTGATGTCCACAACGATGGAAAGCATTCGGGACATGGTGGACGTAAACACCGTCATCGGCGACCCGGTGCAGACGTCCGACGGCTCCACCGTCATTCCCGTTTCGCGCGTTTCCTTCGGCTTTGTCTCCGGCGGCGCGGAATACGGCGCGGGCGGCAGAACCCTTCGCGCGCCCGGCACGGACGCGCTTCCCTTCGGCGGCGGCGCGGGTGCGGGCGTGTCCGTTTCCCCGATGGGCTTTCTGGTGCTGAATGCCGACGGCGTGCGCATGCTGCCCGCCTTCAGCGCCACGCCCGTCGACCGTCTGGTCGACCTTGCGCCCCAGCTTGCGCGCGAGCTTCGCGACTATCTCGAAAGAAAAAAAACACCCTGACGTACAACCCTGCGCCCGGCTCCGTCCGATGACGGGCGGGGCGCTTTTTGAAAAGGGTTTGCTTTTGCCTGTCAATCGTAGTATAATTGGCGCATCCGATAAGAAAAATACAGGGAGGTTTTTTTCATGCAGATTCGACAGGCCGCGTTTATAAACGCACCCGAGCATTTTCTGAAGGGCGGACTTCATTGCCACACGACCCGCTCCGACGGTCGGCTTGAACCGGGCGAGACGATTCGCCTGTATGCGTCGCACGGCTATGATTTTCTGGCGCTGACCGACCATCGGTATTATAACTTCGCCGACTATGCGCCGGAAAGCGGCGTGCTGATCGTGCCCGGCATGGAGATGGACGGCAACCTTACGACCGACGAGGGCATGTGCTTCCACACCGTGTGCATCGGCCCGGAGAGCGGCGAGAACGGCTTTGCGCAGGATCAGCGCCTTCAAAGTGCCGTCGTGAGCAATCAGCTGGAGTATCAGCCGGTCGTGGATCACCTGCGCGCGATGAACAATCTGGTCATCTATTGCCATCCGGACTGGAGCTGCACGCCGGCACGCAGCTTTGAAAAGCTGGAGGGCTGCTTTGCCATGGAAATCTGGAACAGCGGCTGCGCGCTGGAGGACAACATGGACGTGGACAACGGCCTCATCTGGGATGAGCTGCTGGTGCGCGGCAAGCGCATCTTTGCCGTGGCGACGGACGACGGTCATCAGCGGTGGCACCACTGTCATGGCTGGGTGAACGTGAACGCGGAAAAGGACGTGAAGTCCATCCTGCACGCGCTGGAGACCGGCGCGTTCTATTCCTCCCGCGGCCCGGAAATTCTGGATTTCTACGTCGAGGACGGCGAGGCGCACCTGAAGTGCAGGCCGTGCCGGTACATTCAGTTCAAAAACGGCAAGCGTCCGACGCAGATGCTGAAAAACGAGGACGGCCTGATTACCGAGGCCTCGATGAAGATTCCGGAGTGCTCCACTTACATCCGCGGTGTCGTGGAGGATGCCGAGGGTCGGCGGGCATGGACGAATCCGATTTATCTGGAAAAATAAAAGCCGCGAAAAGCGGAGTGAAGTGCCCCCAAAAAGTTAGACAATATTTCGTAAAAATACCAATCAAGCAA
>CAZMGO010000159.1:0-5127 GCA_964565845.1 uncultured Oscillospiraceae bacterium | reverse complement strand
CCGTGAAGGGCGATAAGCGCGTGGATTTGAAGGCGTTTCGCCGGGCGCAGGGACTGCGAAATCTTTCTCTTGCCTCGGCGGAGGAGCTGATGACCTATATGCAGCTTGCGCCCGGGAACGTGTCGCCGCTCGGCCTTCTGAACGATCCGCAGCACCGCGTACGCTTTTATGTGGATGCGGAGCTGGCGGAGACGGGAATTGCCGTGCATCCGAACGAAAACACCGCCACGCTCTGGATGCAGACCGCAGACCTGATTCGCCTTCTGCGGGAGCATGGGAACGAGGTAAACATCGTAAAAATCTGAGAGCCTGTACAGAAAACGCCGGAAATTTCGCCTCCGGCGTTTTCTGTATATATTATATCTGCATAGCAATATCCTGCATATACAACAATTATAAGGCGGTAGAATACAATAAATTGTGCAAAAACAAAAAAAGTGGAGGGCAAATTCGGTAAAAGTGCTTGACAAAGGAAGGAATTACAGATAAAATATCCATATAATCAGCGTGAGCGACCGACACAACGTTATGGAGGATGAAGTTCATGAGCGATCTGACGATCAGAAACCATGGAACCCTCGGAAAACGCGTGTCCCACTGGGCACATGAACGGAAACTGGGCAGAAACTGGCAGTTCTATCTGATGCTTCTGCTGCCCGTCGCATGGTATTTCATCTTTTGCTATATGCCTATGTACGGCATCACCATCGGATTCAAAAAGTATAAGGCCATGGCCGGCATATGGAACAGCGAATGGCTGGGGCTGAAATGGTTTCGCGATTATTTTGCCTCTCCATATTTCGCGCGAACGCTTTACAACACCTTCGCGCTCAGCCTTCTGTCGCTTCTGTGCGGCTTCCCGCTTCCGATTCTGCTTGCGCTGATGCTCAACGAGGTCTCCAACCGGTTCTATCAGAAGTTCGTTCAAAACGTTACCTACATACCGCATTTCCTCTCCACCGTGGTTATCGTAGGTCTCTTGACCAGCTTCACCAACCGCGATTACGGCATTGTGAACAAGCTGATTGAATCGCTGGGAGGCACGCCGGACAACTGGATGCAGGTTCGCAGCCTGTTTCGGCCGCTGTATATCGGCTCAAGCGTATGGCAGAACATGGGCTGGGATTCAATCATTTACATTGCCGCGCTGGCGGGCATTGATCCGCAGCTGCATGAATCGGCCTACATCGACGGCGCCAACCGCCTGCAGTGCGTGTGGCACATCAACCTTCCGGGCATCCTGCCCACCATCGTCATTCTGCTGATTCTCAATTCGGGCAACGTTCTGTCGGTTGGCTTTGAAAAGGTGTACCTGATGCAGAACAGCATGAACATGGACGTGTCCGACGTAATCGCAACCTATGTATACCGCATTTCGCTGCTGGATTCCAACCAGTTTGAGCTTTCCACGGCGATCGGCCTGTTCAACTCGGCAGTGAACTGTGCGGTGCTGGTGCTCGTGAACCAGATTTCCCGCTCGCTAGGCGAAACCAAGCTGTGGTAAAGGAGGAGAGGAGCATGTCGCAGAAAATAGCGGTTCGCGCAATGAAAAAGCATGTGCGCAATTCCCGAAAGTCCAGAGAAGACGTCGTCTTTGAGTGGGTTGTCTACGCGATTCTGGCGCTGATTTCCATCATCATCATTTACCCCTTGTGGTTTGTCATCATTGCCTCATTCTCGGAGGCGAAGATGGTCGTGGCCGGAAGCGTGATCTGGCGTCCGGTGAACGTGACGCTGGAGAATTATGCCGAATGCTTCAAAAACGGCGATTTGATGATTGGCTACAAGAATTCGCTGGGCATTCTCTTCCTTGGCACGGCGACCAACCTTGTGCTTACGACGCTGTGTGCGTATCCGCTCTCCCGCCGCGATCTGTGGGGGAAGAACGCAATTATGATGTATGCCACGTTCCCGATGTTCTTCTCGGGCGGCATGATTCCCACCTATCTTCTGGTCAGCAAGACGCTGGGGCTGTCCAACAGCTGGTGGGCGGTCATTCTGGTGGGCGGCATTGCCACATACAATATGATTATCATGCGCACGTTCTTCAGCAACTCCATTCCCTACGAGCTGCAGGAGGCGGCGCAGATTGACGGCTGCACGCCGTTTGGAATTCTGTTCCGAATCATCCTGCCGCTGTCCATCCCGGTCATCTGCGTCATCGGCCTGTATTACGGCGTGTTCCTCTGGAACAGCTATTTCCAGAGCCTGATCTACCTGACAGACAAGAACAAGTGGCCGCTTCAGCTGTTCCTTCGGCAGATTCTTGTGGCGAACGACGTATCCGCCGTGGACGGCGGCGCGTCCTCCGACGAAATGGCGCGCCGTGCCATGCGCGCGGAAACGATTAAGTATGCCATCGTCGTGCTTGCGTCAATTCCCATGCTGATTATCTATCCGTTTGTGCAGAGATATTTCGTCAAGGGCATCATGATCGGCTCGGTCAAGGGCTGATTGCGAAAGGGTTTCTTGAGCGGCATGTCCGCTTTTGAAAAAAATAAAAAGGGGGTTCCACAATGAGGAAACTTGCTCTCCTGTTGGCAGCCTTGCTGGCACTGTCATGCTTCGCGGCGTTCGCAGACGTCGAAGGCCCGCGCATCGACAATTCGCTCTACCCGCTGGTAGACGAAAAGATTACCATTAAGATGGTTCACTGCTATACGGACGTCATGCCCTCCGATTGGAGCACCGTGTGGTTCTGGCAGCAGCTCGAGGAGCTGACCAACGTTCACATCGAGTTCACGCCCGTTCCCTCCTCCGACCGCACCACCCGCCTGAACCTCATGTTCGGCACCGGCGATCTGCCGGACATCATCTTCAAGATGTCCGTTTCCGGCACGATGCAGTCCCAGTACGGCAGTGAGGGCATGCTGATTGACCTCACTCAGTATGCGGACGTCATGCCCAACTTCAACTACTGGCTGGATGCGTATCCCACGGCTCGCGCGGCTGTGACGCAGGTGGACGGCGCCATCTATGGCTGCCCCTACATCCTGACCGGCTATGCCATCCGCATGGGCGACCGCATTTTCTACAACCGCGAGGTTCTGGACTATGCGGGCTACGAGAACCCGCCGAAGACGCTGGACGAGTTCTACGACTACCTCACCAAGATCAAGGACTTTGACTACAACCAGAACGGCGTGGACGACACCATCCCGTGGGGCTTCTCCGATTGGGACGAGCTGGACTACACGCTGGCCGGATCCTTCGGCCTGATGAACCGCGGCTCCTCCTGCTACTGGTTTGACCAGAACGAGGACGGCACCGCCCGCTTCTGGCACACCGCCGACGGCTACAAGGAGCTCATGCGCTACGCCAACAAGCTGTATGCCGAGGGTCTGCTCGACAAGGATATCTTCACCGACAGCTTCGCGCAGCTGATTACCAAGTGCTCCACCGGTCGCACGCTGACCTACTGCTTCGTAAACAACAGCCCCGTTTCCGGCTCCTACGAGGATCAGACCGTCCCCATGACCGAGCCGCTCGAGGGCTACAACGGCGAAAAGATGTGGAGCAACTTCTCCATGCCCGCCAGCCAGAGCGCGAACTTCTGCATCACCAAGAACTGCCCCGAGGAATATCGTGAAACCATGGCCAAGTGGGCGGACTACTTCTACTCCGTGGAAGGCATCGTTGCCTACTTCATGGGCGAGGAAGGCGCAAGCTATACCTATGACGCCGAGACCGACACCTACACGCTGACCGACGCGATCCTGAACGATCCCGATGGCCGCAACTTCGAGCAGGTACAGTCCCAGTGGTGCACGTGGGCGGGCGGTATGAACCCCTCCTGCGCGACCAACGAGCTGTTCAAGGGCGGCGAGACCTGGCCGGTATCGCTGGAATCCGCTGCGGGTCTGATTAACTACACGCCCGACAAGTGCGGCGGCGCCGTGTGGGCTCCCTTCGTGTACGATTCCGATACCGCTTCCCGCGTATCCGTGCTGACGGCCGACTTCGACACCTACCTCGACGAGTGGGCGGGCAACTTCATCACCGGCAAGAAGAGCGTTGACGACGATTGGGATGAGTACGTCAATGGCTTCAACGCGCTGGGCGTGGAGGAATACCTCGAAATCATCAACGAAAAGATCGAGGAGAAGGGTCTGTAATCCGATTCTTAGGCGCATCGCATAGAAAGCAGGGGACTGCCGCGGAATTCGTTCCGCGGCAGTCCCTTTAGGAATAAAACGTAAATTACTTCAGCCTTGCGGCGAAGTCGGTCATCATTTCGCTGATTTTAAGCCTTTGCGGACACACCGTCTCGCAGGAGCGGCAGCCCAGACAGGCGGAGGGCTTCTGGTCTTCGTCCAGCGCGCTCAGCGCCATGGGCGCGATGAAGCCGCCGCCGGAATAGACGTGCTCGTTATACAGCTCGATCAGCCACGGAATGTTCAGCTTCTGCGGGCAGTGCGTGGTGCAATAGCGGCAGCCGGTGCAGGGAAGCGTGTTTTTGGAGGTCATTTCCCCTGCGATGGATTGAAGCGCGGCAAGCGCTTCGTCCGTAAGCGGTTTGCGCGCCTCGAAGGCAGCCACGTTTTGCTTCATCTGCTCAAAATCGGACATGCCGGACAGCGTGACCATTACGCCGGGAACGCTTTGCAGGAAGCGGAACGCCCATTCCGTCATCGTCCAATCGGGATTAAGCGCGCGCAGACGCGCCTCGTGCTTCGGCGCAAGGCGGCACAGGCTGCCGCCGCGCAGAGGCTCCATGACCCAAATGGGCAGATTGCGCCGGTTCAGCAGCTCGACCTTGGCGCGGGCGTTCTGGAAGCCCCAATCCAGCCAGTTCAGCTGAATTTGGCAGAATTCCATGTGGTCGCCATAGGCGTCCAGAAAGCGCCGCATCGTGTCCAGATTGCCGTGGGTAGAGAAGCCGAGGTGACGGATGCGTCCGTTTTTCTTCTGCTCCATCAGGTAATCGAAAATGCCGTACTTCGGGTTCAGGTAGGCGTCGATGTTCATTTCGCACACGTTGTGGAACAGGTAGAAATCGAAATACTCCACGCGGCAGCGGCGCAGCTGCTCTTCAAAGATTTCCTTCACACGACCCATGCAGCTCAGGTCATAGCCGGGAAATTTGGTGGCAAGACAGAAGCGCTCGCGGGGATAGGCAGAAAGCGC
>CAZMGO010000158.1:0-5204 GCA_964565845.1 uncultured Oscillospiraceae bacterium | reverse complement strand
TCCAATCAAAACGATTTCCGCAGGAAATCGTCTCCTCTTCCCAAGGGGGTGGCAGTGGCGGGGGAGCTTGCTCCCCCGCCACATTCTCATTCTTCCGCCCTCACCCTCATCGCCTCCACCAGGCTTGCATCGCCGTTGCGGAAGGGGCGCATGGTGAATGTCAGCGTCTGCGTTTCGCGCAGGTACAGCTTGTATTTCTCCTGCGGCTGGGGGCCGCAGCTGTTTGAGCCGATGCCGCCGTGGCGCCAGTCGATGGAAACGACGGTTTCCTCCAGCGCCTCCAGCTCCGGCTGGTGCTTTGCTTCGTCAAGCATCTGATCGGTATAATTGTGCGCGGTGAAGGAGAAGCCCTCATCTGCGGCCCTTTCGCTGATGAACAGAAGGCCGAAGCCCAGCGCGTCGGTCAGCGCGAAGGCGCGGGTATCGGCGTGCGCGCCGTTTTCCTGCGGGCGCACATAGGGCTCGTGCGTGTCATCCACCGGCATCCGATACGTGCCAAGATAGGCGGCGGCGCGGATGTCCGGATAGCTTTCGATCGGCCCGCGGCCATACCATTCCACGCGGTCATATGCGCCCGGCATGTGCAGCTGAACGCCCATGCGCGGCAGCGGCGGCAGGGAATCGCACAGCGGCTTATAGTCGACGGACAGACGAATGTCTCCGTTTCCAAAGATTGTCCATTTTGCGGTCGTTTCAATCAGCGGCAGCCGGTTGCAGGCGGAATATACATGCGTCGCCGTCACGCGCACGCAGCCGGGGCGCACGGTCTCCGCCTTGAAATCGCGCAGCTTGGGCAGAAGCTTGTCAAGACCGTAATTCCGCCACTGCTGCAGGATGTTCTTGTCGTTGTCGGTGGGCGCGCGGAAGAAGCTCGCGCGCGGCGCGCGCTCGATCAGCTCGTTTCCATCCACGACCCACGAAATCATTTCGCCCAGCCGCGTATCAAACCACACGTCGAAATCCGCGCCTTCGACGGACAGGATGCTTTCCTCCTCGTCCTCAAGCACGTTCAGTGCCTCCATGTCGGAAACCAGCACGATTTCCTTCGCGGGCTCGCAGGCAAGCCGCAGCTGCGTGCGCGCGGCCTCATGTCCCGCCTTCACCCATTTGCGGTCGAGCGCCTCGGTGACGGTGATGTCCAGATACGCCTCACCGGACGCCGGAACCCTGCAGGGCAGCGGCGTAACTTTTTCTCCCATCGGCGCAAGGCCGGAAATGTCCAGCCGGCCGCTTTCCACGCTCACGCCGTCCACCATCAGCCGCCACGCGGCGTTCAGATGGTCGAGCGTCGTGAAGGCATACAGGTTGTGTATGCGCAGCCGCCCGTCCTCCGTGAGGGCAAACTTGACCGGCTCGAGTGCCTTCTTGAGCGCCCACAGACCGGTGTGCGGCGTGCGGTCGGGGTAATTCAGCGCGTCCACGCAGAAGTTGCCGTCGTTGGGCGCGTCGCCGAAATCGCCGCCGTAGGCATAGTAGGCTTCGCCGTCCTCGGTGAGCACCTCCATGCCGTGATCCACCCACTCCCACACGCAGCCGCCGATCAGGCGGGGGTATTTGTAGATGGCCTGCCAGTATTCCTCCAGAGAGCCGGGGCCAAGACCCATCGCATGCGCGTATTCGCACATGAAATACGGGCGCGGATCGTCCGACTCGCCCTCGCGGATGACCACGTCCACGGCGGGATACATCACGCTTACCACGTCCGAGGAGGCATGGTTTTCGCGGTCGCCCTCGTAGTGGATGGGGCGGGAGGGATCCAGCTCGCGGATGCGGGCATACATGGCGGCGTGGTTTTCGCCGTAGAACGATTCGTTGCCCAGCGACCACATGATGATCGAGGGATGGTTGCGGTCGCGGCAGACCATGCGCTCGGCGCGGTCAACATACGCCTTTCTCCATTCGGGCGAGCCGGAGAAGTCAAACACCATGCCTTCGTCGCCGGTCATCCACCGGCCCATCTGCGCGCCGTGGCATTCGAGGTCGGTCTCGTCCACGACGTACAGGCCGTATTCGTCGCAAAGGTCGAGCCAGCGCGGGTCGTTGGGATAGTGGGACGTGCGCACGCAGTTCACGTTCATCTGCTTCATCAGCTGAACGTCGCGCAGAAGCGATTCCATCGGCGTCACATGTCCAAGCTGGGAATGCGTGTCGTGGCGGTTCACGCCCTTGAGCTTGATGGACACGCCGTTCACAAACAGCTGACGGTCGCGAATCTCCACCTTCTTAAACCCGAGCATCACGCGCACGGCCTCAATGACCTCGCCGCCGACCAGCACGTTCACTGCCAGCGCGTAGCGGTTCGGGGTCTCTGCCGTCCATTTTTTCACGGAAGGCACGCACAGCTCGTATTTCACGGTCGTCTCCGCGTCCGCGCAGCCGGTATGCACCGCCGTTTCGCCGTCATAGAGCGTGAAGGCGAGCTTCGCGCCCTCGGGAGAGGCAACGTCGGCATGAACGGTCAAAAGGCCGTTTTCGTATTTGTCGTCCAGCGTCGCGTCGGCGCGCAGGTCGCGGATATGGGTCTGGGGCACGCCCAGCAGGTACACGTCGCGGAAGATGCCGCTCAAGCGCCAGAAGTCCTGATCCTCCAGATACGTGGCGTCCGACCACTTGTGCACCTCGACCGCCACCAGATTCTCGCCCTCGTGCACGAAATTCGTGATTTCGAATTCGGCAGGCATGTGGCTTACCTTGCTGAAGCCCACCCTCGCGCCGTTCACATACACGTAGAACGCGCCGTTCACGCCGTCAAAGTTCAGATAGACCCGTCCGTCCCTCCATGTCGAGGGCAGATGGAACCAGCGGCGATAGAGTCCCACCGGGTTGTTGTCCGGCACAAAGGGCGGGTCGAGCGGGATGGGGTAGACCACGTTCGTATACTGGGGAATGTCGTAGCCGCTCATCTGCCAGTTGCCGGGCACGTCCAGCGCGTCCCAGTCCTCCACGCCGAAGCCCACGGCCTCGAAGCCGTCCGGGCATACGCCCTCGTCGGAGTAATAAAAGTCCCAGCTGCCGTTCAGCGATTTATAATACGGACTGAATGCGCGCTGCGCCCGCTTTGCCTGTGCCTCGGTGGCGTAGGGAAACAGCGTAACGCGCGCCGGCTCGCGGCCGAGCTGCGTGATTTCCGGGTTCTGCCAGTCACAGCTTCTGTTCATGCCAATCGTCCTCCCATAGTGGTGTAATCGAGTGCTTCCTTATTAGATTCTTTCAAACGCGCCCAGCGCATTCTCCATTTCCCGAACGCCCTCGGTCGCGCCGGGTTTTCCCAGTGAGCATGCGGCGGCTACGGCGCCGTACCACAGCGCATCCTTTAAGGACGCGCCGCGGTATGCGCCAAGGAGCGTGCCCGCACAGAACGCGTCGCCCGCGCCCACGGTGCCCTGAATGTAGCCCTCCGGCAGGCGTGCGCTGCGCTCAAAGACCGCCCGGTCGTTTTCGTCCAGCCCCCATGCGCCCTCGGGCGCATGCACGACAATCCAGCGGGACACGCCCATGCGGCGAATCGCATGAAGCGCAAGGCGCACATTTTCCTCATCGATTTTGCCGTCGGGCGTGCGAAGCGCAAGATCCGTCGTCTTCCCGGCCTCGATTTCGTTCACGATGAAGTAATCCGTATACCTCAGCGCCGGCGGCACAAGGCGGCGGAACCGGTCGCCGGTCTCGCTGACCACGTCCACGCTGGTGGCTGCGCCCGCCGCCTGCACGCTTCGCAGAAGCCGCGCAAGCCTCGTTCCGCATTCGTCGTCCGGCGCATCCAGCGCGTCCAGAAGCAGAATATAGCCGATGTGAAACAGCTTCACGTCCGAAAGCGCGTCCGCGTCAACGTCCGATTCGCGGAAATCCGCGTTGGCGCCGCCGAAGGTGAGGAATGTGCGCGCGCGTCCCTGCTCCTCGGTGAGCACGTCGGTAAACGAGCCTTGCCCTCTTCGGCGAATGCGCGAAACGTCGATATTGGGGAACGCGCCGAAGGCGTTCAAAATCTTGTCTCCGTCCGCATCCGCGCCCGCCACGCCGAAAATGCGCACCGGAAGCGTGGGATCCAGCCGTGCCAAATCCATTCCCACGTTGCAGGCTGCGCCGCCCAGCGATTCCTCCACCGAGAGGATGCTGGTCAGCTCATGACGCGCGGGAAACGTGCGCAGAAGCTTGATTTTGTCGATCATCATGTTGCCGGCTACGGCAATGGTGTTTCTCATGTGGCGCTTCCTTTCCTATTTGTCAGGATTCAAGGTCGGTATTGCCGTCGTTCAGCTGAAGCAGCCATTCCGGCGTGCCGCCGCGCGCCGTCGCGCGCTCGATGTGCGACTCATGCTCGCGCAGGCAGGCATCGTTGGCGGCGATGCGCGAAAGCAGCAGGCGCACGACGCGCTCGATTTCGCTGCCCTCGCCATAGTTTGCCGGTACGGCGTAATCGCAGCGCCCCTGAAGAAGCATGTTGTCGCTCAGGGACGTTTCGCCCTCCGCATGAACGGCGATGGACGTGCCGCCGCGCGCGCGGGTCATCTTCATGCAGGGTACGTCGGTCAGGCCGTCACCCACGTAAATCATGTTCGCAAACGGCACGCGGCGCTTGTATTCGGGCGTGAAGCCGTTCAGATCCCGGTCGTTGGTGATGTTCAGAATGCCCTTGTTTATGCGGAACAGATGCTGCGTCTTTTCCGTATAATTCACCGACGTGGCCGGCCATTCGGCCAGACCGTCATCCCCATACACGAACGAAGCCGCAAAGATGGCCTTGAAGGCGCCGGCAATGCGCGAGCCCTCGATGATTTCCTTGAGGCCGGAGGAAATGATGTAATGCTCCACCTGCACGCCCATGTCCGCGCCGATGCGGTTCACGCGGTCAAACCACGTTTCCACACCGGGAAAGAAGGCGACCTCGGCGCCCAGCCGGTTCAGCGATTCGCGGGTGAGCATGCGCGTGCCCGCGCTGCGGCGCTTCATCATCAGCATATAGGCTAGCACGCTGTCCATGCTGTACTTCAGCTGTACCTCGCGGCACTCGGCCCAGAATACGTCCGGCTCTACGTTGATGCCGGGCAGGAAGCTATATTCCTGCATGTCGCGAGGGGAAAGGGTCTTGTCAAAATCGTAAATCAGTGCGGCGATAGGCATGGGATTAACTCCTTTCTGCGTGCGGACGCGCGGGCGGACGGGGGAGCAAGCTCCCCCGCCGCTGCCACCCCTTCGGAAAAGGATAC
>CAZMGO010000157.1:0-5339 GCA_964565845.1 uncultured Oscillospiraceae bacterium | reverse complement strand
AAGGAGAATGCTGCCGTGATTGAGACGCTTTTGCATAAAACGCCGCTGGGCGAGAATGCGATAGTCGGCCTGTGGTGCGGCGCTGAAGAATTGCTGACTCGCCCTCACGCCCTCGCGGCGCACTGCGGGGTCGGGAATTTTCTCCTCGCAAAAGGAGAATGCCGCCGTGATTGATACGCTTTTGCATAAAACACCGCTGGGCGAGAATGCGATAGTCGGCCTGTGGTGCGGCATTGAAGAATTGTTGACGCGTCCTCCCGACCTCGCGGCGGTCTGCGGGGGTCGGGAATTTTATCCTCGCAAAAAGGAGAATGCTGCCGTGATTGAGACGCTTTTGCATAAAACGCCGCTGGGCGAGATTGTGCTGGCTGCCGAGGATGACACGCTGATCGGCCTGTGGTTCCAGGGACAGAGGTACGAATTTGCGGCGCTGAAGAATTGCTGACGCGCCCTCACGCCCTCGCGGCGGTCTGCGGGGCGGAAAATTTATCCTCGCAAAAGGAGACTGCCGCCGTGATGGAGACGCTTTTGCATAAAACATCGCTGGGCGAGAATGCGATAGTCGGCCTGTGGTGCGGCATTGAAGAATTGCTGACGCGTCCTCCCGACCTCGCGGCGGTCTGCGGGGGTCGGGAATTTTATCCTCGCAAAAAGGAGAATGCTGCCGTGATTGAGACGCTTTTGCATAAAACGCCGCTGGGCGAGATTGTGCTGGCTGCCGAGGACGACGCGCTGATCGGCCTGTGGTTCCGGGGACAGAGGTGCGAATTTGCGGCGCTGAAGGGACAATGGGCGGAAAACCCCGAATCCGCGCTCCTGCGGGAGGCCGCCCGATGGGTGGATGCATATTTTGAGCGCCGTCGTCCCGATCCCTGCGCGCTGCCGCTGCATCCCATTGGCACACCGTTTCGCGAGCGGGTCTGGGGGCAGCTTCTGCGCATTCCCTATGGAGCTACCACGACCTATGGCGCGCTCGCGCAGGCGCTTGGCATGCTCGGCGGCGCACAGGCCGTAGGCGGCGCGGTGGGGCATAACCCGATTTCGATTCTCATTCCCTGCCACCGGGTGCTGGGTACGGACGGAGCACTGACCGGCTACGCCGGCGGCCTTGAACGGAAGCAGGCACTGCTTCGGCTGGAACGGAACATCTGACACATACAGGAATCGAAGCGGACGCGGAAAAATGCGCCCGCTTTCCTTGTATAAAACGAAAGGCCAGCGCGGCTTGAAGCGGCTGGGCAGACCTTCTGATACGCGTTCCCTGCCAACGGCTGTCGGGCACGGACGGGGGCGCTGACCGGCTGCGCCGGTGGTCTTGATCGGAAGCAGGCACAGCTTCGGTTGGAACGGGGAGGCCCCAGACAGCACGTGCTTTCGCGACGTTATAATCGATGTCGCCTGCATTGTCGGTGTTAACGAACGCGATCTGTCCCGCATAATAGATGCTCTCCGCAAGGTGTGTATTCTCGAAAAAACGTCCTCCGGCTACTGGATTCTTGCCATCGAGGCATTGATTCGTCGCGTGAGGCTGGCTGCGGAAAAATGAAACAATCTTTTCAATTCCGGTCTTTTGGTCATAAAACCTGTAAAAATCCAGTGACATAAGCCACGATATGTGTTATACTGTTTAATAGACATGGACGAATGTGACCTCGTAGTTGGATACATACGAAGGCGGAGGGGGAATCATTGTGAGAAGGGTTATGCTTCTGATTCTGTCGGGGCTGCTGATGCTGTCTGCGGCGGCACTGGGCGAGGGAACTTCCGCGCGGGCGTTGGAGGCAGGTGACCGTCTTTTTCTTGGGCATTATGAGCAGGACAATCATTTGGAGAACGGAAGCGAGCCCATCGAATGGGTGGTTCTGGATGTGACCGACGGGGCGGCGCTGCTTCTCAGCTGCTACGCGCTGGATTGTCGCGCGTACAACGACGAGGAGGCAGACGTTACGTGGATGGAATGCAGCCTTCGCCGTTGGCTGAACGAGTCGTTTTTACAGGCCGCATTTACGGACGAGGAGCAGCTTGCTATTCTTGAGACGACCGTAAAGAACGACGAGATCTCGCAGAACCCGGAATGGAAGCGCCATGCGGTCGAGGATACGGTTGATCGCATATTTCTGCCAAGCTGGTATGAGCTGATGAGCGCCTTCCTCGACAAGGATGCGCGCAAGACGACCGGCACGGAGTATGCCCGGGCGCAGGGTGCGAAGTTTCTTGGCATTACTACGATTGGCTATGATGAAACCGACTGGTGGCTGCGCTCGCCCGGCGAGTCGGCGCGAGAGGCAGCGTATGTCGGCGTGATTCGGGATGTGAGTTCAAAGGATGTGGAGGACGCTGCCGGCATCCGCCCCGCGCTTTGGCTTGACCTGACGGTCGACCGCTCCTTGTTCCCCTATGAGCAGTTCACCTTCGCAGCGCAGCAGGAGACTGACGGTGCCTACGCGCAGGCTGCGGAGGTCTATGAGACACTGGGCAGCCTTTACGGCAGCGAGGCTTGCGCAAGGCGGTGCCGCTATCAGCAGGCGTGCGCGGCGCTGGAGGCAAACGCGCCCGGTGAAGCACTGCCGCTTTTTGAAGCGCTTGACGGCTATGAGGACAGCTTCCGGCTGGGAAGGGCCGCCCGCTATGCCATGGCGGTCGAGCATCAGGCGGCTGAGGAATATGAGGCCGCGGCGCAGCTGTTCGAAAAAGCCGGTCAGTATGAGGACAGCATGGAGCGCCTGAAGGAGTGCTATGCCAAGCTCGGCATTTCCATCTACTATTTCGACGCAGAGGCCGTCAACGCGGGCACGGACACGGGCTATTCCAAGGAGGGTGCGATTAAGGGCGACGACAAGCACTTCGGCTGGCGGCTGGGACGATTCTTCGTCAGCGGCTTCACGAGGGTTTCCTCCGGGGAAACGGAGGCACCGGTCTTCGTGAAAACGCTGGGAGATTCCGTAACATTGTGGTTTGATCTGGAGCAGAACATCGATGCGCTCAATGGCAACACCGACCTGTCGGTTTGCGCCGACACGGATGGATATGACCAGTATTTCGGTGTACCGAAAACGAATTTCGGTCGCGGTACGCTGATTGTGCGCCACACGGACTATCAGAACCACAAGAATGACCCGCAGATTTACACGGACTACGTGCTTGCTAAGGGAACCAGCGGCGCAGATACGAAGGTTGTGCTGTACGAGGAGGGTGATTACGAGGTTGCGCTGGATTATGAGGTGTACGACGGAAACCTTCTGCATCTCAAAAACAAGTACGGCAATTACCGAATCTTCCTACGCTTTTCCATTCGCAATGGCAACTGCATGGTATTTCCCTTTGACGTGAAGACCGGTGCGGAGCTTCAGAATACATCCGTCACGGAAAACGGCTTCTCACTCGATCTGGCGCGCTCCCGCTATCTGGATATTGATGTGAAGTACACAGTGCTCACGCGGAGCGCGGCGGGCACGATAGAGGACGTGCGCTTTAACCGTCCGGCGAAGGACGGCGACCGCTATACGGCAGAGGGTATTTACACGATCTCCGTGCGCAACCGCTACACGGGCGAATCGACAGTGAAGACAATCTTCGTTGGCACGGAGGCGCAGCTGCAGGAAGCCATTGAAAACGGTTTTTCCGCAGATCGACTGAAGTAAGGGAGATGCAACGGACATGAAAAGAGGGCTTTCTATTCTGCTGGCGCTGTGCATGCTGCTGTTGGCACTGCCTACGCACGCCGCAGCGGAGGATGTGCCGGACTTCCGGGGCATGAATGATCCGGCACTTTTGCCCTATCTGGAGGACGAGCTGTATGACGGGCTGCTGATTGCGCTGGACGGCGGGGAATATGCGGTTGAGGATGTTCGCGCCGTCTACATTTCGCAGGAATATTTGGACGAGCTGGCTTACAATTCGCAGGCAAATCTCTTTTTCGGCTATAGCATTGCGGAGTTGGATGCGCAGTTTGAGGGCACGCGATACGTTTTCATGCTCGACGAGCACAATGAGACCGGCGTGAAGCCATTTGAGGCGCATGAGGACGACACCTATATGCGCGTTCTGAAAAACGTGGCCATCGGCACGGGTGTGATTCTGATCTGCGTGACGGTTTCTGCCATCACCGCGTCCGGCGCACCAGCGATCAGCATGATCTTTGCCTGCGCGGCAAAGACGGGTACGGCGATTGCGCTGAAGGGCGGCGCCATGGGCTTTCTCTCGGCGGGCGTGATAACATATCTGCAGACCGGAAACTTTGAAAAGGCCTTTGACGCCGGGCTGCTTGCAGGCAGCGAGAGCTTCAAGTGGGGCGCGATCGGCGGCTCTCTGATTGGCGGCGTGTCGGAAACGGCAACCCTTTCCAAACTGAGCCGGGGGATGGCCGTTTCCATGGACGATGCCGCGCGGATTCAGCGCGAGAAGAAGTATTCGCTGGAATTCCTTCGCGCTCTTCGGTCGATGGATGAGTATGAGGTATACAACGAAGCGAAACTGGCGGAGTATAAGCTGGAGACCGGCCAGCGGGTTCTGCTGCCGGAGGGCTTCGACTTTGACTTCGTGGATCCACACACGGGAAAGACGAATTTGAAGCTAATGGCCGAGGGACTTAATCCGGTTGATGCGAATGGCATCAAGTACGAGTGGCATCACGTGGGACAGCAGGCGGATTCGCCGCTTGCGCTGCTGACAAAGGCGCAGCACCATGACAACCATGGAATCCTGCACACGAGCACGGGTTCGTCGGAGGTGCACACGCCCGGAGGCGAGGCTGCATGGACAAAGCTTCGAAAGATGATCAACCAGATGGCGCACGACGCCGAGCGAATTCTGCCATAGGAAGGGAGAGATGAGGATGCTGGATTTGTGGAGGGAGCTTGCCGAGGAGAACCTGCTGAAGGATACCCACGGCGCATCCGCGGAGGAAATCGCGCAGGCCGAGAAGCAGCTGGGTCTTGCCTTTGCGCCGGAATATCGGGCGTTTCTTTCGGTTGTCGGCGCGTGTATCGTTCGTGGGCATGAAATTGTCGGCATTTGCCCGTTTGCGGATATGCGCGTTGTGGATGTGACGCGAGAGGAGCGGGCGTATGCGCCGCAGGCGCGAGAAGGCTGGTACGTCATCGAGCAGGCACATATGGACGGAATCGTCCTCTGGCAGGATGAAACCGGTGCTGTTTATCAAACTGCGCCCAACATGACGCTAAGCCGGGTTGCCTCCAGTCTGAAAGAATATCTAAATTCATAAAAAGCCTGCGCGGTGGTTTTGACTGTCCGTGCAGGTTTTTTAAAGTGCTTCGTCGATATGCACAAAAAAACCGGCTTCTTACGAAACCGGCGTTTCCGGAGAAGGAGGGATTCGA
>CAZMGO010000156.1:0-5528 GCA_964565845.1 uncultured Oscillospiraceae bacterium | reverse complement strand
GAGAGTAGGTCATCGCCGGATTCCATGAGAGCCTGCGAAGTGATTCGCAGGCTCGAATTCTATATGCGCCTTCCATGGGCAAGCGCGTGGCGGCAGGAAGCGTTCGTCGAATGAGAAGGGCGTTTATCGAGAGGCAGAACCGGAGGAAAGCCGCAGGCAAGCTCCGAGCCGACGAACAGAAATCGCATGCAAGGCAGGGGAGAGCGGACAGCCAAGGCTCCATACTGCCCGGATTCTGCTGCGTGAATGTGGAGGGCGCATGGAATTGAGGCGGCTGCAGTTTATGCGGGGAGCATTGTGAAGAACGCATCGCTGAGCCCGCGGGAGTTATCTCCAACGACAAACGGAAGCGGCAAGGCGTTTCCTTCATGCGGCTGGCGGCGGTGCGGAAAGCGGCTGCTGCCATAAAAGCTGCGGGGAGAGCGCAGCGGACGGCGTGATTGGCGAGGGGTCTTTCTCTTGGGCGATTGGATTTCGAAACAGGGTTTGCGGCAGGAGGGTTTTTATGATTCTTTGGATCAGCGGCGCGTATGGCGTGGGAAAATCGACGCTGGCGGAGGCAATGGCGGCGCGGATGGAAAATGCGTTGATTTTCGATGCCGAGGAGGTCGGAAACGCGGTTCGCGGGAATTACCCGGACTGTCCATACGGCTATATTTTTGAGGATTATCCGTTGTGGGCAGAGTTCTGCTATCGGCTTCTGAAGGACATTCACGAGCGGTTTCACAAGGATATTCTGGTTCCCATGACCCTGCTTCGGGAGAAATCCTACGGGATTGTTCAAAGGCTGAGGGACGCAAACATCAAAACCGAGCTGATCATTTTGGAGGCGGATCGTCAGACGATTCATGACCGCATTCTGAAGCGCGGGGAGGAGGAGAGCTGCTGGTGCATGGAAAATATGGACTTGGCCATGGCAGGGGTGGTCGCCCTGCCCGGCATGCGCGTTTCCACGACCGGCAGATCGATTGAGGAGCTGACGCAGGAGGTTTTCGCGAGGCTTGCGTCCATGGATGGTCGGCAGGCATGAAGGCCGCGCCGCAGGGAGTGTGCTCTGCGGCGCGGCCTTGTGCGAATTTCCGATTGCGCGAGATTGCGTTATGCGCCGGACTGCGCCCAATAGAGGGAATACCCATCATAATCGAGAACCAGATAGCGCTCGCGCGCCGGGCTTTCCCTGAATTCGTAAAAGGAGAGGACTTCGTTTTGTATCTCCGGAGAGGCGGTCAGCTCGGCGACATAGCGCCCGGTGTCTCCGTCGGGATACCATGTGCCGCTTCCGGTGAAGGCGCCCATGCGGCATTCCATCGTTCCATCGCTTTTCAAGCGCAGGGAAGCGTCGGAATCAGCCGGGGTCGTTCCGAGCAGCGCCTGCAGGGAGAGTCCCGGATTGCTTTTTTCCGTGCTGGCGGCATCCAAGACCCAAGCTCCGGTCAAGGCAAGGGCTTCCTCGGGAAGCTCGGGCGGTTCGCTCTGGACAGCGGTTTCAACCACGGTGATGTGAGAAACCTCGCTCAGCCTTGCCGGGTTGGCCTCGAGGCGTTCGCCGCTGCAGGTGATTTCGATTCGGTCTCCGACCTGCGGCTCCTGGGCGGGATTCATGTTTTGCATGGGAACCTCGATGGTCTCCGCGCGATTCGCCGCCCAATCGCCGCTCGGCTTTACAAGGAAATATCCCTCGCGAATTTCAAGGATTTCCGCTTCAAATGTGACGCGCGTGGGGACGGCTTCGTCCGAATTGCGTACCTCCGCATTTTCCACCTTCGCGGAATTCGGCGTATCGCCGTCCAGCGTCGGATTCGTCAGGAAGCAGACGGCGGCGACGATGCAGAGGACGACAGCCAAAATGACCGTCCAGAAGGCGGGCTTTTTATAATTCATCACAGACCGTACGCGCGCCTTTACGCCTACCTCCCCGAAGGCAAGCGGACAGGCGACCGTCGTGCGGCGGCTTAGGCTGCAGGCGACCAGCGCCTGCGAATAATCGGCTCTCTGCTCGCTGCCAAGCCGTTTGATCACCCTTTCATCGCAGGCAAGCTCGATGTCGCGGCACAGCAGCGCATACGCCAGCCACATCAGGGGATTGAACCAGTGAATCGTCAGCAGAAGAAAACCGAGGGGCTTCCACCAGTGATCCCGCCGGCGAATGTGAGCCTGCTCGTGAGCGATGACGTGCGCCCGATCCTGCGCGTTTATTTTAAACGGCAGGTAGATTCTGGGGCGGAGGACGCCAAGGACGAACGGGGAGCGCACGCTCTCGCTCTGGAAAATGTTGTCCCGGAGGCGAACGGCTGTGGCAACCCTGCGGCGCAGTCGCCAATAGCTGAGCGCCGTGTAGAATGCCATGGCAAGCATGCCGAGAAGCCAGAGGAATTCAAGGACGGCAAGGGCGATTTGCAGGGGATTTGCGCTTGCGCCAAGCATCGGCGTGTTCGACTGGCTGAGAATCGGATTGACGGCGTCGTTTAAAATGCCGACGCCGCTGTGAATGGCGGGGGCGGTATCCTGCCCGATATTCAGCGGTATGGTTTCGGCGCTCGGAATCAGGCTCAAGGCGCTTTCGATGGAGAACGGACAAACCAATCGAAGCGCGACAAGGCCCCAAAGCAGGACGTGAATCCATTTGGGCGCCTTCTTTAAGACGAGCCGGAGAAGCAGCACGGCCAGAATCAGCCAGCCTGCGGAAATGCTCAGGTTGATGATTTTCAAAAAAAGCTCGCTCATTGCGCGCCTCCCTTCCGGATGCGGTCGATCATGCGCTGCACCTCGTCAAGCTCCGCGTCGGACATTTTTTGATGCTTCGTAAACGCGGCGATGAAGGCGGGCGGGGAGCCTTCAAACCGCTTTTCAACCAGCTCGTCAATCTCGTGCGCCTGCGCTTCCTCCTTGGATACAAGGGAAACGATGGCGCCGTTTTCGTTTTTCAGAACGCCGCGCTCACCCAGACGCTTGATAACGGTGTAGGTGGTGGTTCGCTTCCAGCCCAGCTGCTCATGAGAGAGCCTTGCAAGCTCGGCAGCCGAAGTCGGCTCGTGCGCCCATAGAATCAGGCAGAATCGGTATTCGCTTTCGTGGATTTTCGGAATGTTCATGTCCGCGCCTCCTTGTCTACATTATTAGACTTCGTATATAGTCTACTACGGTAGACAGGAAAAGTCAACAGGGTCTGCGAAAAAAAGCGCAGAAAAAGCGCCAGCACGCGCCGAGGCCGATTGGCAGGCGCGTGCTGGCGGGGCTTTATGAACGGATTGGCGGATTTACTCGAATTTTCGGTCGTACAGAAGCGCGGCAATCAGCACCACGAAGCACGAGCCGGCGTTATGAACCAGTGCGCCGGTGGTGGGGTTCAGCATGCCGAGGACGGAGAGCGTGACCGCGAGCAGGTTGATGCACATGGAAAGCGTGATGCTGAAGCGGATGGTTTTCACCGTCGCGCTGGAGAGCCGCTTCAGGTAGGGAATTCTCGAAAGATCGTCGTTCATCAGCGCAATGTCCGCGGCCTCCACGGCAATGTCGCTGCCCATGCTGCCCATGGCGACGCCGACGCTCGCCGTTTTCAGCGCCGGCGCGTCGTTCACGCCGTCGCCGATCATGCACACGCTTCGGCCCTGCCGCGCAAGCTCCGCAAGGCGGCCGACCTTGTCCTCCGGCAGCAGCTCGGCGTATACCTCGCGGATTCCGACCCGATCCGCGAAATACGCCGCGGCCTTTTGGTTGTCGCCGGTCAAAAGCACCGTTTTCGTGTGCATGGCGGCGAGCCTGCGCACCATCGGAGCCGCCTCCGGGCGCAGCGCGTCCGACAGCGCAAGCACGCCGACGCATGCGCCGTCCGCCGCGACGAGTATGCAGGCCTTTCCCTGCAGGCGAAGCGCCTCCAGCGCGGCGGCGCCGTCCGCCGTCACGGAAACGCCGTTCTCCCGCAGATATTTTTCGCTGCCGCAGAGAAGCCGAAGGCCGTCCACCTCGGCGGAAACGCCCTTTCCCGCCGTCATCTTGAAGCCCGAGGCTTCGCCGAGGGTCAGCCCGCGCGCTTGGGCAAACGCCACCGCCGCCCGACCCAGCGGATGCTCGCTCTTTGCCTCGGCGGAGGCCGCCAGATACAAAAGCCGGTTTTCGTCCAGCCCGGGGGCGAGGGGAAGAAGGTCGCTTATCTCCAGCCTGCCGTAGGTAAGCGTGCCGGTTTTGTCAAAGGCAATCGTGTCAACCTTGCCCAGCTTTTCCAGCGCCTCGCCGGATTTGATGATTACGCCGCGCTTGGTCGCCTGCCCGATGGCCGCCATGATGGCGGTGGGCGTCGCCAGAACCAGCGCGCAGGGGCAGAACACCACAAGCACCGTAACCGCCCGCACGATGTCCCGCGTCACGAGACCGGCGACAACCGCAATCAGCATCGCCGCCGGAACGAGCCAGCTTGCCGCGCGGTCGGCGATTCTTGCCATCGGCGCCTTTTTGTCCTCCGCCTCCCGCACCATGCGGATGAGTTTTTTGAGCGAGCTGTCCTCGCCGACCTTCGTCGCGCGAATGTCGATGGTGCCGAAGCGGTTGATGGTGCCGCAGTACACGCCGTCCCCGGGCGCCTTGTCAACGGGCAGCGATTCTCCGGTCATGACGGACTGATCGACGGAGGTTTCTCCGCTTAGGATTACGCCGTCCACGGGAACGGTTTCTCCGGGCAGAATGCGGAGAACGTCGTTTTCCATGATTTCCTCGGCGGGAAGCATTTCTTCTTTTCCGTCCCGAATGCGCCGTCCCTGCGTCGGAGCCAGCGCGATCAGCTTTCTCAGACCCTTTTTTGCCCGGTTTGTGGTCGCGTCCTCCAAAAGCGCGCCGATGGCCATGATAAAGGCGACCTCGCCGGCGGCGAACAAATCGCCGATGGCAATGGCGGCAAGCATCGCGATGGTAATCAGAAGCGCGGACGAAATCTTGCTGATGCCGGGGTTGTGGAGAATGCGCCATACCGCAAGGTACAAAAGCGGAATGCCGCAGATTGCAACCGTCGCCCACGCGGGATCCACGGGCACGCGGACGCCCGCCCTCGGCAGGATGAAGCTGAGCAAAAGGAACACGCCGCCGACGATGGTCATCGGCAGCCCCGCCAGAAAATCATTGATTCGTTTTGCCATTTCGGACACCTCTTTCTCTTGACACCGCGGGTCTTTACGCGTATCATGTATTCGATACGGAATGACCTGTTCGGTTTCAAATCCATTGTACCGCGGAACCGGCGGACAGGCAAGGCGCAGTTTTTTCGGATCATTCGGTTCGGAACAGATTTTGCAAATTGTTCGGGAGGCAGGGAATGGACAGACGGCAGAGGAAAACAAGAGAGGCGGTTTTTGCCGCCTTCGCGGAGCTGCTTTCAAAAAAGCACTACCATCAGATTTCCGTGCAGGAGATCATCGATGCGGCGGACGTGGGACGAACCACCTTTTATGCGCATTTCGAAACGAAGGACGATCTGCTGAAGGCGCTGTGCGAGGAGCTGTTCGGGCACATCATCGACACCGCGACGGGTTTGCCGCACG